>NZ_JBVHVI010000004.1:499404-522193 GCF_055564915.1 Streptomyces sp. NPDC028928
TTGCGGCCCCTCCTGCCCCCCTCCCCCCCCCCCCCCCCCCCCCTCCCCCCCCTCCCCCTCCCCCCCCCCCCCCCCCCCCGCTGTCACGTCGGGGCACGGCGTCCCACGCGGGCCCGGGTTCCGCGTGCGGAAGCCCGTGGCTCGCCGGCGATCGGGGACAGCGACATGAGCCGTTCGTCAAAACCGTGTGCGTGGCCCTCTCCGACCGCCGTCAGGCCGAGAACGGGCGGGCCGCGGGGCGTCGTTGCTGTCCCTTCGGCGTCACGCACGTGAGCGCGGTCGTCATGAAAAAGGCCCGGGCCGGGGTGTGCGGGGGAAGTGATCCCGCACACCCCGGCCCGAGCGCCTCAGGGGTCTGTGTCCCGGCTACTTCGGGGCCGCGGCTCCGTACCGGACCTCGTTCGCCAGGACGACGCCGTGGCTGGAGACGTCGATGACCATCCGGTCGCCGTTCTCGATCCGGAACCCGTCGTGGTAGGTGGCCTTGTCCGCGCCGAGGAAGAGGTAGTTGACCAGGCCCGGGCGGCGCAGCAGCGGATGTGAGAACAGGTGGTCCGCCATGTCCGGGATCCGGTGGAAGAGGGAGTCGGCGCCGCACGAGAAACCGCCCTGCCAGGCCTGGGCGCCGTCACGTTCGATGATGACGCTGCCGGTCACCTTGTCCGGCGGGGTGTCGAGGAACAGCCACGGCGTGATCGAGGTCTCGCACAGCTTGGCGTACGGCGTCCACGCCCACGGGTTCTTCAGGTGCAGGCCGATGTCGTTCAGGTCGTTGCCGAAGGTGTAGCCGGCGTAGTGCGGGACTCCCTGGTCGTCGTTGGCGTACACCAGGACGACCTCGGGCTCCTCCAGCAGCCAGACGGGGTCGGCCGGGGTGGTGAGCGGCTCGTCCGGCATCCTGAGCCAGGAACCGAAGCCCTTGATGTAGTAGTTCGGGGCGGTGAACTCCTCGTCCGGTTCCGGGGCGCGGTCGAACTTGGAGCGGTGCGTGCCCATGAACCCGTTGATCAGGGCGTTGTTGGAGGCGGTGGGCAGCAGCGGCGGGAGGAACCTCAGGCCGGCGTCGTCCGGTGCCACCTCGATCCGCCCGTTCTCCCCGGCCACGGCGGACCGCAGGTCCTCGGGGCCGCGGCCGGCGACGAGCGCGGCCTGCAACTGGCCGTCGGTCACCGGGTACAGGGAGAGGGGGCTGCCGGGCGCCGGCAGGCCGTGGCCCGCGTACCGCCGGCCCTGGTACTCGCACTCGAAGATGATGGACATGGCTGTCAGGGTCTCCTTCAGGAGTGGGCGGATGAGTGGGTGGCCGGGAATCCGTGGGTACGGGAGGCGAGCACGATCGCGAGGACCGGGACCAGGAGGATCAGCACCGTCCAGGGGAAGGCGTTCGCTCCCACGGCGTCCAGCAGGAGGCCGCCGGCGATGCCCCCGCCGGCCATCGCGACGTTCCACAGGGTGACGAGCATGGCCTGGGCCGCCTCGGCCGCCTCCCCGCCGGCCTGGCCGCCCGCGGTCTGCAGCAGGGTGGGCACCCCGCCCCAGCCCAGCCCCCACAGGGCGGCGGCGACGTAGACCAGGGCGTCGGTCCCGGAGAACGCGCCCATGACCGCGACGGCGACACCGACCAGCAGGGTGCTGACGACGGTCAGGGTGCGCAGGTGGCGGTGGATGCTCGCGCCGACCACCCAGATGCTGACCAGGCAGGCGATGCCGAAGACGAGCAGGACCGCGTCCGCCCGGTCGCCCATGCCGATGTGGTCGAGGAAGGTGGCGATGTAGGCGTAGAGGATGGTGTGGGCCAGGACGAAGACCAGGGTGACGGTCAGCACCGCCGCGACGCCCGGGACGCGCAGGGTGCTGCGCATGGGGATCTTGCCGCCGGCCTGCTGACCGGGGTAGTCGGGTGCCACGGCCGTGATCCACACGAGCAGCACCACGGTCAGGGCGGTCATCGCGAGGAAGGCGGCCTGCCAGGAGACCACCTGCCCCAGGAAGGTGCCGGCCGGCACGCCCAGGGACAGGGCGACGGGAATCCCGGCCATGGCGATCGCGAGGGCGCGGCCCTCCTGGTGCGGGGCGACCATACGGCGGGCGTAGCCGGCCAGCAGGGCCCACGCCAGGCCGGCGGCGACACCGGCGACGAACCGGGCGGCCAGGGTGAGCGGGTAGTTCGCCGACAGGGCGGTCACCGTGTTGGCCACGGCGAAGCCGGCCATGGCGGTCAGCAGCAGCCGCTTGCGGTGCCAGCCCGCGGTGGCCGCGGACAGCGGGATCGCGGTGAGCACCGTCCCCAGCGCGTAGATGGTCACCGTCTGCCCGGTGGCCGACTCGCTGGTGTGCAGGCTGGAACTCATGTCGGGCAGCAGCCCGGCGGGCAGGGTCTCGGTGAGACTGGTGATGAACACCGCGACGGCCAGGGCGAGCAGCGCCGCCATCGGCAGCTTCTGCTCGGCACGTGACGCCTCGTCGGGTGCGGGGACTGGGGTGGCGGTGCCGGTGGTCGGCTCGGCGCTTGTCATGATGGGTGCCTTCGATGTGAGGGTCGAGCCCGGCGTGGAAGGGTCCTCCCGGGGCGGGAACGGGTCAGGTGCGCGGGGTGCGGGCGCCGGTGAGATCGGCCAGCGCGGCGCCGAACCGCTCCAGGTTCTTGCGGATCCAGGGCAGTTCGAGCGGGTCCGGCGCCGTGAGCGCGGCGGTGCGCTGCTCGTCGTCCTCGCCGTACAGACGGCTGGTCGCGGCCCGGATCCGCAAGGGATCGCCGGGCTCCCCGAAGGCGCTCGCCGGGAGCACCCCGACCCCGTGCCGCTGGACCAGGAAGCGGACCAGATCCGCACCGCCGTGCACGTCGTGGGCCCCGGCCAGGTGCTCCCGCAGCGGTTCGAAGTCCGGGTACAGGTAGCAGGTCGCGCGGACCGGGGCGAGGAGCGCGCCCGCGTCGGTGAGCCGGCCGGCGACCGCGCGCACCACGCTCTCGTGCAGCCGGCGGCTCGCGGCGACACGTTCGGTGATCTCCGGCGGCTCGCCGAAGGCGTACGCGGCCGCGGCCTGCACCGGCGCCGGCGGGCTGGACCAGATCTGACTGGCGACCGAGACCAGACGGCCGTGCAGGGAACGCCCCGTCTCGCTGTCGGGGAGCCGGGCCACACCGGTGCGCCAGCCGCCGACGGCCAGGTTCTTGGTGAGCCCGGTGGTGACGACGGCGCGCTCCGGGGCGTGCAGGGCCGGGGACTCGGCGGGCACCGAGGTGTCGTAGACGAGGTCGCAGTAGATCTCGTCGGAGACGATGACGAGGTCGAGTTCCCGGGCCACGGCCGCCAGGCGGCGCACCGTGCCGGGCGAGGCGACGGCCCCGGTCGGGTTGTCCGGCAGGGTCACCACCACGCACCGGGGGTCCCGGCCGGCCGCGCGCGCCGCGGTGACGGCCGCGCGCAGCCGCTCCGGGTCGGGCACTCCGCCCTGGCCCGGGGCGATCGGCACGGGGACGGGACGCGCCCCCGCGAGCCGGGCCTGGGCGGCGTAGCTGACCCAGCTGGGCACGGGCACGACCACGTCCCCGCCGATGGCCAGCAGCAGGGCGAACAGCAGCGGCTTGCTGCCCGGCCCGGCCACGACCAGCCCGGGATCGGTGGCGAGACCGCGCCGCCCCCAGTACCCGGCGGCCGAGGCGCGCAGGGCCTGGCTGCCGGACACGGGGCCGTACGCGTTCTCGTCCGCGGCGGCGGCGAGCCGCCGGCGCAGCGCCGGCAGCACGGGCAGGCCGATCTCCCCGCCGGCCATGGCGAGCACCTGTTCCCCGGCTCGGCGCCTGCGGTCCAGCGCCTCGTCGGCGGCCAGCGTCGCCGACATGGATACGGGCGGGGCGTCGGACACGGCTGTCACTGCCCCCAGTCGCGCAGCTGGACCTCGACCATCTCCAGGGTCAGCCGGCCGTCGGTGATGTCCTCCACGCGGAGGGTCAGCATGCACTCGGGGCAGGACAGCGTCTCGCCCTGGACGATCGGCGGGACGGTCAGACCGGTCTCGCACTCGGGGCAGGCGCCGGTGAGGGTGGCGCTGGACATGGATCGACTCCGTTCGTGAGATGGGTGACGATCCACTACCTTCCAACGCACCGCGGGAAAGAGTAAGAGCAGCCCCGTCAATTCTCTGTGGGGATTGTCAAGAAATGTCAAGACGGAAAGGAGTTGCAAGAATGGCCTGGCGGTGTGTCAAGTCCGGTGGATTACGGCCGCCGGTGCCCCGGCCGGCAACTAGTGTGCCGCCATGGACATTTTCCCGCTGCCCCGCCTCGGGCTGGTCGTGCCACCGGAGAACCCGCTGGCAGAACCGGAGTTCAACCGTCTCGTCGGTACCGAGCTGAATGTGTACACCGCGCGTTTCCCGCTGACTCCCGGAATGGGTGTGAAGGAAACGATGCTGCGGTACAACGACGTTCTCGCGGACACGCTCGGCACCTTCGGCCGTATGCGTCTGGACGCCGCCGTGGTGGCATGCAACGCGTCGCACTATCTGCTGGGTCCCGAAGGCGACCGCGCTTTCGTCGCCGAACTGTCGGAACGCTTCGGCTACCCCGTGCAGTCGACGACGCAGGCCATCCTCGCGGTGTGCGAGCACTTCGGGATATCCCGTCTCACGCTCGTCTCCCCCTACTGGGACTGGCTGACGGAGACGTCCCGCTCCTTCTGGGAGCGGGCCGGCGTCACGGTCGACCGGGTCGTCCTCGCCCCGGCCGTGCCGGACCCGAAGGAAAAGGACCACGAGTTCGATCCGTACCGGGTGACGACCCGGACGGTCCTGGAGCGGGTACGCGCCGCCGGTCTGCCCGACGAAGGGGCCGTCCTCTTCACCGGCACGGGCATGGGCACGCTGGCCGCCCTCGCCGAACTCGACCGCGAGTTCGGCCGGACCACGCTGCTGACGTCCAACCTCGCGGCGGCCTGGTGGGCGCGGCGCGCGGTGGGGGCCGCCGGCGCCGAGGTCCACCCGCTCCTGGAGCGCCTGGAACGCGGCGCCGCGCGCTGAGGTCCGACCGAGGTGCGACCGGGGCCCGACCGAGGTCCGATCTCCCTTTCCCTGATCCGCAGACCGTTTCCAAGGAGGCGCCAGCCGTGGTCACCGACAGCGCAGCGCAGACGTCCGATTCCCTCGTGGCCGTGGTGAGCGGCGGCGCGTCCGGTATCGGGGCGGCCGCCGCGGCCGCGCTCACCGCCCGGGGCGTGCGGGTCGCCGCCCTCGACCTCAAACCCGACGAGGTGGCCGCGCCCGCCGTCGGCATCGCCTGCGACGTCACCGACGACGCCTCCGTGCGCGGCGCCGTGGCCGAGACCGTGGAGCGCTTCGGCCGGATCGACATCGTCGTCAACAACGCCGGCATCGCCGCCCAGGGCACGGTCGCCGACAACGCCGACGAGGAGTGGCACCGCGTGCTCGACGTGAACGTCGTCGGTATGGTCCGCCTGGCCCGCGCCGCGCTTCCGCATCTGCGCAGGTCTCCGGCCGCCGCGATCGTCAACACCTGCTCCGTCTTCGCCTCGATGGGCGTGCCGCGCCGGGTCCTGTACTCCGCTTCCAAGGGCGCCGTCCACTCCCTGACCCTGGCGATGGCCGCCGACCACGTCCGGGAGGGCATCCGCGTCAACGCCGTCGCCCCCGGCGCCGTCGACACCCCCTGGATCCAGCGGGTGCTGGCGATGACCGCCGACCCGGAGGCGGAGCGGGACGCGCTGAACGACCGTCATCCGCTGGGCCGGCTGGCGCGGCCCGGGGAGGTCGGCGAGGCCATCGCCTATCTGGCCGTCGACGCCTCCGGCACCACCGGCACGGTCCTCGCCGTCGACGGCGGCATCCACGACCTGCGCCTGTGAGAGCGGTGCGGGAGCGCCCGGTACGACGAAGCCCCGCCGGGGTCTCCGGTGGGGCTTGCACTTGCCATGTCCGGGCGGCCGCGCCGGTCCGGCACGGGCACCCGCTTCCCGTCAGGCGGAACCGACCGGCTCCTCCAGAACGAGCAGGCGGCGCTGGCAGATGAGGTAGCCGAGTTCGGCGCGGCTGCGGCTGCCCAGGACCTCGGCGACCTTCTTGATGTGGGCCGAGACCGTACGGGAACTCATGCCCAGGCGAGCGGCGATCGCTTCGTCGGTGTGGCCGGTGACGACCATGCGGAGCACGGCGGCGCGGACCGAGTCGGTCACCAGGTCCGGGCGGTGCTGTTCGGGTGCGATGGAGACCGGACGGGCGCGTGCCCAGGTGTGCTCGAAGACCTTGACGAGGAAGGCGACGGCGCCGGGGTGCCGGACGGCCAGCGCCGCGTTCTTGCGTTCGGGGATGCCGGGGATGAAGGCCACCGAGCGGTCACAGATGATGAGGCGCTCGAACACCTCGTCCACGGTGCGGACCTGGGCGCCTTCGGCCGTCACGCGCTCGATGTAGGCGAGGGTCGGCTGGTGGGAGCGGACGCTGTGCTGGTAGAGCGTCCGCTGTGTGACACCGCGCTGCAGGATCGCCAGGTCGCGGGGCAGGGCCTCGGCGAGCAGGGCGGGGGAGCGGCCGCCGCCCGGCTGTGCCGTGAGCAGCTCCTCCGTGCACGCCTCGACGACCAGCCGCAGGGACTGGCTGATCACGTCGGCGCCCCTCAGGGACTCGATGGGGACCCCGGTGTCGTGCTGCGCCCGGTGATAGAGGCTCTGGGCGGCCACGAAGGACGAGCGCAGTGACGCCAGCGTATTCTCGTGGTGTTCGATCTCTCGTACCACGGAGCGGGAGAGTTCCGCCTCGGCGACTTTCGGGGGGATCGGGACGTACAGTCCGGCGACGCCCGGAATGGGGCGCAGCAGCCGGTAAGCGATGAGGCATTCGGGAACGTCCCCCGAGATCGTTCCGTCATTGAGGGCTTCGCGGTAACGCTCCAGTCCTTGAGCGCAGAAATACACGCCCGGCGATGTACCGTCGGCGCGCCTTCGGCCGTCGTCCTTCTCCTCGATGTCCTCTTCCTGGCACATATGTCCCACCTTCGTGTTGGCGCGTTGCGTGATCCCGACGCCTGTCGCCCTCGCGTCCCCGTCCGCACGTCAGCATCATTGATTACGTGGGGGGACGCGGTCGAGCGGGCTCCTGCCAGGCCTTTCGGCCTGGCAGGAGCCGCGAATGATCATGACTGCCAGCCCGGCGGGATATTGCTAAACATGGAACTACTCACACTGGCGAGGTATCGAAGATGTACCAGACTGTCCGGTACGGCCGCGTCTGCACCGCCCTTGTCGTGGGTATCGCGGCAACGGACGACGACTCGGCCTGGGGCTGATTCCGGCCAATCAGACTGAATTTCGCCACGGGGAATTCTCTGTTCCGTAGTGCAGGGGGATGTCCCGGGGGCTCGGGGGGCTTTCCGTAGTTCTTTCGGAGGAATGAGCGGTTTTCCCGAAAGAGTATCGGCACTTCACCGCCGAGTAGAAGTTTTCACTGTGCACCGGCCTCGGGAGGAAAAGAGGTATGTCCAGCGAGCGGTACGACGTCGTGATCGCCGGCGCGGGCCCCGCCGGGCTGCTCACGGCGGCCCTGGTGGCCGGCCGGGGCCACCGGGTGCTCCTGCTGGAGCGGGACCCCTGTCCGCGGGTCCTCCGGGGCGTGGTCGTGCGGGAGCGGTCGACGGCGGTCAACGTCGTCATCGAGAACGAGCGCGTGGCCGGGCTGCGCCACCTCCCGGAGGGAGAGCCGGCCCGCACCGTGCGGGCCCGCTGTGTCGTGGACGCCTCGGGCGGCGACAGCCTGCTGCGCCGTCATGTCGCCGGTGCCCGTGGCTCGTCCGGGCTGGCCGTGTACGGCTGCTTCAGGGCGGACACCGGCCGGGCGCAGGGCCCCCGGCGCTTCCCGTTCGGCGGCGGCTGGTTCTGGACGGCACCGGCCGGCGACGGGCTCACCCAGGTGGGCGCCGTGGTGCGGCCAAACCTGGCGCACCGGGTGCGCACGGATCCCGAGGGCGCGCTGTCCGGCTTCGCCGAGGCGTGTCCGCCGGTCAGGGACCTCCTGGCCGGGGCCACCCGGGCGCCCGGCGGCCCCGGCCGGATCCGGGTGCGCCCGCACTGGTCGTACGCCGACGACCGGCTGTGGCGCCGCGGGATGCTCCTCGTCGGCGACGCCGCGTGCGCGGTCGGGGCGCAGTCGCAGCCGTCCCACGGGACGCACCTGGCGTGCCGCGGCGCCGGACTCGCGGCGCGCGCCCTCGACGGGGTCCTGCGCGGAACGGCGGACGAGGCGGAGGCCTTCGCGGAGTTCGAACGGCGCTACCGGGAGGCGTACGACAGCGTCCTGCACGGCGAGGTCCTTCCGGACGAGGTCCTGCACGGCGACGTCCTCCACGGCGAGGTCCTTCACGACGACGGACCGTTCTCACCGCCGCCCGGTCCGTTCGCCGGTCCGGCGCGGGCCGGCGTCAGTCGGTGACGAGGTCGTCCGGGGCGGACCGGGCGAGTTCGACGAGCTTGCCGAGTGCCTGCGACAGCACCTCCGGTTGCGGGGAGGCGAGGCCCAGGCGTACGGCGTTGGGTGCCTGGCTGCCGCCGACGGTGAACGCCGCGGCGGGCACCACGCCGATACCGTGCCGCGCCGCCGCGGCGACGAACGTGTCCGCCCGCCACGGGCGGGGCAGTTGCCACCAGCAGTGATAGGAGCGCGGATGGCTCCGCACCGCGAAACCGGCGAGATGCCGGGCCGCGATCTCCTGACGTACCGCCGCTTCCCGCTGCTTGGCGGCCACCAGCTTCTTCACGGTGCCGTCCTGCTGCCAGCGGTGGGCGGCCTCCAGCGCGAACCGCATGGGGGACCAGCCGCCCGAGCGCAGGGAGACGGCGATCTCGCTCGTCAGGTCCGGCGGCGCCACCGCGAAGCCGAGGGTCAGACCGGGCGCGATGCGCTTGGACAGGCTGTCGATCAGCACGGTCCGCTCGGGGGCGTAGGCCGCGAGCGGCGGGAGTTCGTCGCGCAGGAACGCCCAGATGGCGTCCTCGACCGCGGGGATCCCGAGCCGCAGCAGGACCTCCGCGAGCTGCTCGACGCGCTGTTCGGGCATCGTGAGCGAGAGCGGGTTGTGCAGCCTCGGCTGGACGTAGACGGCGTGCAGCGGGGCCGCGGCGTGGGCATCCGCCACGGCCTCCGGGATCAGCCCGTCGTCGTCCATGGCCAGCGGGACGAGGGTGATGGCGAGCCGGGTGGCCACGGCCTTGATGACGGGATACGTCAGCTCCTCGACGCCGAGGCGGCCGCCGGGCGGCACCAGGGCGGTGATGACGGCCGAGATGGCCTGCCGTCCGTTGCCCGCGAAGAGGACCCGCGCGGGATCGGGGCGCCAGCCGCCGCGGGCGAGGGTGTCGGCGGCGGACTCCTGGACGGCCGGCAGGCCGGACGTGCCGACCGGCAGCAGGGCGTACCCGAGCGCGTCGGGGCGCAGCAGCCCGCTGAGCCCTTCGGCGAGCAGCGCGCTCTGCTCGGGTACGGCCGGGTAGTTCAGTTCCAGGTCGACCCGGCCGGCCGCCGGTTCGGTGAGCGCGGGGAGGGCGGCACCGGACGTCGCGGACACCGCGCGCACGAACGTGCCGCGTCCCACCTCGCCCACGGTCAGGCCACGGCGGGCCAGTTCCTGGTACACGCGGGTGGCGGTGGAGTTGGCGATGCCCTGCTGCCGTGCGAACTCGCGCTGCGGGGGGAGGCGGTCGCCGGGCCGGAGGACGCCGGACCGGATCTCCTCGGCCACCGCGTCGGCGACGCTCTGATAGTCCTTCACGCCTCGTGCTCCCCTCGTCCGCTCCGGGCCTTCTCCATCCAACCACAGCATTGCACTCGGTGCAATAGTCCAGTTGCATCGAGCTATTGCCCTGCCTTAAGCTCCGGGCATTGCCCCGAGGTCAGGAAGGGAGTCCTGGGCTCAGTGAAGACGACGACCCGAACCCGGTCACCGCTCGGCCGCACTCCCGCGCCACTGCCCGACTGTCGCCACTGCGGCTTCCGATCCCATCTGATCAGGCACGACACCATCCCCGACGCGCTGCGCGAGTACGCCGCCGCCTGGCAGCAGGTGCTCCGGGACCCCGGACTCGGCACCCGGCGCACGGGCGTCCCCGCCTGGACGCCCCTGGAGTGGGGCTGCCACGTCCGGGACATGTGCCTGCTGTTCCCCACCCGACTCGATGCAATCCTGGGTCAATCACGGATTGCACCGACACCGGCCCTCGGTACTCCGCACTACCGGGACGAGGAGCCCCGGCACGTGGCGGAGGAACTGGGGCGGGCCGCCGAGACCCTGGCCCGCCGCCTGGGCCGGCTGACCACCGACGACTGGCACCGCGACGACCCCCGCCTGGGCGATCCGCGGCTCAGCGTCGACTTCTTCACCCGCCATCTCCTGCACGACATCGTCCACGACCTCGCCGAGGCCGGGCACGACGCCGGCGCCGACACGGCGCACGCGGCGAACGGCGGCGCAACGCACCTACGAATGAGGGGTTTTCATGGTTGAACTGAGCGGAATCCTCGGCGTCTCGGTGGTGGCACTCGGCATGGTGCTCACGCCCGGCCCCAACATGATCTATCTCGTCTCCCGCAGCATCACCCAGGGCAGGCGCGCCGGGATCATCTCCCTCGGCGGCGTGGCCCTGGGCTTCATGCTGTACCTGCTCGCCGCGAACCTCGGTCTGTCGGTCGTCTTCCTCGCCGTGCCCGAGCTGTACGTCGCGGTCAAGCTGGCGGGCGCCGCCTACCTCGCCTACCTGGCCTGGAACGCCCTGAAGCCGGGCGGCCTCTCCGTCTTCGACCCGCAGGACGTGCCGCACGACTCGCCGCGCAAGCTGTTCACCATGGGCCTGATGACGAACCTCCTCAACCCGAAGATCGCCATCATGTACCTCTCCCTCATCCCCCAGTTCATCGACCTGGACCGGGGCCACGTGCTGCTCCAGGGCATCATCCTCGGTTCGTTCCAGATCGTGGTCAGCATCGCGGTCAACCTGACCATCGTGCTCGCCGCCGGCACGATCGCCGTCTTCCTCTCCCGCCGCCCCTCCTGGCTGAAGGTGCAGCGCTACATGATGGGCACGGTGCTCGGCGCCCTCGCCGTCTCCCTGGCCATCGACACCTCGGGCCCGGCCGTCACCAGCTGACGGACACCGGCGCCGACGCCGAGGGGGGACACCGACTCCGGTGTCCCCCCTCGGCGTGGTGCGGCGTCAGGACAGATCGCAGGACTGGTCGCGGGCTGCGGTGAGGTGTTCCGCGTGTTCCTGGAGCGAGCGGACGCCCACGTCGCCGTGGTTCAGGGCGTCGATGCCCTGGACGGCCGCGGCGAGCGCCTGGACCGTGGTCAGGCACGGCACGGACCGCGCGACGGCGGCGGTGCGGATGTCGTAGCCGTCGAGGCGGCCGCCGGTGCCGTAGGGGGTGTTGACGATGAGGTCGACCTCGCCGTCGTGGATGAGCTGGACGATGGTCTTCTCGCCGTTCGGGCCGGTGCCCTCGGACTGCTTGCGCACGATGGTGGCGTTGATGCCGTTGCGCTTGAGGACCTCGGCGGTGCCGGAGGTGGCGAGCAGCTCGAAGCCGTGCGCGACCAGCTCCCGGGCGGGGAAGATCATCGAGCGCTTGTCGCGGTTGGCGACCGAGATGAACGCCCGTCCCTTGGTGGGCAGCGGCCCGTAGGCACCCGCCTGCGACTTGGCGTAGGCCGTGCCGAAGACGGAGTCGATGCCCATGACCTCGCCGGTGGAGCGCATCTCCGGGCCGAGGACGGTGTCCACACCCCGGCCGTGGATGTCACGGAACCGCGACCAGGGCATGACGGCCTCCTTCACCGAGATCGGCGCGTCCAGCGGCAGCTCCCCGCCGTCACCCTGCCGGGGCAGCAGGCCCTCGGCGCGCAGCTCGGCGATGGTCGCGCCCAGCGAGATCCGGGCGGCGGCCTTGGCCAGGGGCACGGCGGTGGCCTTGGAGGTGAAGGGGACGGTCCGCGAGGCGCGGGGGTTGGCCTCCAGGACGTAGAGGATGTCGCCGGCCATCGCGAACTGGATGTTGATCAGGCCGCGCACCCCGACACCGCGCGCGATGGCCTCGGTGGAGGCGCGCAGCCGCTTGATGTCGAACCCGCCGAGCGTGATGGGGGGCAGGGCGCAGGCGGAGTCGCCGGAGTGGATGCCGGCCTCCTCGATGTGCTCCATCACACCGCCCAGGTACAGCTCCTCGCCGTCGTAGAGGGCGTCGACGTCGATCTCGATCGCGTCGTCCAGGAACCGGTCGACCAGGACCGGCCGGGAGGGGCTGATCTCGGTCGACTCCGCGATGTAGGAGGCGAGCCGGGTCTCGTCGTAGACGATCTCCATGCCGCGTCCGCCCAGCACGTAGGAGGGACGGACCAGGACCGGGTAGCCGATCTCGTCGGCGATGGCCTTGGCCTCCGCGAAGGTGGTCGCCGTGCCGTGCTTCGGCGCCGGCAGGCCCGCCTCCGCCAGGACCCGGCCGAACGCGCCGCGGTCCTCGGCCGCGTGGATCGCCTCCGGCGGCGTGCCGACGATCGGCACGCCGTTGTCCTTCAGGGCCTGCGCCAGCCCGAGCGGGGTCTGCCCGCCGAGCTGGACGACGACACCCGCGATCGGGCCGGCCTGCTGCTCGGCGTGGACGATCTCCAGCACGTCCTCCAGCGTCAGCGGCTCGAAGTACAGCCGGTCGGAGGTGTCGTAGTCGGTGGAGACGGTCTCCGGGTTGCAGTTGACCATCACCGTCTCGTACCCGGCATCCGACAGCGCGAAGGAGGCGTGGACGCAGGAGTAGTCGAACTCGATGCCCTGCCCGATCCGGTTCGGGCCGGAGCCCAGGATGATGACGGCCGGCTTCTCGCGCCGGGCGACCTCGCTCTCCTGGTCGTAGGAGGAGTAGAAGTACGGCGTCTTCGCCGCGAACTCCGCCGCGCAGGTGTCGACCGTCTTGTAGACCGGGCGGATCCCCAGGGCGTGGCGGACCTCGCGCACGACGTCCTCGCGCAGCCCGCGGATCTCGGCGATCTGCTGGTCGGAGAAACCGTGCCGCTTCGCCTCCGCCAGCAGCTCCGCCGTCAGCTCGGGGGCGTCGGCCAGCTCGTCCGCGATCTCCTTGATCAGGAACAGCTGGTCCACGAACCACGGATCGATCTTCGTGTAGTCGAAGACCTCCTCGGGCGTGGCGCCCGCGCGGATGGCCTGCATCACCGTGTTGATCCGGCCGTCGGTGGGCCGAACGGCCTCGCGCAGCAGGGTCTCCTTGTCACCGGGGTCGCCGGTGAAGGTGAACTGGCTGCCCTTCTTCTCCAGCGAGCGCAGCGCCTTCTGGAACGCCTCGGTGAAGTTCCGCCCGATCGCCATCGCCTCGCCGACCGACTTCATGGTGGTGGTCAGCGTGGAGTCGGCCTGCGGGAACTTCTCGAACGCGAACCGCGGCGCCTTGACCACCACGTAGTCGAGCGTGGGCTCGAAGGAGGCCGGGGTCTCCTGTGTGATGTCGTTCGGGATCTCGTCCAGGGTGTAACCCACGGCCAGCTTGGCCGCGATCTTCGCGATCGGGAAGCCGGTCGCCTTGGAGGCGAGCGCCGAGGAGCGGGACACGCGCGGGTTCATCTCGATCACGATGACGCGGCCGTCCTCGGGGTTCACCGCGAACTGGATGTTGCAGCCGCCGGTGTCCACCCCGACCTCGCGGATCACGGCGATGCCGACGTCCCGCAGGATCTGGTACTCCCGGTCGGTCAGCGTCATCGCCGGCGCCACCGTGATCGAGTCACCGGTGTGCACGCCCATCGGGTCGAAGTTCTCGATGGAGCAGACGACCACGACGTTGTCGTTCTTGTCGCGCATCAGCTCCAGCTCGTACTCCTTCCACCCCAGGATGGACTCCTCCAGGAGCACCTCCGTGGTCGGCGACAGCGTCAGGCCCTGCCCGGCGATGCGGCGCAGCTCCTCCTCGTCGTGGGCGAAACCGGAGCCGGCGCCGCCCATCGTGAACGACGGGCGCACGACCACCGGGTAACCGCCCAGCGTCTCCACGCCGTTGAGGACATCGTCCATGGAATGGCAGATCACCGAGCGCGCGGACTCACCGTGCCCGATCTTCTTGCGGACCTCCTCCACGACATCCTTGAACAGATCACGGTCCTCGCCCTTGTGGATCGCCTCGGGCTTGGCGCCGATCAACTCCACGCCGTACTGCGCGAGAACCCCACTGTCATGGAGCGCGATCGCGGTGTTGAGGGCCGTCTGGCCGCCCAGGGTGGGCAGCAGGGCGTCGGGGCGCTCCTTGGCGATGATCTTCTCGACGAACTCGGGGGTGATCGGCTCGACGTAGGTGGCGTCGGCGATCTCCGGGTCCGTCATGATCGTCGCCGGGTTGGAGTTCACCAACACGACCCGCAGGCCCTCGGCCTTGAGGACCCGGCAGGCCTGGGTGCCGGAGTAGTCGAACTCGGCGGCCTGGCCGATGACGATCGGGCCGGAGCCGATGACCAGGACGGATTTCAGGTCGGTGCGTTTAGCCATGGGCCTGCTCCATCAAGGATGCGAAGCGGTCGAAGAGGTAGGCGGCGTCGTGCGGGCCGGCTGCCGCTTCGGGGTGGTACTGGACGGAGAACGCCGGGCGGTCGAGCAGGCGGAGGCCTTCCACCACACCGTCGTTGAGGCAGACGTGGGACACCTCGACCCGGCCGAAGGGAGTCTCCGAGGTCCCGTCGAGCGGCGCGTCCACGGCGAAGCCGTGGTTGTGCGCGGTGACCTCGACCTTGCCGGTCGTACGGTCCTGGACCGGCTGGTTGATGCCCCGGTGGCCGTACTTCAGCTTGTACGTGCCGAAGCCGAGGGCGCGGCCGAGGATCTGCTGGCCGAAGCAGATGCCGAACAACGGGGTGCCGCGTTCCAGGACGGCCCGCATCACGGACACCGGGTGGTCGGCCGTCTCGGGGTCGCCCGGGCCGTTGGAGAAGAACACGCCGTCCGGGTCGACCGCGTACACGTCCTCCACGGTCGCCGTCGCGGGCAGGACGTGCACCTCGATGCCGCGCTCGGCCATGCGGTGCGGGGTCATGCCCTTGATGCCGAGGTCGATCGCGGCGACCGTGAACCGCTTCTCACCGATCGCCGGGACGACGTACGCCTCCTTGGTCGCCACCTCCTCGTACAGGCTCGCGCCCTTCATGTGCGGCTGCGCCAGAACCCGCTCCACCAGCTCCGCCTCCGGAGCGATCGCCTCGCCGGAGAAGATGCCGGCACGCATCGAGCCGCGCTCGCGCAGATGGCGGGTCAGCGCCCGGGTGTCGATGCCCGAAATGCCCACCACCCCCTGCCGCACCAGCTCCTCGTCCAGCGAGCGCTTGGCCCGCCAGCTCGACGGCACGCGCGCCGGATCCCGCACCACGTAACCCGAGACCCAGATACGGCTCGACTCGTCGTCCTCGTCGTTCCAGCCGGTGTTGCCGATCTGCGGGGCCGTCGCCACCACGATCTGACGGTCGTACGACGGGTCGGTGAGCGTCTCCTGGTAACCGGTCATCCCGGTGGAGAAGACCGCCTCGCCGAACGTCTCGCCCACCGCTCCGTACGTCCGTCCCCGGAAGACGCGGCCGTCCTCCAGGACGAGTACGGCCGTGGTGGGGCCGCCGGCGCTCATCGGTCGAGGCCGCATGTCGGGCGGCCGCCGCCTGGGTTCTCGGGTTGGGGCGCGCACTCCAGGCGGAACTGGGCCGCGGTGCGCAGGACCGCCTTCTCCACCTCGCCGCTGGAGTCGCCGCGGAAGCGGAAGCGGGCGCCGACGTGCTCGTAGCCGCCGACCCGCGGGATGACCTGGCCGACGGCGGGGACGACGGCGGCGTACGGTGCCTCGGCGGGGTCCTGCGGCACGGGCAGCTCGTGGCTGACCACGCGGCAGGGGGCCGGGACGGGGGACGGCACGAGCAGCCAGCCGCCGGTGCGCCAGCGCTCGGGGACCGGCAGATCGGGGGACCGGCCGAGCTGGATGTCGGCGGCGGCCCGCATCAGGTCGATGCCGTGCACCTCGCGCCAGACGAACGGGATCTCCGCGCCGCCGACCCGGTAGCCCGCCTCGAGGAAGCGGATCGCGGGGCGGCCGTGGGCACCGGTGCCGACGAAGGCCTCCAGGTGGAACACCCACGCCTCGTTGCTGAGCGCGCCCGCGACGTCGGCCGTGAACTCGCCGAGCGCGGCGAGCAGGTGCGGGTCGTCGATCTCGACGGAGCCGAGGGCCTGGCCCTGGGTGAAGTCGACGCAGGTGTTGACGTAGCGGGAGGCCCGCCACGGGCCCAGGCGGTCGCCCGTCCACAGGCCGTCGATGTGGACGATGTCGTCGGGGCAGTACTCCTGCACCAGGCGTGGCTCGGGCGGCAGCGCGGCAAGCTGGGGCAGGTCGGCCGCGGAGGCGAGACGTAGCACGCCCCGGCTGGCGGTGCCGCGGCGGGGCTTGACCACGACGGGCAGGCCGTGGCGGTCCGCGAAGGCGCGTACGGCGTCCGCGTCGGGGGCGTCGGCGAAGCGGGGCGTCGGGACGCCGGCCTCGGCGACGATCCGGTTCATCGTCAGCTTGTCGCGGAAGCGGGCGAGTTCGGCCGGGGTCTGGCCGGCGCAGCCGAGGCGGTCGCGGACGGCGGCGGCGGTGTCGAGGTCGCCCTCGTTGAGGGCGATCAGCCGGGCCGGCGGGCCGAAGCGGGCGCGCAGTTCGGTGACCGCGCGCCAGACCGCGGCGGTGTCGTCGGTGGCGGGCACCACCACGACGGCCGCGGCCTCGGCGGGCACGGAGTCCTGGGCGAGCGCGGTGGTGACGTAGCTGACGTGGTGGGTGCGGTGGTCGAGGTAGTCCTCGTAGTGGGCGTGGCGGTCGCGCCAGCGGTGCAGGATGACGACGTGGCGGTTCATGCGCGCTCCGTTCCGGACGCGGCGAGGTCGCGGACGCGGCCCACGGCGTAGGTCGCCGAGACCACGGCGGCGCGGGCGGAGCCGAGGGCGTCGCGGCAGGCGTCGAGGTCGGGCTCGGGCAGACCGGCCACGATGTCGGTGGCGCAGTCGATCAGGTGCAGAGCGGCCCGGATCAGCGGCTGCTCGTCGGTGTACCGCTCCTGGACGAGCCGCCGGGCGGAGTGCAGCTGGGTGACGGGGTCCGATACGGAGCTGCCCGTCGGGACGGTCGAGGCGATGGGGTTCACAGGCGGTTCCCTCCCAGTGGTCGGTGCGGGCCGGGCCTCGTGGGACGTCACGGCCAGGCGGTGCCTGGGCGCGCACGAGGCGGGCCGGACGGCCGGGCGCCGGCGGATGCGGGGCCCGGCCGCCCGGCCGGAAAAGCGGTCCGGTGCGGCGGACGGCGTGCTCAGCGCGTCTCGAAGCGGATCTTCGCGTTGACGGCCTCGGTCTTGGCGACGGCGTCGTCCGCGTCCCGGCCGGACGCGATGGCGTAGCCGGAGACACAGTCGGCGACGGTGAGCAGCGGCGGCACGGTCTCGCCGACGCTCTTGCCGATCACCGCGGCCACCTCGGTGTCCCGGAACTCGTCCAGGTAGGGCAGGAAGACGTACAGGACCTCGCCCTGGGGGATGGTGCGCACCTCGTCGGCGGCGTCCTCGGCGACCTCGACGGCGGTGACCGTGCCGGGCTCGGGCGTGAAGAACCGTACGGCCGCCCCGCCCAGCGGCTCGGGCGAGGTGGCGGGCAGCTCGTCGATACCGAGCGGCACGGTGAGGAACATCCGGTTCAGGTCCAGGCCGAAGGCGCGCCGGACCAGTTCGGGGGCGCCGCTGCCGGCCAGCCGGGCGTGCGATTCGAGGACCCGGGGGCCCTTCTCGGTCAGCACGAACTCGCTGTGCGAGGGGCCCTCGGTCAGGCCCACCGCGTCCAGCAGCTTCGGCGTCAGCTCGCGGAGTTCGGCGAGCCAGGGCCGGGCGTACCGGCTGGGCGTGCTGACCTCCCATTCGACGTACCGCTCGTTCATGCGGTACTCGGAGTAGCCGATGGGCAGGTGGCGGCCCTCGTAGGAGAAGGAGTCGACGCTCACCACCGGGCCGTCGAGGTACTCCTCGGCGATGATGCCGGTGATGCCCGCCTCGCGCAGCGCCTGCCAGGCCCGCTCGGCGTCCTGAGGGCCGTCCACGGGGTGGATGTGCAGGCTGGCCACGCCGTCGACCGGCTTGACGATGATCCGCTCGCCGACCTCGGCGCGGAACTGCGCGATCTCGGCGGCGCTCTCCACCATCCGGTAGCGGACGGGGCTCAGGCCGTGCTTGTCGAGCAGTTCGCGGGTGAGCGCCTTGTCCTTGAGGGCGCGGGCGGTGGCCTCGGTGACGCCGGGCAGCCCGAGCGAGTCCACGACGAACCCGGTGGACTCGGCGGCCGGCTCGGTGGTGGTGAGCACCCGGTCGAACGGCCGCTCGTCGTGCAGGGGCTTCAGTACGTCGAGGATGGCCTGCCCGTCGGCGATCGGGGCGTGCACGATGCGCTCGCAGTGTTCGGCGATGGCCGGGTCGTAGGCGCCCTCCTCGTGGACGAGGACGACATCGATGCCGAGCTGCTTGGCGCCGGCGATCGGGGCCGGGCGGCCGCCGATGACGGCCACGCGGTAGGTGTTCATGGGGTTCCCTTCGGGGGGTGGATGGAAGTGGCCGGTCTCAGGCGGCGTAGCAGCGGCGCAGCCAGCGGGCCGTGGCGTCGGGGCGCGGGGTGAAGGCCTTGCGGCGGTGCAGCACCCGGTGGTTGTCGAAGATCAGGAAGTCGCCCGTGTCCAGGACGAGTTCGGCGGCCGGGATCGTGGTCAGGGTGTCCGACCAGCTCTCCAGGGCGGTGCGGGCGCGGTCGGTGACACCGCTGGTGGTGCCGCGGTCGTAGCGGACGCGGTGGCGTCCGGTGCCGTCGGGCTCGATGATCGCGGCCTCGCGCAGCGGGCTGGTGGCCCCGCCGTCGTTGGAGTCGGGCGCGCCGACCTCGAACTCGGGTGTCTGCAGGATCTGCCGGGTGTCGGGGTCCAGGCGCACCATCACGTCGTCGAGCGCGGCGATCTCGGTGGGCACCTGCTCCTCGTTGCGCACCGCGTAGAAGGTCAGGTACGGCGGGGTGTACAGGCGCGGGTCGGAGCCCGGCCGGCCGAACGGCTGGTGGGGGTTGTCGGAGTGCCAGAAGAACTCCGAGTCGGCCCCCCAGGAGCTGGTGGTGCCGCAGGCCGCCGGGTTGGGGACGACGTTGCGGATGAGGTGGCCGTCGTTCTCGTAGGCGACGGCGAAGGGCGTGCAGCCGATCAGGCGGATCAGCCCCAGGTGGATGGCGTTGGTGACGGCCAGTTCCGGTTCGTTGCCGAAGCCGCTCACCGGGGTGTCGGGGAAGTTCTGGGCCGGCAGATTGGACAGCACCAGGGCGTGCCGCGCGGCGGCGGTGAACACCTGGATGCTCTGCAGCACGTCACCGGGGAGGTGGCGGCTGAGCGCGTAGGCGCCGATACCGGCGAGGATGGCGTCGTCGAGATCGGAGTCCAGCCGGGTCTCCGAGACGCGCTCCGAAATCTCCTTGTCCAGCAGGTCCCGGACACTGTCGTCGATGTGGTGCCGGGCGAACTGGAGCAAGCTGGTCATCGTGTGTCTCCCATCGGTCGTGCGCACACCTGGCCGCTCGCCGTTCAGCGAGCCTGTGCCGGGGTCGGCGCGGTCCAGTAGGTCTGGGTGCCGGCGGGCCGGCGGCGGGCCATGGGGTCCTTGACGACCCGGCTCACCAGGCCGGCGGGCGTCACGACCAGGCAGTAGAGGAGGAAGAGCAGGAAGGTGCGCATGGGCGGTCCGTTCTCCCGGCACCCCCGCGGGGCGCCGGGGTTCGTGGGGCGTCTCGAGCGGCGGTGCGTCAGTCGAGCGGGATCTCGGCGCGCCAGTCGTGTTCCTCCGACCAGGCGGGCTGGGCGCTCTTCTCCAGCAGGAAGTTGCCGAGCGCGAGCATGTCGATGTTGGTGCGCATGAAGCAGGTGTAGGCGTCGTGCGGGGTGTTCACGATGGGCTCGCCGCGCACGTTGAAGGAGGTGTTGACCAGCACTGGGCAGCCGGTGCGGGCCTTGAAGGCGGTCAGCAGCCGGTGGTAGGCGGGGTTGCTGTGCTCGGTGACCGTCTGCACCCGGGCCGAGTGGTCGACGTGGGTGACGGCGGGGATGGTCGAGCGGTGCACCTTCAGCAGGTCCAGGCCGCTGGCGCCGGCGCTGTCGGCGTCGAGCCGCTGGGCCGCCGCGACCTGCGAGACCACGAGCATGTACGGGCTCTCCTGCGGCAGGTCGAAGTAGTCGCCGGCGTCGGGGGCCAGCACCGCGGGCGCGAAGGGGCGGAACGACTCACGGAATTTGATCTTGAGGTTCATGGTGGACTGCATGTCCGGGTTGCGCGGGTCGCCGATGATCGAGCGGGCGCCCAGGGCGCGCGGCCCGAACTCCATGCGGTCCTGGAACCAGCCGACGATCTTCCCCTCGGCCAGTCCCTCGGCGACCTCCTTGGCCAGCGTCTCGGGGTCCAGCCGCTGGTGCGGGATGTCGTGGGACTCCAGGTAGGCGGCGATCTCCTCGTCGTCGTAGCCGGGGCCGAGGAGCGAGCCGCTCATCGCGTCGCGCCCGGTGGCGGGGTGGTCGCGGCGCACCCCGCGCTCCATGGCGACGGCCTGGGCCGCGCCGAGCGCGCCGCCGGCGTCACCGGCGGCCGGCTGGATCCACACCTCGTCGAAGATGCCCGCGTCGATGATCTTGCCGTTGGCGACGCAGTTGAGGGCGACACCGCCCGCCAGGCACAGCGTGGACTCGCCGGTGCGTTCCCGCGCGGTCCGCGCCAGCCGCAGCACGACCTCCTCGGTGACCGCCTGCACCGAGGCCGCGAGGTCGAACTCGCGCTCGGTGAGCCGGCCCTCGGGGGCCCGCCGGGGTCCGTCGAAGAGCTTCTCGAAGCCTCGTCCGGTCATCACCTGGCCGCGCAGGTACTCGAAGTACCGCATGTCCAGGCGGAAGGAGCCGTCGGGCTTGATGTCGATGAGGTGCTCGCGGATGAGGTCGGCGTAGCGGGGCTTGCCGTAGGGGGCGAGGCCCATCAGCTTGTACTCGCCGGAGTCGACCTTGAAGCCGCAGAAGTAGGTGAACGCCGAGTACAGCAGGCCCAGCGAGTGCGGGAACCGCAGTTCCGCGAGCGGGGTCACCTCGGTGCCGCGGCCGTGCCACAGGGTGGTCGTGGCCCATTCGCCGACGCCGTCGATGCACAGGACGGCCGCGGACTCGTAGGGGCTCGGGAAGAAGGCCGACACGGCGTGCGACTCGTGGTGCCGGCGTACGGACAGCTCCGGCACCCGGCCCAGGCCCAGGCCCTCCAGCTCGGCGCGCACCCGGTCGGCGGTGCGCAGCTTGCCGCCGGCGCCGAGCCAGGACGGCAGGGTGTCGCGGAAGGAGGCGAAGCCGGTCGGGGCGGCGCCGAGGAAGGTGGCCAGCACCCGGCGGAACTTCAGCCGGGGGTCCTCGTAGTAGGCGACGGCGGACACGTCGTCCAGCGTCACGCCCGCCTCGTCGAGGCAGTAGCGGACGGCCGCCGCGGGGAAGGAGGGGTCGTGCCGTCGCCTGCTGAAACGTTCCTCTTGAGCGGCCGCGACCGGCACGCCGTCGGCGATCAGCGCCGCGGCGCTGTCGTGGTAGAAGGCCGACACTCCCAGGATCAGGTCAGACACCGCTGTGTTCCTCCACGGAATCGGGGGACGGGATGGGTTGCTTGCGATCGGGCGCGGGGCCTCGGGACGGCACGGGGCTCATCCCCGCCGGCCCGCGAGCCGTCCGCGGCGGGCGGCGAGCCGGGCGCCCACGCCGCTCGGCGGGTTCAGCGAGCGGTAGCCCGTGCGCACCCGCTGCCAGGTCTCCTCACGGCCGCCGGGACCAGGGGTGTCGGGCAGGGCGGCCATCAGCGTGTCCACCGCGTCCGCGGCCCACGCGGAGTGACCGGTGGCGACGTTGTCGATGGTGTTGTGGATGTCGACGAAGCGCGTGCTGAAGCCGTACGCCTTCAGCGCCAGCCGGGCCCTGCGGTAGGTACCGCCGACCCCCGACAGCTCCATCGCCAGGTTCAGCCCCAGCACCTCGGGCAGGAACGTCCTCGGGAACCTGCCGACGCACAGCCAGTACACCGGCAGCTCGAAGGACTCGTCCCGGAAGCCGTGCCAGCGGGCGAACTCCGGCGAGGCGGTGGGCGGCAGGTCGACGCCCATCTCCTTGAGGACGTCCCGGTAGATGAGCGGATGGTTCAACCGGGGCTCGCCGTTGCCGAGTTCGTCCCAGTACGTCTCGAACAGCGAGTGCCCGATCTCCGAGGACGCCTGCTCGTAGTCGGTGAACCCCTGCAGCCAGCTGCCGTCGATCAGGGTCAGCGGCGCGGTCTGCACGGTGTCGTCGACGACCGCCTCCCGCGAGGGCAGCGGGACCTCCGCGTTCTCCTCGAACTCCGCCCCGTGCCGGTCGTGCCGCTCCTGCAGCCAGGGGCGCAGCCCCTCCCGGCCCCAGCGCGCCGGCAGCGGCATCGTCCGCTCGTCCATGCCGTGCGCCGACCGGGCCAGCCAGCCGGCGACGTAACTCTTCGCCCAGGAGCGCAGCGCCGGGGTGTCGGTGCGGCGCATCAGCAGGTGGTAGGCCTCGCGTACGGAGGACGGGGCGCGGCCCGGGGCGGGGGGGGGGGGGGGGGGGGGGGGGGGGGGGGGGGGGGGGGGGGGGGGGGGGGGGGGGGGGGGGGGGGGGGGGGGGGGGGGGGGGGGGGGGG
>NZ_JBVHVI010000005.1:0-30901 GCF_055564915.1 Streptomyces sp. NPDC028928
TCGAACAGCTGCGGGATGGCCAGCTGCCCGTTGGTGACCTTCACCCCGGCCGCGATCGCCATGAAGCCCAGCAGCGCCAGCAGACCCAGCATCAGCGTGTACAGCGGCATGACCGTCGTACTGCGCCGGATGACGTTCCGGTCGGCGCTGGAGAGCGTGGCCGTGACGGAGTGCGGATACATGAACATCGCCATCGCGGAGCCCAACGCCAGCGTGGCGTACGTCCATTGACCCCCCGGCGCCGTGACGAGCCCGCCGGCTCCCGTGCTCGTGAACTTCTCGCCCGCCTTCGCGAAGACCTCGTCGAACCCGCCCAGCCGGATCGGGATGCAGATGATCGCCACGGTGATCACGACGTAGATCAGGGTGTCCTTGACGAACGCGATCATCGCGGGCGCCCGCAGGCCGGACGAGTACGTGTACGCGGCCAGTACACCGAAGGCGATCAGCAGCGGCAGGTCCTTCACGAACCAGTTGGTGCTCTCCGTGCCGCCGACGCCCATCACGTCCAGCACCGCCTGGATGCCGACCAGTTGGAGCGCGATGTACGGCATGGTGGCGAGGATGCCGGTGAACGCCACCGCCAGCGACAGGCCCTTCGAGCCGAACCGGCCGCGCACGAAGTCGGCCGTGGTGACGTACCCGTGCCGGTGGCAGACGGACCACAGGCGGGGCAGGAAGGTGAAGATCAGCGGGTACACCAGGATCGTGTACGGCACCGCGAAGAACCCGGCCGCCCCCGCCGCGTAGATGGCGGCGGGTACGGCGACGAAGGTGTACGCCGTGTAGACGTCGCCGCCGAGCAGGAACCACGTGATCCAGGTGCCGAACGACCGGCCGCCCAGGCCCCATTCGGCGAGGCTGTGCGCGTCGCCGGTCCTGCGCCAGCGGGCGGCCAGGAAGCCCATGACCGTGACGGCCAGGAAGAAGAGGACGAAGACCGCGAGCGCGATGCCGTTGACGCCTCCGGTCATGCCCCCGTACCTCCCTGGCCGGAGGTGGGCGTGCCCAGCGTGCGAACGGTCTGGTCGCGCACCAGGTCGTCCAGTTCGGCGTCCAGCGCGGTGGTGTCCCCGGCCGGCCGGGCGGCGGTCTGCGGGTCGCTGCCGCGGACGGCTACGGCGATGCCCGCCAGGGCCATGGGGAGGGCCACGAACACCGCGGCGGTGCGCATGCCGCCCGGCGCCGAGAGCACCAGCGCGATCAGGGGCGGCCCGAAGGCTCCGCCGGACTTGCCGACGGCCGCGGCCCATCCGCCGGCGGTCCCCCGGATGGCCGGCGGGTAGATCTCGGCCGTGTACGGGCCGATGAGCGCGATGACACCGGCGGTACCGGCGAACAGCAGCATCACGGCGGTCAGCAGCACCGGCCGGCTGCCGTCCATGCCGACGGCGGCCAGACCGAGGAGGGCCCCGACGGTGAGCACCGCGTAGACGAGCATGGTGCCCCGGGCCGACCAGCGCATGTAGAGCCAGGCGGCCACCGCGCAGGTGGGGATGGACAGCAGGGACGAGATGAACAGGAGGGTGGCGGCGGACATGTCGTGCCCGCCGGAGGACTCCAGCTGGCTGGGCAGGAAGGTGATGAAGCCCCAGTAGACGAGGCCCCAGGCCAGCGCGTAGGCGCTCACGACCAGGGTCTTCGCCGTCTGCGGACGCTTGAACAGGGCGGAGGCCGGGATGTGTGCGCGCTCGGTCTGCCGCGCGGTGAAGGCGGCCGACTCCGGGATCCACCGGTTCAGCGCGATCAGGACCAGGACCAGCGGGAGCTGGGCGAACCACAGCACACGCCAGCCGGCCAGCGGGATGAGGACCGCGGCCAGCCCGGAGGCGGCCATGTAGCCGCCGGTGGTGGTGAGGCCGGCCTGGAGCACCATGATGGCCGCGCGCCGGCCGGGCGGCAGGCTCTCGGTCATCAGGGCGTAGACGACGGGCAGCATGCCACCGGCCGCCATGCCCATCAGGGCGCACATGACGAGGTTGCCGCTGAAACTCGGCATGGCGCCGCAGACCGTCGTCCCGAGGAAGAGCAGGGACGAGATGAGGATGGTGGCCCGGCGGCCGATCCGGTCCGCCGCGCGTCCCCAGACGAGTGATCCGAGGACCGTGCCGGTCAGTGCCACCGTGGGCAGCCACGAGATCTCGGCGGCGCTGAGGTGGAACTCGGCGCGCATACCGGGCGAGATGAACGCCAGGGTGGCCGGCTTCATCTGGTCCACCAGCAGCGCGAAGCTCAGGATGGCGATGAGCCGGTACCGGTTCGCCGGGGTCGTCCGCGCCGGATCGGGAGGGACGGCGGGGGCGGTTCCGGCCGGCTGCACCACCGCGAACCCGGAGATCACCACGCCGACGACGATGGCGGCCATGGCGGCCCACATCATCCCCGACATGTCCATCATCGACATGTCGAAGTCCATGGACGCGGAGTCGGCGAACATCCACAGGTGCTCGAAGACACCGGCCGAGGTCAGGGCGACGCCGGACCAGAACATCAACGGCCGGGGTATCAGGGAAGCTGGTCGCGCGGTCAAGGTCAACTCCTGGTCGGCATGCGGGGGGCGGGGTCCGGGGACACCGAGGGGGCGGGGACGGCACGTCCGCGGGCCGGGGTGTGCTCCGGGAGGCCGAGTACGCCGGGCCAGCGCGGGTCGTCGGGGGCGACGACGAGGAACCGGGCGTACCAGCTGTCGAAGAAGGACAGGACGAACATCGGCAGCAGCGTCCAGATGGCCACCTGCTCCAGCGCCGTGTGCCCGGTGAACGCGGCGATGATGACGACCGCGAACACGTTCGGGTACGTCATGGCGGTGTAGTCGTCCAGCGTGTGCACGTGCCGGCGCCGCTTGAGCAGCCCGGCCACCAGCCGCAGCCCGACGGCGATGCCCGCGGCGGTCGGGGCGTAGCGGGAGAAGCCGTCGAGGTCGAGCTCGAGGCAGACGAGCACGATGAACGCGGTGAGCAGGAGGACCGCCGCATAGCCGTTGCGCTCCCCGTACTTGGCCGTACGGATCGGCGAGCGCTCCCGCAGCCGCCGCACCAGCAGGTAGGCCGCCGTGACGACGCCCGTGGAGGTGGCGGCGGTGATCGCCACGGCCGGGCCGACGTCCTCGCGCAGGGTCAGCGCCAGAACGGTGGACAGGGAGACGGTGGCGGCCAGCGAGGAGAGCAGCACCTGCGCGAACGTCGGCATGATCATCCCGCCGAGACAGCGGCTGACGGTCATCGCCACCACCGAACTGGGCGTGGCGAGGAACACCGCCGCGATGGCCGCCGTACTGTCGCCGCCGACGTCCCCGGTGCGCAGCACGGCCGCCAGGATCAGGGGCAGGGCGAGATAGCGCAGGGCGACGGACCTGAGCGTGCCCGGATCGGTGACGAAACCGCGGGCGTTCTCCAGCTCGATACGGCACATGGTGATGACACTGGCCAGCACCAGGAGCGCGAGCAGCAGGTACGGGGACGCCGACAGACGCACTCCGGCCAGGTTGGCCAGCAGCCCGACGGCCAGACCGGCACAGAAGACCACGGGATGGTTGACGACGATCCAGTCGTAGACCATGTTCATGGTCTTGTTCTCGTTCTTGACGTAGCTGTGGATGCGGTCGCCCTGCAGCATCTGGGAGTTGGGCAGCCGCAGGTCGTACGACTCGTCGGCCGGCCGGTCCAGGATGAACCGGCAGATCAGCTCGACCACGTACTTGTGCGAGACCACGCAGACGACCTCGCCGCGCCGCAGCGCGGGCAGCAGCTCCTGCTCGTAGAAGGCGTGGACGCGGTCCCGGAACCGCGCGAAGGTCTCCCCGCCGTGCATGGTGGGGCTGTCGGCGTTCATGGCCCGCTCGTACTCGGCGATGCCGTGCCGGCGCTGGAGGATGGACTTGCTCTCCAGGGTGTAGCTGCCGAAGTCCCGCTCCATCAGCCGCTCGTCGACCACGACCTCCGGGGCGCCGGGACGCTGGTCGTCCAGGTCGAAGATGAGGCCGGCGGTCTCGTGGGCGCGGGTGAGCGGGGAGACGTAGACGCGGTCGAAGTGCTGGTCGCGGTGGCCCTTGGCGACCTTCTCGGCCTGGATGCGGCCGAGGAAGGTCAGGGGCGCGTCGCGCTGTCCGGCGATGCGGTGCACGGAGTTGCAGGTCGACTCGCCGTGCCGGACCATGAACAGCCGGCTCAGCAGCTCCCGCGTGGCCTGGTCGGTCATCACTCGCCCTTCTTCGGGGCGTACTTGACCTGCTCGGCGTAGCCGGAGTCCCAGCCGGCCAGCCGGGTGATGTCGCACAGGTTGTGCACCGCGTGCTTCTCCACCAGCGTGGCGAGCAGGGAGACGGTCCGCCGGGCCTGCTGGGCCGTGAGGTCGAACTCGCGGGCCAGGGCGGCGCCGAACTCGGCCAGGTCGTCGTCCAGGATGCGCCGGTACTTGGCGCGCTCGGTGCGGTCCTGGGCCTGGAGGTGGTTGACGGCGTTGGGGTAGGCGGTCTCGCGGGCGTAGGCGAGCAGGCGCTCGCGCAGCCGGGTCGCGTCCGGCTCCTCCGTGAGCAGGTCGGCGGCGATCCAGTCGCTGCTGCGGATCAGGCAGTGGTGGATGCCGTCGGGAATGTCCATCTGCTCCTCGTCGCTCGCGGACTTCAGGCGGCGCAGCACCTCCATCGCCGTGTCGAAGCACTGGTTGCGCAGCGTGCCGATGCTGAACACGAACGCACCCAGCCGGCCGCGGCGGGTGGTCTCGTCGCCCTGGCGCATCGGGCCGACGCCGAAGAGGCCCGGTGCGATCGTGCCGTCGGCCGTGACGAGCTGGCCGTGCGTGCCCACCTCGATGCCGCGGTGGGTCTTGGTCTGCGGCCGGGCGTAGCCGTACCCGTGGACCAGGCCCTGCCACAGGGGGTGGTCGGGGTGCTCGTAGTCGGTGTTGTTGCCCAGGCAGTTGACGACCCGGTCCACGACGACGTCCGGCTGGTCGGCGAAGACCACCCGGATCTTCGTGCCGTCCTCCACCGGGCGCATGTCCTGGATGCGGGCGGACAGCACGTCGACGGTCTTCGGAGCGCCGTTGAATCCGCGCATCCGGCTGCGCACCACGCCGCCGATCTCGCGCACGGTGCTGGTGCGGTGGGTGACGATCAGGCTCTTGTACCGGTCCAGCAGCATCCGCACGTCGCGCGCGTCCATCCGCGAGACCAGCTCGATGACGTACGGCTCCCACGCCTTCATCACCCGCTCGGGGAAGACGGCGTCGAGCGCACTGCCCGGCTCCACCCCGTGCTCCTCGCGCAGATGGGCGTACTCCGCCTTGATCCCCTCCACGACCACCTCGGGGGTGAGCTGCTCGGCGTCGAGGAACGGCGGGCGGCGGGTCTGCCAGATGTCGTGCTCGTGGTCCACGGGGTAGGTGCCGTGCATGTGGCCGCCCCGCGAGCAGATCAGGATGCGGCCCCGGTGCCCGGCGTGCACGAGGGAGACCACCGCGTCGAACGCCGACAGGGCGGAGCCCGTGACGAGGACGGTCTCCTCGGGCCCGACCTGCTGGAACCGCTCCTGGGCGCCGGGGGCATAGGGGTCGGCGATGAAGCGGTCGGAGTCCTTGACGCGGTGGTAGAACGGCGCCTGCACCGGCGAGAGATGCCCGGTCGCCAGGATCACCTGGTCCGAGGGAAGCTCGTGCACACCGCCCTGCGGGCCGGTGTCGGCGTACCTGACGACGTAACCGCCGCCCCGCGCGCGCACGTCGAAGACCTCACCGGTCAGCTCCCGCAGTGTCACGTCCGCGTGCGCGTCGGCGACCGCGCCGCGCAGCCGCTCGGCCAGGTACTGCCGGAAGATCCGCCGCGGCACGACACAGGCCACGCCGAAGGTGTGGTACTGCCACTGCCGTGGCCACTCGGAGCGGTCCGCCTCCTCGTTGGCCCACTCCAGGAAGTCCTCCGGGCGCTCACGGCGCAGCGTGATCCGGCCGGCCTGGATGTTGAGCATGTGCTCCCAGTTGGTGGAGGCCTGGCCGAAGGCGATGCCTCCGTAGCGGTAGCCCTCCTCCCGCTCGATCAGGCATATCTCCAGCGGCGAGTCCGCGAAGTGGAGCAGCCGGATGGCGGTGAGCGTGCCGGAGAAACCGGCGCCGACGACGGTCACCCGCCTGATGTCGGGGGCGTGCGTCACGGGGGCGTGCGTCTTGGGGGCGTGCGTTTCCACGTTCATGTCTCCTCCGGCGTGGAAGGGGGGCGCCTGGCGCACGGGGGCCGGGGTTTCCGGCCGGGGCGGTCGGCGAGAGCGCCCTCAGCATCTGGACTGAACGCGGGCTTCCGGCGAGATCGTGGATGATCCTGGACGCCGTTCGGGGCCGAGGTGAGCGGCGGTGTCCCGTTCGGTCATCCGGATGGCGCAACGAGGAATGGATTCGGCGGGTGAAACCGCGAAGCAGGCGGCGGATCGGGCGGCGTGGTCCGTGACCATGGGGGCGTGCCCGGCCGTGCGGCCCCGCCGCAGCCGACGGCACCGTTCCCCTTCTCGCGCCATCCCTTGAGGAGTTCGCCGTGCACGTTCGTCGCCTGCTGACCAGTACCCTCGGTTCCCTCGCCCTCGCGCTCGGCCTCCTGGGCGCGGCAACCGCCACCGCGCCCCCGGCGGCCGCCGACCCGTGCGGCTTCTACGAGACCGGCTCCGACGCCTACTACCGCCACTGCACCTCTGACGGCTCCCACGTGGTGATCAAGGTGGAGGTGGCGTTGGCGCCCGACTACGAGCGGTGCGTGGCCCCGGGCAGGACCTGGCTGGGTTCCGCCGACAAGATCCAGGGCGCCTACTACGTGGGCCGCACCTGCTGACCGACAGCCACCCGCTCCTCCAGCCGACCGGGGGCGTCCCCTTGTGCTTCTCGCCCCGCCGGCAGCCGCGTCAACGCGCCAGGGAGCGCGACACCGTGCCGAGTACGCGTTCGGCGGGGAAGTACCCCACGAGCCGCGAGTCCAGGCTGTGGACGGGGTTGTCGCCGAGCAGCACCAGGTGCCCCGGCGGCACCAGGCCGGCCGGCGAGCCCGGGAGACCGGGGACACGGTCGAGCGGTACCGGGTCCCCGGCGACGGCCACCACTCTCTTGATCAGCCACTCACGCTCGGCGATCGCGGCGGGCCCGGCGCCGCGCCCGGCCGGCAGAGTGCTCCAGCGGGCGCCGGCCGTGGGCCGTTCGATGACGACCACCTGACCCGGCTCGGGCGGCCGGTCCCGGCGTACCAGCACCCGGTCCCCGTCGCGATAGGTCGGCCGCATGCTCTCGCCGTGCACGGTCACCGCGACCACCCTGCGTCCGAGCCACGCCGGGACGGCGGCCCCCAGGGTGAGGAACAGCGCCGCCAGGCCGCAGGTCAGGGCCGGATCGACGGCACCCGTGAGGAGAAGGACGACTGCGCCCGCCCACGCTGCGGACGCTCCCGCCCGTACGGCGATCCGCAGCCCGCGCGGTCGAGGGGGGCGGCGGGCCCGCGGCTCGGCCGGGGCCCCTGCCGGCAGCGCGGCCCGGACGTGTGCGGGCAGGGAAGCGCGCGCCTCCCCGACGGGCGTTCCCAGGGTCGGTGGTTCGTCGGTCATGTCAGCCTCCCATGGCGACCGGGGCGTCCGACTCCTTCTGGTAGCCGGACGCCTGGAGCAGGAAGAGCCGGGCGTACGCGCCTTTGGCGGCCATCAGCGCGGCGTGGTCGCCCTGTTCGGCCACCCGGCCGTCGGCGAGTACGACGATCGAGTCGGCGTCCCGCAGCGCGCCGAGGCGATGCGAGACGAGCAGGCTGGTGCGCCCGCTGCGGTGCGCTCGCAGCGCGGCGTGGATCTCGGCCTCGGCCTCGGCGTCCAGCCCCGCGGACGGTTCGTCCAGGATCAGCAGATCGCGCCGGTCGCGCAGGAACGCCCGCGCCAGCGCGAGCCGTTGCCACTGGCCGCCGGAGAGCACGACACCGGTCTCCGGATCGTCCTTGTCCGACTCCGTGAAGAACAGGCGGGACAGCAGCGTCTCGTAGCCCTGCGGCAGACGCTCCAGCGTGCCGTGGATCCCGGCGAGCCGGGCCGCCCGATGGAGCCGTTCGCGGTCGCCCAGTGCCGTCAGATCACCGAGGGCGATGTTCTCGGCGGCCGTCATGTCGTAGTGCATGTAGTCCTGGAACACCGCGCCGATCCTTTCGCGCAGCTCCGCGGGGTCGAGGTCGCGGAGGTCCTGCCCGTCCCACAGGATCGCTCCCCGGGTGGGGTCGTAGAACCGGCACACCAGCTTGACCAGCGTGGACTTGCCGGCGCCGTTGAGGCCGACGAGGGCCACGGCACTTCCGTGCGGGATGAAGAGGTCGACGCCCCGCAGGACCCACGGATGGTCGTCCGAGTACCGGAACCAGACGTCCCGCAGCTCGATGCCGTGCCGCAGCGCCGGGACCGGACGCGGCGCGGCGGGCACCGGCAGGTCGGGGCCGGCGGAGGTCACCGTCACGTAGTGGTCGAACATGAGCAGGGCCTGGTGGGTGGCGGCGACCTGGCCGATCAGCGCCACCAGCGAACCCTGCACACCCGCCACCGCGGCGACGAACATGGTGACCCCGCCCACCGAGAGGGCCCCGGTGCGCGCGGCCTGAACCGCCCAGACCAGGCCGGAACCGCTCAGCAGCGCGGCCAGCAGCCCCAGTCCCGTCTGCACCAGGCTGGTGCGCCTGTCCACGCTCCGCTTCGCGGCGTCGGTGGCACGACGCTCGTCCAGCATGCGTCCGCGCAGGAAGGCACCGATCCCGAAGAGCCGTACCTCCTTGGCGGAGTCGACCCCGGTCAGCAGCCGGCTGTAGAAGATCTCCCGCCGTTCGGCGGGGCCGACGGCCCAGAACATCCGCGCCCGGTGCCGCGACAGCCGGAGTTCGGCGCACAGCATGGGCACCCCGGCCAGCACCACGAGAAGGGCCATCAGCGGACTGAGCAGGAGCAGCGAGCCGAGGAAGCCGACCACGGTGACGGCGGACCGGGCGAGCTGCAGCAAACCGACGACCGTCTGGCCCGGGGTGCTCCGGCCGGCCTGGTCCGCCAGGCGCAGCCGGTCCAGGAAGCGCGGGTCCTCGAACCGGCCCAGCCCGACGAAACCCCCGACCGCCGTGAACAGCCTGTCCTGGGCGAGCAGCGCCGCCCTGCGGTCCATCTCCGTGCGCAGGTACTGGACCAGGTGGGGTGCGACGCCGGTGGCCGCGGCGGCTCCGGCGAGTGCCGCGGCCGCCGCGAACAGCCGCGCCGCCGGGGCGCCCGTGGTGAGCAGGTCCAGCACCAGTTTCGTCAGCCACGCGGTGGCCACCGGGAGAACGCCGGTGACCACCATGAACCCGGCGAAGAGCGCCACCGGGCCCGGTGCCGCCCGGCATGTCAACGCGCAGGCCGACACCGCGCGCCGTACGGTCACCCGCATCCGTGTGCACCTTCCGCCGAGCCCGTGGAGTGTGCCGGCGGGCTCATGCCGCGCTGGAGACCGGAGCACCGGCGTGGCCGAGGTCCAGGTGGTCGGTGGTCGCGACGAGCGTGCCCGACCGGTCGCGGGCGACCTGGAGCAGGGACGGAAAGCCGATGACGGCGAAGGCCAGCGACACCGGCCCACCGCGCTCCTCGACCACCACCTGGGCCACGGGGGCGAGCTGAGCGGCGTACGCGGCCGTCTCCTCCTCCTCGCCGACCACGACCGCCAGCGCCTGCCCGCGCCCGCCCGGAAGCGCACGCGCGTACTCCACGAACTTCGGCAGTGTCTCCCCGCACATCTTGCAGTCCGGCGTGAAGAAAGCGACCGTCGTGTCGTCCAGCAGCTGGTCCCGGTCCAGCGGCCGGCCGTCCGTGGTGACGGTCCGGAACGCGTGCACCCGGTCGCCCTTGGTGAGGGAGGACGCCGGGCCCCGGCCGACGCGGGCGAGTTTCTCGGAATGCTCCACGAGTCGTTTGATGACACCGACGGTGAGGACCAGGTCCAGTGCGCAGAGCACTCCCACCAGTGCGACCAGCCCGAAGAGGACAGGCATAGCGCCTCCTAGCGTCGTAAGGGACGGAACAGTTCGACAAGATCGTCGGAGACGACGGCCAGCGCTCCGAGCAGGACGCCGGAGCAAGCCGCCAGCAGTGCCTCGGCCGGCTCCGGACGGCCCGCGGACCCGTGGGCCGCGACGCCGCAGAGCGCGATCACCCCCAGTGCGGTGTTCCGCACGATGTGCCGGACACCGAGCGGGGACTGCGACGCGCCGAAGCACCGGCATACGGCCCGGCGCCGCCCCGCGAGGGCGCGCGCCAGGCCGAGGGTGAAAGCCGCCAGCAGAACCGCGGCCAGAACGAGACCCGCTGTTCCCGCCCAGCCGCCCAGCGGCGTCGCGAGCAGGAGCAGCACGACCGACAGCTCGCCGACCACCACGGCCGCACCGCACACGCGGACCCAGCCGTCCGGGACGACGCCCAGGTCCCCCAGCGACCGGCAGAACTCCGAGAAGGCGGCGGCGCTCCGCGCCTTGCCGGCCGCTGCCGCGGCGAACACCACCACGAGGCACACGGCACAGGCGCCGGCGACCACATCCACCATGAGGTTCCTTTCCCGGAGTTCCGACCCGGCCCAGCCCTGCCGCCGTGCGTGGCGCGGTCCGGGGTGGCGCGGCGTGGCGTGGCGCTCAGAGGGCCGGCGAGGCCGGCCGCGTGCGGATCAGCGGCACCTGTCGCACTCGATGAACACCCAGCCGGTCGAGCAGTTCTCGCTGTACGCCCACCAGTGGTTGCCCCAGGCGTCGCAGCCCGCGCCGGTCAGGCACTTGAAGCAGGGGGCCGGTGCGGCCGAGGCGTCGACCCCGGGTACGAACCGCTCCAGCAGCCTGCTGCCCAGCTCTTCGATCATCCTGAACACATCGCACTCCTTTGCTCGGTCGTGCTCCTGGCCGTTCGGCCGTTGAGATACTGATGGGCGCGCTTTGGGCAAACCTTGGAGAGTCCTTGAATGCGCAGGCGGGCCCCGCTGCCCCGGCAACGGGCCCGCGTGCAGGGGGGAGAGGATGTCCGTGGACTTCGTTCTGCTCGGCGGGATCGAGGCACGCGTGGACGGGAAACCGGTCGACCTGGGCCCGGTCCGTCAGCGGTCGGTGCTGGGGGCGCTGCTGGTCGACGCGAACGCTCCCGTCCCGACCGCCGGACTCGTGGACCGGGTCTGGGCGGACCGGCCTCCGCAGCGAGCCCACGCCACGCTCTACAGCTATGTGTCCCGCCTGCGCCAGGCCCTGGCCACGGCGACCGGGGAGGTACGCATCACCCGGCGAACCGGGTCCTACGTCCTCACCGTCGATCCGTCCGCCGTGGACCTGCACCGCTTCCGCGACCTGGTCGCGCAGGCCCGCACCGCCGACGACGACCGTGCCGGGGAACTGTTCGCCCAGGCGCTCGCCCTGTGGCGCGGCGACGCCTTCGGCGACCTGGACGCTCCCTGGTTCAACGAACTGCGCGCCGTATGGCACCGGGAAAGGCTCGCGGCCGAACTCGACCTCACCGACATCCGGTTACGGCTCGGCCGGCATGCCGAGCTGCTGGCCGAACTCCCCGCCCGCGCCGAGCGGCACCCGCTGGACGAGCGTCTGGCCGGACAGCTCATGCTGGCCCTCTACCGCGGCGGCCGCCGGTCGGACGCCCTGGCCCACTACCAGCGCGTGCAGCGCCGATTATCGGCGGAACTCGGCACCGACCCCGGCCCGGAACTGCAACGGCTGCACCAGCAGATCCTCACCACGGACACCGCGCTGACCCCGCGCCCCGAACCCGCCCGCACGCCCGCCCCCACACCGGCCCCCGCCCTGAGCGCCCGACGACCGACCCCCAGGGTGCCGCGCCAACTGCCCTCTCCGCCCGGGCCGTTCATCGGCCGGACCAGCGAGATCGCGGAACTCGACAAGACACTCGACGCGGGCGGTGCCCCGGGCGGCACCGTGGTGATCTCCACGATCGGCGGGATCGGGGGCATCGGCAAGACCTGGCTCGCCGTGCACTGGGCGCACCGCAACGTCGCGGCCTTCCCCGACGGGCAGCTCTACGCCGACCTCCGGGGCTTCGCCCCGGCGGGAGACCCCGCCTCCGCGGCGGAAGTGGTGCGGGGCTTCCTCCACGCCCTCGGGCTCGCGTCCACGGAGATACCGGTCGACCTGCCGGGCCGAGCGGCGGCCTACCGGAGCCTGGTCGCCGGCCGGCGGATGCTGATCGTCCTGGACGACGCCCGCGACGCCGAGCAGGTCCTCCCCCTGTTACCGGGATCCCCTTCCTGCACGGTCCTGATCACCAGCCGCCGGCGGCTCGCCGGCCTGGTCACCGCCCACGGCGCCCGCCCGCTCGCCCTGGACGTGGTCTCCGAGGCGGAAGCCCGGGACATGCTGGTGCAGCGCCTCGGTGCCGAACGCGTCGCCGGTGAGCCGGAAGCGGTGGCCGCGCTCCTGCGCTACTGCGCGGGCCTGCCCCTCGCCATCAGTGTGGTGGCCGCCCGCGCGGGCACGCATCCCGGCTTTCCGCTGGCCGCGCTCGCCGAGGAACTCCGCGACCGGTCCGCCCGGCTGGACGCCCTCGGCACCGACGATCCCATAGCCGACCTGCGGGCCGTGCTCTCCTCCTCCTACGACGCGCTCGACCCGGCGACGGCGCGGGTGTTCGGACTGCTCGGCCAGGCACCCGGCCCGGACATCAGCCTGGCCGCGGCATCCGCGCTCACGGCGCTGTCCGTCCCCGAAACACGGTCGCACCTGCGCCGGCTGGAAGGAGCGCACCTGATCCAGGAGACCCGCCCGGGCCGCTACCGCATGCACGACCTGGTACGGCTCTACGCCGCGGAGCGCGCCGCACAGGGCCAGCCCGGTGACGCCCTCGCCGACGCGCTGCGCGGGCTGGTGGACTTCTACGCCGGTACGGCACACGACGGCGACCGGTTGCTGTCGCCGCTGCGCACACCGTTCGGGACGGACCTGCCGGACACCACCCGGGGCGCCCACCCGCTCCGGGACATCGACACCGCGATGTCCTGGTTCAAGGCCGAACACCTCTGCCTGCTCGACACCCACCGCTTCGCCCTGGCACACGGCCACCACCGGCAGGCCTGGCAACTGGCCTGGTCCCTGGACACCTTCCACTGGCGGCAGGGGAACCTGGACGACCGCACCGCCATGCTGCGGGCCACGCTCGCCGCCGGGGACGGCATGGGGGACCGAGCGCAGCGGGCACTGGCCCACCGGCTCCTCGGCCGCGCCCACGTCGCCCAGGGCCGGCACACCGAGGCCCTGGAACACCTGCGTGTGGCCCTCGCCCTGTTCGAGGAGGCCGGCGACCCGGCGGGCCGGGCGCAGACACACCTCAACCTCGCCCTGGCCTGGGAGAAACACGGCGACGACCGGCAGGCACTCGCCCACGCCCTCCAGAACCTGCGCATCCGCAGGACGCTCGACAGCCCGCCCCGGGAAGCCGAAGCGCTCAACGCGGTGGGCTGGTACCACGCCCGGCTGGGCCACCACCGGCAGTCCCGCCGCTACTGCGAGGAGGCGCTCGTCCTGTGCCGCCGGCACCGGTTCCGCGAGGGAGAGGCCTTCACCCTGGACAGCCTCGGCTACCTCGCCCACCGCACCGGCGACCACACCCTCGCCCTCACGCACTACGGCCAGGCCCTCGCCCTGCGCCGGGAACTCGGCGACGCCTTCGAGGAAGCGGACACCCTGGCGAAGATCGGTGACGTCTGCGCCTCCCTGGACCGGCAGATCCAGGCCCACGAGGCATGGCACAACCGTGACGTCTCCGCCGTCCCCTCGGAAGACCCCGCCTGTGACGAGCACCGTCCCAGCCACCGCAGGCGGATCGCCCCAGCCCGCGGCGCAACGCCGCATCCTGACCGTCCTGGTCGCCTCCCAGATCCTCAGCGGCGCCGGGCTCGCCGCGGGCGTCACCGTCGGCGCCCTGCTGGCCCAGGACATGCTCGGCTCCACGAACCTCGCCGGCCTGCCCAGCGCCCTGTTCACCGCGGGCTCCGCCCTCGCCGCCGTAGCCGTGGGCCGCATATCCCAGGCCCGGGGCCGCCGTCCCGGGCTGGCGGCCGGATACCTCACCGGCGCCGTCGGCAGCGCGGGCGTCCTCGCCGCCGCCGTCGCCGACAGCGCCGTCCTGCTGTTCATCGCCCTGTTCGTCTACGGCGCCGGCACCGCCACCAACCTCCAGGCCCGCTATGCCGGCGCCGACCTCGCGGCTCCCGCCCACCGGGCCCGGGCCGTCTCCACCGTCCTGGTCGCCACCACCCTCGGCGGTGTCGTCGGCCCCAACCTGGCCGCTCCCACCGGCCACTTCGCCGACACCCTGGGCATCCCCGCCCTGGCCGGACCGTTCCTCCTCTCCGGCACCGCCTACGCCTCGGCCGCCGTCGTCCTCGCCGTCCGGCTGCGTCCCGACCCGCTGCTGCTCGCCCGCAGCCTCCACCTCCAGCAGCAGGCAGCGGCCGCCGCGCCGGCCGCGGACGACAGCGGACCGGTCCCCGCGCCGAGCCGCCGTCCCGGCCTGATGCCGGGCGCGCTGACCATGATCCTGACCCAGCTCGTCATGGTCGCGATCATGACGATGACCCCCGTCCACCTGCACGACCACGGCCACGGCACCGCCGCGTCCGGCCTCGTCATCGCGCTGCACGTCGGCGCGATGTACCTGCCCTCACCCCTGACCGGCTGGCTCGTCGACCGCCACGGCCCCACCGCCGTCGCCGCCGCCTCCGGTCTCACACTCCTCGCGGCCGGCGTCACCGCCGCGACCGTACCCGGCGACTCCGTCGCCCTGCTCGCCCTCGCCCTGGTCCTGCTGGGCCTCGGCTGGAACCTGGGCCTGGTCTCCGGGACCGCCATGATCACCGACGCCGTGCCGCTCGCCACGCGCGCCAGGACCCAGGGCACGGTGGACGTCTCCATCGCCCTCGCCGGCGCCACCGGCGGCCTCACCTCCGGCATCGTCGTCTCCACCGCCGGCTACCCCGCCCTCGCCCTCACCGGCGGCATCCTCGCCCTCGCCATCCTCCCGGCCATCGCCGCCACCGCGGGCCGGCGCCCGGCGAGCTGACCGCGCTTCCCCGGCCGACAGGAGGAAGGAAGAGAGGAATGTGATGCACGTCACATCGGTGGGCGGTGAGGGGGCGGCTGGTGGCCGTGTCCAACGTCTGACAGGAATTACTGCGATGTCCGCAGGACGATCGAGGCGATTGCCGTGACCGAGACAGCACCCGACCGCAGCGGCTACGGCCCGGGCGGGCCGCCCGCCAACAGCACGACACTGCAGGGGCGCAGCGGCGTCGACGCTCCTGCCGAGACCAGGGGAAAGACCACCATCGCGGACACCGTGGTGGCGAAGATCGTGGGCATGGCCGCCCGCGAGGTCCCAGGCGTCCACAACCTGGGCGCGGGCGTCGCCCGGGCCATCGGAGCCGTCCGTGAACGTGTCCCGGGCGGCGGCACCGGACTGACACGCGGAGTCAAGGTGGAGGTCGGCGAGCGGCAGGCAGCGGTGGACCTGGACGTCGTCGTGGAATACGGCGTCTCCATCGTCGACGTCGCCGGGGACGTCCGCACCAACGTCATCTCCGCCGTCGAGCGGATGACCGGACTGGAAGTCGTCGAGGTCAACCTCACCATCGACGACGTACATCTGCCCGAGGACGAATCCGAGACTCCGGAGGGCCGCGTCAGCTGAGCCGGCGGTCGCCCCCGGGGTCGCCCGGAGGCGACGGCACAGGGCGCGGCAGACCTGGACGGGTGAGCAGTGATGGACACAGCAATTGCCGGACTGGCAGCCGGAATGGCCCTCGGCTTCGCCGGCTACTTCGGAGGCTTCTGGGCCTTCCTCCTGGTCGCTGTCCTGGGCGGGATCGGACTGCTGGTCGGCCTCGTCCTGCGCGGCGACATCGATCTGCGACGGCAGCGGTGAAACCCCACCCCGCCGACGCCTCGGGCACCCTCGATCTCCCCGGACGGCGCGGGCGCCTTCCGCCGCCCGCCGAGCGCGGCGCCACGGTCGTCCCCGACCGCGTGGTGGCTCGCATCGCCGCCCGGGCGGCCCGCACGGCCCAGGCGCAGCGGGCCGCTCTGCCGCCGGACAGCCGCGGCGCTGCCCCCGACGCGTCAGCAGCCACCCGTGGCGGCGTCACGAGGGTCCACCTGACCATGGACCTCCCCTACCCGGCCGACATCGCGGGCGCCACCCGACGCATCCAGCGCGATGTCGCCGGGCGGGTGAGCGAACTGACCGGCCTGCCCGTCCGCGAGGTCACGGTGACCGTCCGGCGTCTGCTGCCCGCGCGGGACCCGTACCGCAACCGCGTCCGGTGATCCCGCCGCCCCCGTGCACCAAGGAGGAAGGCATGGCTTCCCACGCAGGCCCCGCCGCCGACTCCGGCCGGCAGCCGCACCACTCCGCGAGTCCGGCCGAGTGGACCGGCGACGGCTCCTCGGCGCCCCATGAGTCCGTGAAGGGGCCGGCGCCGCACCGTACCCGGCGGGTCTGGTCCACACGACGCATCCCCTCGGCGCTCGTCGCCCTCGTCGTCCTGGCCGCCGCCGGCATCACCCTGTACGACGTCGTCGCCGTGCGCGCCGGAAAACGCGCCGCACTCTGGCGCCGGGTGCTGGCGGACGAACTCGCCTCCCGTCCCGTGGACGACGTCTGGATGCTCACCGGAGCCGCCATCGCCTCCGCCGTCGGCCTGGCACTCGTCGTCCTGGCGGTCACACCCGGCCTGCGCCGCTCGCTGACCGTGCGGGCGCCCAGTGGACGCGTCCCACGGCACCTGCGGACCACGTTGGACCGGGCCGGCGCCGCCGCCCTGCTGCGCGACGCCGCGATGCAGGTGCCCGGGGTCAGCGCGGCACGCGTCCGCGTCCGCCGCCGCCGTGTCAAAGCCCGCGCGGACGTCCGTTTCCGAGACCCCCGCCAGGTCCAGGACGACCTCGCGGTCGCCCTCCGAGAAGAGCGCGACCAGCTCGACCTGGCCCCCACGCCGCGCATCGCCGTGCGCGTACGGCAGCGAACCCGATGACGACCGCAACACGGTCCTGCCCGCCGCAGGGGAGCACACGCCATGAATCCGCACGCAGCGCACCGCCGGCTCAACCGCCTCCTGCTGGCCCTGACCGGGCTGATCCTGCTCGGCGGGGGCCTGCTGATCCTCTTCGCCGGATTCGATGTCTACCGGCGACGGAGTCTCACGCCCCCCGCGGGCTGGCCGCTGACCGCACCCGACGACGTCCTGCTCAGCACCGCCGACCGGATCCGCTGGAGTGACCAGGGTTGGTGGTGGTGGCCCGCTGTCATCGCCGCCCTGGCCCTGACCGCCCTCCTCGCGCTGGGGTGGCTCATCCTTCAACTGCACCGTCCGCACCCCGGTGGCATCCCCGTCGGCGGCACCCCGCCGGCACAGGGAGTGGAACTGCGCGACCGCGCCCTCAGCGACGCCATCGCCACCGAGACCCGTACCCTGCCCGGCGTCCAGCGGGCACAAGCCCGGCTGACCGGCACCTCCCGCCACCCCGGCGCCCGCATCGACCTCACGCTCGGCCCGCACAGCAGCCCGCGCCAGACCCTCTCCGCACTGTGCGAGGGCCCGCTCGACCACGCCCGCCGCTCCACGGCCACGGACCGGCTCCCCACCCGGGTCCGCCTGCGCGTCGTCCACCACAAGCCACACCGCGCGCAGTGAGCGAGAGGGGCGCGCACGCTGCATATGCCCTACGGCATCGGGAAACTCGGGATTCGCACTGCCGTGAAGGGCACGCGGAAGGAGTTCGAGATGAGCCGGAACGGAACGAGTGCATCCGACCTTCCTCAGCCGTTGCGGGCCGTCGGTTCGGGGCTCCGCCGCCTGCCCGGGGCCGGGCAGGTGAGCAGGGCCGCCGACAGCGCGCTGGACTGGATCGGAGCGATCTCTCCCCGCGGCCGCCGGATGGCGGTCTACACCGGTGCCGGAGTGCTCGGCGTAGCCGGGGTGGTCGAATGGCCCGTGGCTGTCACCGGTGCGGCCGTCGCCTGGCTGACCCAGCCGCGCAGCCCCCGACAAGAGGCCCAGGAGGAGACGGCCCGGCCCGCCGCGGCGCGACCTGGTCCTGCGCCCACGGGCACCCAGGACACCCCGTCGGAGCCACCCGGCCCGGGCGACAGGCTGGCGGCCTCCCGATTCCGCCACGATCACCCCGGAAGCCACATCCACGAGCAGCCCGCCAGGGTCGGAGACGCTGCCACGGCATCGGCGCTCAAGCAGGTCGCGGAAGCCTCGGCACATCACGACGAAACGGACGCCTCGGGCGGGCATGGCGCTGGAGACCGCACGGGTTGACCGGCTGTCTGGGCGGCAGGCTGGTGCCGGAGTTGTGGGCCGACGCTGTGCGGCGGGCCGTTCGTCAGGGGGTGCGGAAGCCGCGGAAGGTCACGGGTTTCCGGGTCTCGAAGCCGAGGCGCTCGTAGAGGGCCAGCGCGGTGGTGTTCGCCTCGGCCACGTGCAGGAACGGGCGCTCGTCCCGCGCCAGGACGCGTGAGGCGAGCGCGCTCACCAGGCGGGCGGCATAGCCCCGCCCGCGTGCCTCGGGCGCTGTGCACACCGAGCTGATCTCGGTCCATCCCGGAGGCCGGAGCCGTTCGCCCGCCATCGCCACCAGCCTGCCGTTGTCGCGGATGCCCAGGTAGGTGCCGAGTTCGTGGGTGCGCGGCCAGAACGGGCCCGGCTGAGCCCGTGCGACGAGGTCGAGCATCTCGGGTACGTCGCTCGCGCCCAGTTCGACCATGTCGGTGCCGAGCGTGGCGTCCGGGTGGCCCGGCCGGCCGCCGGACCAGATCATCTGCCGGCCCTCCAGCACGAAGACCGGTTCCCAGTCCGACGGCGGGATCACCGGGCAGCTGAACATGTCGGCGAACTCACCGCGACCGAGCAACCGGGCGAGGTCGGCCCAGGCCACCGACTCCGCATCGTCGGCCACGGCCGAGAAGGTCGCGACGTCCGGCAGGTAGGTGGCGGCCCGGCCGAGGCGGCGGGCGAAGCGGGCGTGGTGACCGCGCAGTGACTGGCCCACCGGGTCGTCCAGTACGGCGACATCACCGCTCACCATCGTCCGGCTCCTCTCGAGTGGTCGTCTCCCGGATCATCTCATTCGTGCCCCGGCGTCCCGGGACAGGGCCGACGGGGGCACCTGCCTGGCCCCGCAGGCCCCTGCCCCCGGCGTGACCACGGCCTACGGTGGACACGAGATCGCCCGATGCGACGGGAGAGGACCACGTGGAGATCCTTGCGTACGGCGTCCAGTCGGACGAGGAACCGCTGCTGCGGGAGGCGTTCGACAAGGCGTTCGCGGGCCGGCACGAGCTGCGCTGTCTGGGACTCTTCCTGGACCGGGACACCATGCCCACCGCACGCGGCCACGAGGTGGTGCTCAGCAGTGTCAACGACACCCTGGACGCCGAGGTGCTGCGCGTACTGGCCGAGGGCGGCACCCGGATGATCGCCCAGCGGTCCACCGGCTACAACAACATCGACCTCGGCGCCGCCCAGGACCTGGGTCTGTCGGTGGCCCGTGTGTCCTCCTACTCGCCGTACTCGGTGGCCGAGTTCGCCTGGACCCTCGCGCTCGCGGTCAACCGCCGGATCGTCCGGGCGGCGCACCGCACCCGGGAGTTCGACTTCCGGCTCGACGGGCTGATGGGCCGGGACCTGCGGGGCCGCACGGCCGGCGTGGTGGGCACCGGGAAGATCGGGGCCGCGTTCACACGGATCGCCCACGGCTTCGGGATGCGGCTGCTCGGCTGGGACCTCGTGGAGCATCCCGACTGCCTCGCCCTCGGCATGGAGTACGTCCCACGCGAGCGGCTGTTCGCCGAGGCCGACCTGGTCAGCCTGCACGTGCCGCTGCTGCCGGACACCCATCACCTCATCGACGCCGGGGCGCTGGCGCGGATGAAGGACGACGCCATCCTGGTCAACTCCAGCCGGGGCGGTCTCGTGGACACCGACGCCCTGCTGGAGACGCTGCGCGCGGGACGGCTGAGCGGTGTCGGGCTCGACGTGTACGAGGAGGAGGCCGGCGTGTTCTTCCTGGACAAGTCGCTGGAGGTGATGACCGACGAACGCCTCGCGCGGCTGATGACCTTCAGCAACGTGCTGGTCACCTCGCACCAGGCGTACTTCACCCGCGACGCCGTCGGCCAGATCGCGCGGACCACCGTGGCCAACATCGAGGACCACCTCGCCGGCCGCACCAGCGACAACACGCTGGTCGGCGCCGAAACAGCCTGACGCCTCGACGTCCTGCCGCGATCCCGCGCGGTCCGGCGCCGACCGGCCCCTGGTGTGTCCTGCCCTCACGGCACACGCTGGAGGGAGCCGGACACCGCACGGCGCCGGCCCGGAGAGAGGGGACGTTCACCCCGGGAGGCGGAGACCATGTCAGCACCTGTCACCGTCGGGCTCGACGATTCGCCCGAGAGCCGGGCCGCGGCCGAGTGGGCGGCGCGGGAGGCGTTGCTGCGCGGACTCCCGCTGAGGATCGTGCACGTCGAGGAACCGGCACCCAGGCGCCTCGCCCAGTCCCCGCTGTGGAATCCCGGGACATACCGGCTCCGGGCCGAGCGGATGGTGGGCGAGTCCGCGGAAGGCATCCGCCTCCGGCACCCCGGCATCGAGGTGGTCGGCGAGCGGCTCACCGGAACCCCGGCCGACACCCTGTGCGAGGCGGCGGGCCGCGCCGAGCTGCTGGTCCTGGGCTCGCGGGGCCACGGCGCGCTGGGCGGGTTCATGGTGGGCTCGGTGAGTCTCGCCGTCGTGGCGCGCGCCGAGCGTCCGGTGGTGCTGGTCCGGGCGGGGGAGCAGGCCGCCGACGAGCACGCGATGGATCCGGCGGGCGTACCGTCCGCCGCCGCACCCTTCCGGCCCGTCGTACTCGGCCTCGACATCGACGCCCCGGACGACACGCTGCTGGCGTTCGCCTTCGACGCCGCCGCGCACCGCGGAGCCCCCCTGCGGGCCGTCCATGCCTGGTGGGAGCCGCCGACCTCCTTCCACGGCTTCCCGGATGACGCCGACCTGTACGACTCGCTCGCACGCGGGCAGGCCGCCCTCCTCACCAAGGTGCTCCGTCCCTGGCGGCAGAGGTTCCCGGGCGTCGACGTGATCGAGGTGAGCCGGTGCGGCAGTGCGGCACAGGTCCTCGTGGACGACTCCCGTGACGCGTCCCTGGTCGTCGTGGGCCGGCGCATCCGCACCGCGCCCCTCGGCGCTCACATCGGGCATGTCACCCACGCCGCCCTGCACCACATCGCCGCCCCCGTCGCGGTCGTGGCCCACGGCTGACACGCCGGCCTGCCACGCCATGCCGCAGGTGTCGGTGCAGAGCGTCCCCGGACAGCCTGGCGAACGGTCCCGTGACGACCCGGTCCAGGCCGTCGGCCGTACCGGCACGCATCGCCGGAGCGGCCCGCGAGTCGAGCGTGACGACGAGCAGACCGGTGCCCACCGCCGAGCGCATCCGCATCCCGAGGACGCCGACCAGTGCGGGGACCGCCAGGAAGCCGCCGCCGACGCCGCGCGGAAGTGCGCCAGGCCCTGGCCGGGCAGGGCTCCGGCGTCAGGTCGGATCCCCGCTGCCGTAGGGGGCGTAGAGGTCGAGCAGCCGGACCCGGGTGGCGTGCAGCCGCTGGGCGACCACGCGCCCCACCCACATCGCGACCGCCCGGCCGAACTCGGGGTCCGCGGCGCACATCGCGCGCACCGCCTCGGCATCGAACTCCCAGGCCCGTACGGGGGTCACCGCTTCGGCGCCGAGGTGCCAGAGGTGCGGTGGGAAGTGCCAGGACCAGCCGACGAGTTCGCCGTTGCCGAGCGACTCGACCACGGCCGGACGGCGGCCGGGCACGTGCAGGTCGAGGGCGACCGTGCCGGTGCGCACGATCCAGAACCGGTCGGCGCGCCGGCCCTCCTCGAACAGGCGGGTCCCGGCCTCGAACGAGACCTCACGGGCGAGCCGCGTCAGCCGCTCGCGGTACACCGGCTCAAGAGCCGCGGTCGTGCTGGCGGAGGTCATCACACCGGCTCCCTTCAGGGGATCCTGATCCCAGCCTGCGCGCCCCCGGGCCCTCGCACCACCGGCCGCCCGGACCAGGCCGCGTCGACCTATGACGTGCTCGAGGAACCGGGGAAGTATGGGGAGCGGAGACTTCGGGAGCCGTAGGCACCGGGCTCGTGCTCCCGGCGGCCCCGGAGGAGGCGAGTCACCGTGATGATCCGGTACGGCCATGGCGTCGGCGTGCCGGGCGGGAGGAGCGACCGTGCCGACGGCCGGTCGTCCGGGCAGACTCCCGAACGGCTTCTCGCCGAGCGCTTCGCCCGGGGCGAGTTGGACGAGGAGGAGTACCGCCGCCGCATGGCCGTCCTGCGCGAGACGATGGGTGAGGCGCGCCGGTCCGGCCGGCGCTGACCGGGAGGGAGACAGCCGTGGACGAGAAGCTTTCTGTGGGCGCCCTCATGGACGGGGCGCCGTACTCGATCGGCGAGGACGAGACCGTGCTGATGGCCTGGGAGGTGGTCGAGCGGTCCGGGCAGAGCCATCTGCCGGTGGTCCGGTACGACGGCTGCTGCGCCGGAGTGCTGGATCGCGCCGAACTCGCCGTCGCCTGCGCGGACCCCGCCGTGACACTGTCCCGCCGCACCGTGCGCGACCTTGTCCGCGGGCGCCGTACGGTCACGGTCCACCCCGAGGAGTCGACGCTCCGCGCGGCGGCCGTGATGACGGAGGAACGGATCGACGCGCTGCCCGTCACCGATCCGCACGGACGGCTGACCGGCCTGCTCACGGCGCATGACTACGTGGCCGCCGCCGCTGGTCTGCACCGCCGGGCCGGGCCGGTGCAGCAGGCGGCGCTGGTCAGGGCCACGCTGCCCGGGCTGCCACCGCGCCGAAGGGAGCGGGAGCACGGTATTCCGATTCCGTGAGGGAATCTCTTCCGCAGGGATCCCCCTCCGCAGGGATCCCCTTCCGCAGGGCGTGCGTCCCGTTCCGTGGAGCGCGGGGTCTCAGGCGCGGGCCGCCCCCGTACGCAGTCCGTCCATGACCAGGTCGAGGAGCCGGGCGGCGCGTGGCCGCCAGTCGTCGTGCGGGTCGAGCTGCCACAGGCCGGCGATGGCGAGGAGGAAGTCGTCCGCGGTGACACCGGGCCGTACCGTCCCGGCCTCCTCGTTGGCGCGGAGCAGGAGGTCCGCCGCACGGGCCACCGGTGTGGGGGACGGCTTCGCGGGGCCGCCCGGTGCGCCGGTGACCTGCCGGATCGCGTCGGCCAGACCGGCCTTGGTCATGGCGAACTCGGACAGCCGGTCCATCCAGGCGCGCAGGGCCTCGTCGGGTGCCCGGGTGTCGAGCAGGTGCTGCGCGCTCTCGGAGACCTGCTGCATCTCGTGGCGGTAGATCTCCAGGACGAGGGACTCGCGGTTGGGGAAGTTGCGGTAGAAGGTGCCCTGCCCGACCCCGGCCTTCTTGGCGATCACGCTCAGCGGGGTGTCCGCGCAGCGCGACAGCTCGGTGACGGCCACTTCCAGGATGCGCTCGCGGTTGCGCTGTGCGTCTGAGCGCCGGGGTGAGTCCTTCTGCTGAGGCACTCGTCCTCCTCGAGGCGTGGCCAAAACCTCGCCCTTGCTAAGCGGACAGCTGTCCGTTAAGTTTCCCAAGTAGCGGACAGCTGTCCGGTCACGTCCACCATAGCGGCGGACGCGCCCCTACGGCAGTCGCCAGCTGCACTGTTCGGCCCCAGCACCCCCGCACCTTCGCTTCGCCCACGCGGCACAGGCCCGCACGACGCACTCCCCCCGCCGCCCACATTCCGGCTGCAGGTCCTCCGTCTGTCCTGAAATTGCGAAAGAAGCTCGCTCATGGCCTCTTCGGCGTCCAGTGTCATCACCTTGAAGATCAACGGCGAGAAGTACACACTGCCCGTCGATCACCGCACCACCCTGCTCGACGCCCTGCGCGAGCGGCTCGATCTGACCGGCACCAAGAAGGGCTGCGACCAGGGACAGTGCGGGGCCTGTACGGTCCTGCTGGACGGCCGCCGGGCCGTCGCCTGCCTGCAGCTGGCCGTGGCGGCCGAGGGCCGGGAGATCACCACCATCGAAGGCGTGGCGGACGGCGAGCGGCTGCACCCCGTGCAGCAGGCCTTCCTCGATCTGGACGGTTACCAGTGCGGCTACTGCACACCGGGCCAGATCTGCTCCGCGATCGGGATGATCGAGGAACACGCGGCGGGCTGGCCGAGCGCCGTCACCGAGGACGTCCGCCCCGAAGCGGGGCCGCCGTCCCTGACCGCCGACGAGATCCGGGAGCGGATGAGCGGCAACCTGTGCCGCTGCGGCGCGTACGTCTCGATCGTGGAGGCGGTGGCCCGCGCGGCGGAAGCCCGGACGGACGAAGGACGCGTGGAGGTCGGCACGGACGCGAAGGAGACCGTGGCATGAGGGAGTTCGACTACCAGCGGGCACACGACGTCGTCGGCGCCGTCGCACTGCTCGACGCCGATCCGGACACCCGCTTCCTCGGGGGCGGCACCAACCTCGTCGACCTCATGAAGACCGGTGTGGAGCGGCCGGCACGGCTCATCGACATCCGCGAGCTTCCGCTCGACCGGATCGAGACGACACCCGAGGGCGGTCTGCGCATCGGTGCCACCGTCACCAACGGCGACCTGGCCGCCCACCCCGAGGTCCGGCGCCGCTACCCGGCGCTCGCCCAGGCGGTGCTCGCCGGCGCGTCGGGACAGCTGCGCAACATGGCCACGGTCGGCGGAAACCTGCTCCAGCGCACCCGCTGCGGCTACTTCACCGACGTCAGCCGCCCCTGCAACAAGCGTGTGCCCGGCAGCGGTTGCCCCGCCCTCACCGGCGAACACCGCAACCACGCGATCCTGGGCGCCTCCGAGCACTGCGTGGCCGTACACCCCTCGGACATGGCCGTCGCCCTGGCCGCCTTCGACGCCGTGGTCCACTTCGAAACCGCGGAAGGTCCCGGGGAGCTGCCGCTCGCCGGCTTCTACCTGCCCGTCGGCGACACCCCGCACCGCGAGACCGCCCTGCCGCCGGGCGCGCTGATCACCGGCGTCACGCTGCCGCCCACCCCGGTCGCCGCCCACTCCCGCTACCGCAAGGTGCGCGAGCGGGCCTCCTACGCCTTCGCCATCGGCTCCCTCGCCGCCGCGCTCGACATACGTGACGGCGTCGTCCAGGAGGCGCGCCTGGCCTTCGGGGCCGTCGCCTCCCGCCCGTGGCGGGCCTGTGCCGCCGAGCGGATCCTGACCGGTGCGCCGGCCGGCGCCGAGACCTACGCCGCCGCGGCCGACGCCGAGCTGGCGGCGGCCCGGCCGCTGCCGGACAACGGCTACAAGGTGGACCTCATCCGCAACCTCGTGGTGACCGTCCTGACCGAACTCGCCGAGGAGACCGCTCGATGACCACCGTCACCACCGGAACGACAGCTGCCCAGGCGCCGTCCGTCGGCACCGGCCACATCCGTGTCGAGGGACGGGACAAGGTCACCGGAGCCGCCCGCTACGCGGCAGAGGTGCCCTTCGCCGACCTCGCCCACGGCTGGCTGGTGCTGTCCACCATCGCCCGTGGCCGCATCGTCGCCCTCGACACCGACCCCGTCCTCTCCATGCCGGGCGTCCTCGCCGTCCTGGACCACCGCAACGCCCCCCACCTCGTCACCGACTACACCGGAATGCTGGGCACGCCCGACCCGACCTGCGCCGTCTTCCAGCACGACCGGGTGCCGCACCTGGGCTGGCCGGTCGCGCTCGTCGTCGCGGAGACGTCCGAACAGGCGAGGGAGGCCGCCGAGGCGCTCGTCGTGCACTACGAACAGGAGCCGCACGAGGTCGAGTTCACGGGCGAGCACCCTGACGCCCACCCGGTGGACGGCCATATGCCGGCGGTGACGGAGAAGGGGGACCTCGACGCCCGACTGGCGGCCTCGGCCGTCGTCGTGGACGCCGAGTACACGACCCCCGAAGAGCACCACAACCCGATGGAACCCCATGCGGCGACCGCCCGCTGGGACGACGGACGGCTGGAGGTGATCGACTCCAACCAGGGCGTCACCTGGGTCGCCGGCGAACTCGCGAACCTCTTCTCGCTCGACCCGGCCTCCGTCCGCGTACGCTCCGAACACGTCGGCGGCGGCTTCGGCAGCAAGGGCGTCCGCGCCCACCAGGTGGCCGCCGTGATGGCCGCGACCCTCCTCCAGCGGCCCGTGCGGGTCGTCCTGACCCGGCGTCAGATGTTCTCGCTGGCCGGCCACCGCAGCCCCACCACCCAGCGGGTCCGGCTCGGCGCCGACCCCGACGGACGTTTGCGCGCCCTGGAGCACCGCTCCGTCAACCACACCTCCACCGTGTACGAGTTCGTGGAACCGAGCGCCGGGGCGGCGCGGGTGATGTACGACGCCGACGCCCACCACACCGCCAACCGCGTCGTACGGCTCGACGTGCCGTCCCCGACGTACATGCGCGCCCCGGGCGAGGCACCCGGCTCGTTCGCGCTGGAGGCGGCGATCGACGAACTCGCCGAGAAGTGCGGGATCGACCCGATCGAGCTGCGCCTGCGCAACGAACCCGCCACGGGCCCGGTGTCGGGCCTGCCGTTCGCGGGCCGCAACCTGGTCGCCTGCTTCCGAGAGGGCGCCCGCAGGTTCGGCTGGGCGGACCGCGACAAGCGGCCCGGACTGCGCCGGGAGGGCCGCTGGCTGCTCGGCACCGGCACGGCGGCGGCCTCCTTCCCGTCGGGTGCCGCACCGTCGACCGCGACGGCGACCGCGCATCCGGACGGCACCTTCACCGTGCGGATCTCCGCGGCCGACATCGGCACCGGGGCCCGTACCGCGCTCACCCTGGTCGCCGCGGACGCCCTCCAGGTCTCCCCGGAGCACATACGGATGCGCATCGGCGACAGCGACTTCGGCCCGGCGATGATCGCCGGCGGTTCCATGGGCACCCGTTCCTGGTCCTGGGCCGTCAAGACGGCGGCCGGCGAACTCCGCGAACGGCTGGCCCTCGGCGCCGACATCCCCCCGGAGGGCCTCACGGTGCACTCCGACACCACCGAGGCCCTCGGCGCCCTCACCCCCGCCGAACGGCACTCCTTCGGGGCCCAGTTCGCCGAGGTCGCCGTGGACGTCACCACCGGCGAGGTCCGCGTGCGGCGCATGCTCGGCATCTTCGCGGCCGGCCGGATCGTCAACCCGCTGACCGCACGCAACCAGTTCCTGGGCGGCATGATCTGGGGCATCTCCATGGCCCTGCACGAGGAGGCGGCCCGGGACCGCGCCTCCGGCGGCCACGTCGGCGCCGACCTCGCGGGCTACCACGTCGCCACCCACGCCGACATACCCCGCATCGAGGCCGACTGGATCGACGACACCGACCCCGACGACCCCGTAGGGATCAAGGGCATCGGCGAGATCGGCATCGTCGGCGCCGCCGCTGCCGTCGCCAACGCGGTCTGGCACGCGACCGGCGTACGCCACCGCAGCCTGCCCATCCGGCCGGACCGCGTCCTGTCGGCCGCCACGGGGGCGCCGGATGCTTGACCTGGCCGCGCAACTGCACCACTGGATCGAGGAGGGCCGCGAGTTCGCCGTCGCCACCGTCGTGTCCGTGGGCGGCAGCGCACCGCGCGGCCCCGGCGCCGCCCTCGCCGTCGACCGCGAGGGCACCGCCATCGGCTCGGTCTCCGGCGGCTGCGTCGAGGGCGCGGTGTACGACCTGTGCCGCGAGGCGCTCCGGACCGGAGAAAGCATCCGCGAACGGTTCGGCTACAGCGACGAGGACGCCTTCGCCGTGGGCCTGACCTGCGGCGGCACGATCGACATGCTGATCACGCCGGTGGTCGGCGAGGCGCCCGCCCGGACGGCCGTCGCATCCGCTCTGTCAGCGGCTGCCGAGGGCCGGCCGGCGGCCCTCGCCCGGGTCGCCCGCGGCCCGGCCGAACTCCTCGGGCGGGCCCTGCTGGTCCGGCCCGACGGCACGTCCGAAGGCGGACTCGGCGGCCACCCGGACCTGGACCGGACGGCGACGGAGGAAGCCCGGGCAATGCTGGAGGCGGGCCGCACCGGCACGGTGGACCTGTCCGTGAGCGGAGCGAGATGGGGGTCCCCCCGGGAGGAGTCTGGGGGAGGCTCGCACTGCCCCGGCGGACTGACGCTGCTGGTCGAGTCGAACGTGCCGCCCCCGCGCATGATCGTGTTCGGCGCGGTCGACTTCGCGTCGGCACTGGTCCGGGCCGGCAAGTTCCTCGGCTACCACGTGACCGTCTGCGACGCCCGCCCCGTCTTCACGACCCGCGACCGCTTCCCGGACGCCGACGAGGTCGTGGTCGACTGGCCGCACCGCTACCTGCGGAGCACCACGACCGACGCCCGCACGGTCCTGTGCGTGCTCACCCACGACGCCAAGTTCGACGTACCCCTGCTGAAGGTGGCCCTCCGGATGCCGGTCGCGTTCGTCGGCGCGATGGGCTCCCGCCGCACCCATGAGGACCGCAACCGGCGTCTGCGCTCGGAGGGCGTGACCGAACGCGAACTGGCCCGGCTCCGCTCGCCGATCGGCCTCGACCTCGGCGCCCGCACACCGGAGGAGACCGCCCTGTCGATCGCCGCGGAGATCGTCGCCACCAGGCGGGGCGGCACGGGCGTCCCCCTGACCGGTTCGGACACGCCGATCCACCACGGGACCGGGGAGGGCGGCAGGCCGGCGGTCGCCTGAGGGGGCTGCGGGGAAGGGGGGACACCAACACGGGTACGGACCGCGGGCCGGTGCCGCGGTCCGTACCGGGATGAGCGGCCGGGCTGTGGGGAGGGCGGCCGGCCCGGACGGTCGGGCAGGCCGCCGGCCCGTCCCGCTCGCGGGGTCAGCCCGCCTTGCCCGCCTGCGCGAGCGCCTTGGCGAGGCCGTTGGCCCACAGCTGGTTGACCCTGGCCCGCTCGGTGGAGTTCGGGTACCGGTTGGTGCAGCTCGGGCCGGGGCCGCCGCCCGACATCAGTTCGCTGCACGGGCCGCTGTAGTGGTCGGGCAGGCCCAGCACGTGGCCGGTCTCGTGCGCGGTGACCCGGATGGAGTCGTACTGCTGGTTCTGCGCGTAGTCCAGGAAGATGTAGCCGCGGCCGTGGCCGTTGGTGGAGGCGTAGGAACCGCGCGGGTCGCTGCCCTCGTAGTAGGCGAAGTCGCCACTGCCCGAGGTGGCTTGGAGCTTGACGTTCGGCACCGAGCTGTTCCATATGGAGGCGGCGCTCGATATCTGGGAGCGGAAGCTCGGCGCCTGGGAGGCGTTGTAGTAGACCGTCACCACCTTCAGGGAGGGCTGCTCGGCCCGCCTCTTGGCGACCGACTTCAGCACGGCGTCGAAGAACGCCTTGGTGCCGGCGTTCTCTGCCGTGCCCACGTAGCCGGTGGCCGCGGTGCGGGTGGGGGTGTCGGCGGTGCTGTTCGCGCTCGCCGGGCTCGCGGTGCCGAGCGCGGCGGAGGCCAGACCGAGGCCGAGTGCCAGGGCCAGGAGTCTCCTGGATCTCTTCGACCCGGTGCTGGTACGGAACGACGCCATGGGGGGCTCCTTCTCGTCCTGTGGGGTTGAACGATCGGTTGCCAGTGAGTGTCGGGCAGGCCAACGGGGCAGGGGATGATGGCAATCGGGGATAGCCCCGGGCTATCGGTGGCCGGCTCGGCCGACTCCGCCGACTCGTCAGGTTCATTGGAAGTTGAACATCTGGTGTGGTGCCCGGCCCCGCCCTACGCTCCTCCCATGGAGCTGGAGGTGAGGCATCTGCGCGTTCTCTGCGCCATCGCCGACACCGGCAGCCTGCACAAAGCTGCACGGCAACTCGGTGTGGCACAGCCCTCGTTGAGCACGCAGCTACGGCGGATCGAGCGCGCTCTCGGCGCCCAGCTCTTCGTACGCGCCCGGACCGGCTGCCGCCCCACCCCCCTGGGGCTGGCCGTGCTGAGCCGGGCCAGGCCGCTGGTCGCGGAGTTCGCGGCGATCGTCACCGACACCAGGGCGGCGGCGGCCCGTGCCGCCGGCGGATTCCAGCTGCGCATCGGCGCCACGGCGAGCCGCGCCATCCCGGGCTGGCTGCGCCTGCTCAGAGCGCGGGGCCCGGGCCTCGAACCGACCCTGCAGATGAACGTGTCCGCCAACGCCCTGCTCGGCATGGTCGCCGCCGGCCGGCTCGACATGGCCTTCGTGCACGAGGTCGAGGGCAGTCCGCTGCGCATTCCTCCGAGCCTCTGCCTGCGCGTGCTGGTCGAGCGCGAACCCCAGTTCGTCACCCTCGCCGCGGACCATCCCGCGGCGTCCCGGCCGGAGGTGAGCCTCGCCGATCTGGCCGGCGACCGCTGGATGGTCGACTCCACGGTCGACGGTGAGTGGGACGGCCTGTGCCGGGTACTGCGCGCGGCGGGCCTGAAGCCCGAGATACTGCACGGCGACTACCTCACCGCGTACTCCCTGGCCGCCACCGGCGAGGTCGTCACGGTCAGCCAGCCGACCGCTCATCCCCGCCCCGACCTCGCGATCCGCCCGCTGAAGGGCGACCCCATAGGAGTACGCCTCCTGCTGGCGGCCCGCACGGAGACCGAACTGGACGAAGCCTTCCCGGAGCTGGAGGAGGCCTACTGGGCGGTGGCTCACGAGGCACCGGCGTACCGGGAGCGGCTGCCGCGTGCACGCGGTGGCGACGCACCCTCCTTGGCGGGGGCGTTCTGAGGACGCGATCAGGGGGTGACTCCCAGGTGCCCTGGCAAGCGTGTGGGGGGGGGGGGGGGGGGGGGGGGGGGGGGGGGGGGGGGGGGGGGGGGGAGGGGGGGGGGGAGGGGGGGGGGGGGCGGGG
>NZ_JBVHVI010000005.1:30911-353860 GCF_055564915.1 Streptomyces sp. NPDC028928
GCTTCTCGTGTTTCCCGGGGGGGCTTTTGCACCCCCCCCCCCAACACGCGGTGCCCCCCCCCCCCCACACAGGGAACCGGAAACCTAGCCGGGGAACGGCTTGCTCTGGTTGTCCTCAGCCTTGATGCACGCGTCGAGCTTCCTCTCGAGGGCGGCCGCGTCGGCGAGCGCCTTCCTGGCCGCCTCGCGCTCTCCCAGCTGCTTCAGCTTCGCGGCCTTGGTCTTGAGGTCGGCGATCTGCTGGCGCATCTGGTTCTTGTTGCACGTGATGGTGGCCTTGGACGTGATCGCGCCGTGGCCGGCCGGCGTGGCGGCGTGAGCGGGCACCGACGTGACGAGGAAGCCTCCGGCGATGACCGCGGAGACGGCCAGGGCGGAAAAGCGCTTGTTCATGGGTGGTAATCCCCCAGTTTTGGCTTGAGTTGGTCGGACTGGATCTTACAAAGCCCTTTGAACCGGCCAGTAACCGACCCCGTCCCGGCCGTCCCGGACGCTCCCCGCCGACGTATCAGCGGCCCCGCTCGACGCGCAGCGCGTGCTGGTCATGGCGCATGGCGTATCCGCCGGCACCGTCGCCGTCGCCGTCGCTGAAGTGCCGCCGCACGTACGCCTCCACCGCCTCCCGGGGCACGGGCGGGCCACCCGGGACGCTGAGGTGGAAGCCGGCGACCAGCACGGTCTCGTCCAGGTCCCGGCTGCGATAACAGGCGGGTACGACGTCCAGCCCGGTGCCGCCGACCAGACCGGCCGGGAGGGAGGTCAGCTCGTCGGCGAGTTCCCGCAGATCGAAACGGCGACCGGTGAAGTGGTGCACCATGCGCATGCAGGCGTTGTCGGGATCCTGCAGCAGGATCAGCAGCACCCCGCCCGGCGCCACCCACTCCATGACACGGGCCACCGTCGCCGCCCACTGCTCGCGCGGCACGTAGTACAACACGTGGGACAGCAGGGCCAGATCGGCCCGTGCGTCGACCCGGGCCTCACCGACCGGTTCGGCCACCACCTCGGCCTGCGGAACGGCCCGCGTCAGTGCCCGCCGCATCGGCTCGCTCGGTTCGACGCACACCGTGCGCCCGAAGCAGGGGGCGAGATGCCGTGTCGTCGTACCGTCGCCGGCGCCCACGTCCACCAACACCCGTCGCTCGGGGAGCCGTTCGACAATCCCTCGCAGGTAGGCCCGGGTGAGGATCGTCTCGTCCGTCCCGGCGAGGAACCGGCCGAACGCCTCCCGGTACGCGGCCTGGTCCGTCCGCAGGCTCCCCACCTCCACGGCCGCCTCCCGCTGTCCCACTTCCACCGCTCCCTCCACCTCACGGCACGCCCGCCCGGCATGCCACCAGTGACCCGTCGACCACGCGACAGTGCCACGGCCGGCACACCCGCCCGGTGATCGGCACACCTTCGGCCGGCGGCGGAACGGGGCGCGCGGAAGCGGACTCGAACGGCACGGCGTACGCTGCGCGCGCCGGCGGTACGCACCGCACCACCGGTCCGCGGCACCCAGCCGGACGTCGGCGAGGGCGCCGGGGGAGGGAGGCCTCCGCCCGGCGCCCCGCGGACCGTGACCGGTCACAGGACCGGTCATACGACCATGAGCCGCTGGGGAGCCGGCCCGTCGGCGAGGACGGTGAACAGCTTCTTGATGTCGCCGGGGGCGAGCTTGATGCAGCCGTTGGACCGGTAGTCGGACGGCCCGTCCCAGCGCCGGCTCTCCAGGCGTCCCTGTCCGCCGTCACGGGTCATCTCACTGTGGATGAACAGGTCCGTACGCCTGGTGCGGCCGTTGTTGCAGGTCTTGTCGCTCAGCGGGATGGCGTATCCCTTGATGACCGAACCGTTGTAGCGGGTGTGCCGGGCGCCGACGGTGTAGGTGCCGGCGGGCAGCCAGCCCCGGGCCGTGGCGCACTCGTCCCGCCCCTCGGGGTGGCCGGCGCCGAAGCCGGACCCGGCGCGGTAGGAAGCCACGGTGCGGTTGTCGCGCAGCACGGTCAGCCGGGAGTTCTGCGGGTCGCCGGCGTTGCGGACGAACGTCAGCGTGGTGACGGCCGGCCGGCCCGCGCCCACGGGGGCGGCGTGGCCGTCCGGGGCGGCGGCCAGGACGGCGGTGAACGCGGCCGCGGCGGCGAGGGCGACGGCGGTGGACCGGATGCGCCCGGCCAAGGTCATGGACATGAGCGGATCACTCCTTCGGGGTGCCGAGGTGGCGAGGTGGGTGTGCGATGAGCGACGGGAGGTCACGCGGGCCGGTCACTTGTAGGTGATGTCCCAGTGGTTGCCCTCGTTGGCGTAGACGTTGCCGGCCGAGGTCCGGTACATGGGCGCCCCGTCGCCCCGCCTGCCGATGTAGTCGTAGTGGCCCTTGATGTAGCGGGTGACGCAGGTCGTGGGCGTGATGTCGACCTTGTAGCCGTTCCAGTGGCTGTACCTGCCGCCGGCGTGCCCGGTCTCGGTGCCGCCGGTGATGGTGATCCGGCAGCCGCCGGCCCGCTTGAAGGCGATGATGCCGTCGACGGTGCCGGAGTTGATCTGGGAGAAGGAGGTGCAGGTCTTCCGGTTGCGGTCGGAGCAGTGGCCGCTGGAGGTCCAGCTGACGCCGGCCGACCGCAGCCTGGCCGCCGCCTGCTCGTGCGTCAGCTTGGTGCCGCTGGCCTCCGCGCCGGCGGCGGGCAGGAGAACGGCGGTCGCCGCGGCGACGGCCACCACGGCGGCGTACCCACGGTGTGCGAGGTGCTTGACGGTCACAGGATCGTCCTTTCGGTGAGGTGAAGGGACCGGTCGCGAGTGGTGTCTCGCCTTGCCGGTGGCCCCGATCGTGTCCGTGCCGCCGCCGTCCCGGCCAGGACTTGCCCGGGGGTGAGGTGGAGGCGGGACGTCCCGCGCACTGACCTGCGCGGACGACCCCCTCAGGGACGGTGGCGCGGGATGCGCGGGACGGCTGCGGGAAGCCCGGGACGGAGCGCTCGCGCGGGCACCGGCGGGCGTCACGATTTGTGTGCGCAGGATCGCTTTCGGTAAGAGTGGGGCTGCGAGCGAGCGACGTCGGGACGCACCGGGGGTGGGAATGCCGCGTTGGAAGCCGCTGCCCGAAGGGACCGAACCCAGCGTCCGGCAGCTGGTTTCGCATCTGCGCAGGCTCAAGGACCGCAGTGGGCTGAGTCTGGCCGCGCTGGAGACCAAGACCGGGTGCAGCAGATCGTCGTGGGAGAGATACCTGGCCGGACGGGCACTGCCGTCACAGCGCGCGGTCGAGGCCCTGTGCGAGCTGAGCGGCACCGATCCGGTCCGGCTCCTGGCCCTGCGGGAGGTCGCACGGACCGTCTGGGACGCGTCCGCCACCGGCGGGGAGGACGGCACGGCCTACGACGGCCGAGTGGGCAAGGCCGAGGACGAAGACGAGGAGGGCGGGTGCCGTGCCGGGCGCCACGGCGTCGGGCGCGGCGGGTTCGCGCTGGCGGTGACGGCGGCGTTCGCCGCTGCCGCGCTGACGGGCACCTTCCTGGGCCGCGCGGCGGGCCAGGAGGCGACGCCGGAGACCCGGCTCCCCCTCGTGCACTGCCAGGTGCGGTCGGAGGAGGGCGCGCTGTACGCGGGCTACAGCCGGACGTGGAAGAAGACGATCGGACTCGGCTACTACGACGAGTGGGTGGCCGAAGCGGAGTGCCTGCTCGACCATCGCGGCTACGACACCGGACCGCTGGACGGCCTGTACGACCTCGCCACCCGCGACGCCGTCCGCCGGGCCCAGGAGGATGCCGGAGTGGTGAACGACGGGATCGTCGGGCAGGACACCTGGCCCGTGCTGCGCAGGGAGGGGTGAGCGGGACGATGCCGTGGAAACCGTTGCCGAACACACTCAGCCCGGAGAGCGTGCGGTTCGTCACCAGGCTGCGGGAGTTGAAGGACCACGCCGGTGTCAGCCTGGCGGTGCTGGCGAAGCAGACGGCGTACAGCAAGTCGTCGTGGGAGCGGTGCCTGAACGGCAGCGCGTTGCCGCCGCGCCAGGCGGTGGAGGCCATGTGCCGCTTCATCGAGCAGCCCGCCGCCCCGGTCCTCGCCCTGTGGGAACTGGCCGACCTCACCTGGGGCAAGCACCCCGACCGAACACCGACGGGCCCCGCTCCTGCGGCCGAGGCGGCGCCACCACGGCCGCACACACCCCGCCGTAGTCACCCGGAGCAGCCCGCTCCGCCCCACCGCCTCCCCGCACAGCGCAACGACGACACCCGGCAGGACCCGGAGCGACCGGCCGGGACCACCCGGCGACGCCATGCCCCGCGCACGGTGGCGGCGACGGCCGCCCTGGTGGCCGCCCTCACCCTCCCGCTCACCTGGTGGCTGGGTCACACCCTGGGCCGCCCTGCCGCACGGCACTTTCCGGCGCCGGACCTCGCGACCGCGCACCCCCTGTGCACCGGCCGGGCCTGTCAGGGCGAGGAAGCCAAGGCGACGTGGTGTACGGGCGCTTCGGAGACCGTCGCCAGGAAACGCACCGCCGACGGCGCTGTGTTCGAGGTCCGCTACGCCAAGGAGTGCGGGGCGGCCTGGGGCCGGATGTGGTTCTCCCGGCCCGGGGACCGGCTCGTCATCAGCCTGGCAGGCGACCGGTTCAGTGCGCAGGACACCGACCCCGCCAAGACCGGCAGCTACCACTCCACGCCGATGCTCGCCACGGACACACCCCGCCGCATCACCGCCTGCTACCTCCCGCGACAGGGCGCCCGGGTGTGCATCCCACCTCCCTAGACTTCACGGGCAACGGGAACGCGACGGGGGAGAGCCATGGGTACGGGTGCGGGCACGAGCGGCGCGGCGGACGGCGAGCTTCCCCTGATCGCCGCGGTTCGCGTCGGCGACATCGGCCTGGTGAGGAGGCTTCTTCTGGAGGGCGGCGACCCCGACGTGTGCGACGCGCACGGAACGCCCGCGTTCTGGCTGGCCGCCCGGTCCCGCTCCGCAGCCATCGCGCACCTGCTGCTCGACCATGGTGCCGATGCCGGGCGGTGCGGGCCGGACGGTCCGCTCCCGCTGCGCGCGGCGGTCGACTGGGGGTCGCCGGCGCTGGCCGAGGTGCTCCTGGACGGCAGGGTGCGGGGACTGTACGGCAGGCCGGAGCTGCTGGAGATGCGGGACCTGGCGCGTCACTGGTACGAGACGGGGGTCGAGGGCGAGCTGCGCCGCCGCACAGGGGCCGCGGGTTCCGTCGGCCGTACCCGGGTCCAGGACGACGAGTTCAACAGCGTCCACGAGGTCTCCCTCGGCGGGACGACCGTACGGGACGGGCACGCGGCGATCCTCACGCGCCTGGAGGAACTGCTCCGTATCCGCGCCTCCTTCGAGGACCTGATGGGCCGTGCGCTGGCCCACCCCGACCAGGACCACACGGCATGGGGAAGTGCCGCCATCCTCCTGGCCCACCGGCGTGACGAGGAGACCTGGACGGCCGCCGCGGCGCTGCGCACCCATCCGGACCCGTCCCGCCGACTGTTCGGTGCCGAGGTGCTACGGCTGACCCACCTCTTCGACGACAGCGACGAGGACGCGTTCGCCGGGCCCGCCCTGGACATCTTCACCGACTGGTCGGCCGAGGAGGCGGACCTCACCGTGCTCACCGAGGTGCTGGTCGCCCTCGGGGAGCACCCCGGCCCCCGCGCGAACGCAGCGCTCCTGCCCCACGCCGGCCACCACGACGTCCGGGTACGGCGGGCGGTGGCCCAGGCGTTCAGCACCTGGCCCGCACCACCGGTCTTCTGCGACGCCGTCCGTGAGGCGCTACTGGAGCTGATGACCGACAAGGAGGCAGTGGTACGGCAGTACGCCGGCCTCACGGTCGCAGAGGGAAAGGGCCGGGATCCCGACCTCGCCGACGCGCTGGCCGCCCTGCTGGACGACAGGGACCGGCGGGTCCAGACCGTCGCCGTGTACGGACTCGCCCTCCACGACGACGAACGCTGCGTGGAAGGGGCACGCCGCCTCGGCCCGCCCCGCCCCGGCCACCCGGACGAGGAGCGCCACCTCGGCGCCGCCTGGCGTTACGAGTGGCGCCGCGACGGCCGATGACCCCCTCGTCCACGGCGGCTAACGGTTGCGCCGCCGCTGCCCGCCGTAGAAGACGGACGCCCCGACCAGCACGGTCAGCCCGATCGTCGTAGCAGCGGTGATCTCGCTGGTGTCCTGGTCCTCGGGCCCGTACGGCAGCCACGGATCGAGCAGACCCAGCGGGTCCTCGCGCACCGTGATCCGGTCGCCCTTCCCGGCCTGCCCGAAGCAGTTCTGCATCTGGGAGACCTCGAACGTGCGCCGTTCGCCGCCCAGTTCACGGACCGTGCACATCATGTCGGCGCCGTGCTCGCGGTGCAGGTCGACGACGTTCACGACGACCGCGTCCACCGGCTCGCCCACCGTCCGCATGTACCCCTCGTACACCGCCGGCCCGGCGAACAGCGTCAGCGCGAAACCCGACACCGCCACCAGCGTGGCCGCCCCGGCCCGATGCCACACCCCGCCGACCAGACACGTCGCGACCGCGACGACGGCCAGGACGACCACCACCCCGACCAGGGTCACCCACTGCGCCACCGCGGCTCCGAACAGCAGCAGCAGCGGGACCGCCACGGCCCACGCCAACGAGTCGACCGCCCTGCGAGCTGGACTCCACGCCCGCTTCCCGCTCACCGCCCCACCCGGCACGGTCCCCGCCGCCGCCCCGAACTCGCTCATGCCCCCGTCGCCTTTCGCACACCATCAGCCGTCGTACGCGGAAGAGGGTACGAGTACGGGACGAGAGCCGACGCAAGGGGGCCGGCTGCGGGGCCGACGGTAAATCGTGTGCCGGCCCCGCTGATCACCGCGGACGCCACCGCCGAGGCGCTACGGGCGGCCCTGAACGACCTGGGCGGCGACGCGGAGCTCACCCGCCGTTCGGCTCGGCTGCGCACCGACGCACAGGGCGAGGGCGGGACCACGCGCGCCGCCGATCTGATCTGGCACCCATCGACGCCGTCGGCGCATGGGCCTTCGAGCACGGCGACGAGGTCATGGCAGCCCAGGAAGCCTCAGGGCAGGGGTTTGCCGGCAGATGAGTGCCGCATCTCTACTCCAGCAGCCGTTCGGCGTCATCCGGAACCCAGGGAAAGGACGCGGCCGGCGCCTGCCCCAGTGCGAGTGTGCTCAGGCCGAACATGAGGACTCCCAACGGGACATGGAGCGACGGCATGTGCGCGATGCCCAGTACGACCTGCACCGAGGCCAGGACGAGGAAGCCCGAGGCGTACAGGATGGGGCGGGGCGCCGCGCCGCCCGGTCGCCAGGCCAGGATCGCGGCGAGCACGTACAGCATCGACGCGCCGTACATCACGCGGGCACCGACGCTGTGCAGTGCCTCGCCGTGGGAGGAGGAAAGCAGCAGTCCGGCGGTGGTGGCCTGGAAGAACAGCGCCAGGGTCTGCAGGGCGATCGAGACCTTCAGGAACGTCTGGCCGCGGTGGTGTGCCGTCGTCTGCGAAGCCATGGTGTGTTCCCCCCATTGTCGAGTGGTGTGCGGTGGTGGACAGGACGGGTGGTGTCCGGGGCATCCGGTGTTCACCGCAGGGTGAGCGCGGTCTCGGACGCGATGCGGGTCAGTTTCTGCGGGTTGCGGACGTAGTAGAGGCCGGTGATGCGGGCGTCCTCGACGCGGACGGCCATGACGCCGTCGAGTTCCCCGTCCCGCCGTACGAGGAGCGCGGGGTGGCCGTTGACCACGGTGGGCTCGCAGCTGATCGTGACCTCGGGGTCGCGGGCGCCGCCGGTGTAGAAGCGGACCACCTTCTCGGCGCCGATCACCGGGTGCAGCGCGGCCCGCTTGAGGCCGCCGCCGTCGCTCATCAGGACGACGTGCGGGGCGAGTACGTCGAGGAGGCGCTGCGGGTCCCCGGTCTCCAGCGCGTGCCGGAACGACTCCACGGCCGCCCGGGTGGCGCGCGGGGAGACCGGTGTACGAGGGCGGCGGGCGTCGACGTGGCGGCGGGCCCGGAGCGCGATCTGGCGGACGGCGGCCGGGCTCTTGCCGACGGCTTCGGCGATCTCGGCGTAGCCGACGTCGAACACCTCGCGCAGCACGAACACCGCCCGCTCGGTCGGTGAGAGCGTCTCGAGGACGAGCATCATCGCCATCGACAGGCTCTCGGCGAGTTCGACGTCCTCGGCCACGTCCGGCGCGGTGAGCATCGGTTCGGGCAGCCACTGGCCGACGTACGCCTCCCTGCGGCGCTTCATGGTGCGCAGCCGGTTGAGCGACTGCCGGGTCGTGATCCGCACCAGGTAGGCGCGGGGATCGCTCACCTGCCCCAGGTCGGCCTCGACCCAGCGCAACCAGGTCTCCTGCAGGACGTCTTCCGCGTCGGCAGCCGATCCGAGCATCTCGTAGGCGACGGTGAACAGCAGGTTGCGGTGCTCCAGAAACGTTTCGGTCGCCGGGCCGGCGGCACGGTCGCTCACGTCTCGCCCTTCTCCTTCGCCGCCGGCCTGCCGGCCTCCGTCCTTCACACGTGCGTCCACGGCAAGTTCCTTTTCATCGGCAGACGTTCTTCATGGGGCGGCCACAAGACACCGCGTGCTCAGCCACTGTGACGATATGTGAGCCAGACCACTCGACGGACCGAGCGGGGCTCGGCTCGCGTCGGTGTGCGTCAGCGCAGTCCCAGGCAGGGCAGCCAGGTGCGGGGGGCCCCGTGGGCGGTGGTGAGCAGTGCGGACAGGGCGCCCGGCAGGCCGGTCAGCAGGTCGGTGGGCCAGGCGGCCGGCGGAGCGGAGGCGAGGCGGGCCGTCAGGTGGTGAACGAGCCGGTGCTTGAGCGCGGCGGCGGCGGGCAGCCGCGCGTGGCGGTCGAAGGCGTCGGCGACGGCCAGTACCCCGGCAGCGCCGTGGCACAGCCCCAGGCGGTCGGCGGGGGCGTCGCCGTAGAGGTGGAAGGTCTCGTCGTAGTGCTCGGCGAGCGTGGTGAAGGCGGTCGCGGCCCAGTCGGCGGCCACCGCGTCCCCGAGGGCGTCGGCGGCGTCCCACAGTGCCCAGGCGACCCCCGGGGTGCCGTAGCACCAGGCCTGGCGGGGGTGGGCCCGGCGTGCGGGCGGACGGTCGAGTCCGGCGCCGGGCCAGGTGCGGATGCCCCGCTCGTCGTCGTACGCCTGCCGGACCAGCCAGCGGGTGGCCCGGCCGAGCGCCGCGGCGAGGCCGGCGGCGAGGTCCGTGTCCGCTTTGGTGCGGCGCAGCGCGGCGGTGAGCGCGGTGACGACTCCGGCGACGCCGTGCCCCATGCCGGTGTTGACGCGGCCGTGCACCCACGCGAGGTGCGGGTGGTCCGCGTAGTGTCCGGTGCGCAGCCGTCCCAGTTCGTCCTCGTCGCACAGGAGCGCCAGGTGCTCGGCGAGCGGCCGCGGCGGGGGGTCCGTCGGTTCGGCCGTGCACAGGGCGAGCAGGGTGCCGGAGGGGCCGGAGATCAGGTCGTAGTCGGGGAAGGCGACGGTGTGGGTGCGGTACCGGGGCGGGCGCCCGCCGAGGTGGGCGGCGAGCCGGTCCGCGGCGGGCCGTAGCCCGGGGTGGACGCGGGCGCCCAGGCGCAGGCCGACGAGCGTGCCGGCCAGGCCTCCGTCGTACAGGGCGGGGTGGCAGGGCCCGCGTCCGGCCGTGCGGGACCACACGGCCACGGCGGCCGGCGCCGCCTGCCCGTCGGCGACGAGGTGGGCCAGGACCGGGATCCCGGGGTCGCAGCGGTGCCCGCCGCTCCCGGGTGCCGAGGTCCACTCCCGCAGGTAGCGGACGGCGAAGCCGTGGACGTCGTCGAGCGGGGTGACCGGTGCGGTCGTGTCGTGCGCCATCGTCCTCCTCGCCTGCGTACGGGCCGGGGCGGAGCCGCCCTCCCGGGCGGGCGGCTCCTCGGGCGGATCAGCAGATCACGACCGTGTTGCAGACGATGATCGTGCACACGCCGCTACAGCCCTCGCTGTACGCGGCGGCCGTCGGCAGGTCCTCGCTCGTGATCCGCTCTTCGAGGTCGCTGATCAGGGTGTCGAGTTCGGTGAGTTCGTTGGCGGGCATGGGACTTCCCCTTTCACTCATCGGTTGTGGACCGCCCCGGGAGCCCGCCTGGCGGGCGGGCCGGGGACGTCGTGCCGGCCCCCGACGGCCAGAGTGTCCGCGGCGGCTGCGGCGAGCCGGCCGGCGCTCTGGTCGTGGGGGAGCCGGAGCAGCAGTTGCGCGGCGACGGCCGCGCCACCGTGCAGCGGGTCGCGCAGCAGCAGGTCCTCGGGTGCCGGCAGCATCTCCTCCACCAGCAGCGCGGTGCCCGCCTCCCGGGCGCACAGCCGCTCGATCTGGTGGAGGGCCGTCAGCGAGGCGAAGTCGACGGGGACCGGCTTGCCGCCGGGGGCGGTGCGCGCGAACGCGTGCCGGGGCAGACCGGCACTCCGCCTCAGCAGGGCGAGCGTGCGGACCTTGGCGAACAGGTCGTCGCCCGGCTGCCACAGCCGGCCGCGGTCGATCCGCCAGGTGGCGGGGGCCAGGACGAGATCGCCGCCCGCCGTCAGCCGCGGCAGCCTGGCCCGGTCGGGCAGGGCCGCCTCCAGCGCGTCCAGGCGCACCAGGTACGAGGCGGCGGGATGGCTCGCGGCGAGCAGCAGGCGTACGAGGGTGTCGTAGGGCGGGGCGGGGGACCGGGTGGCGTGGTACACGGGGATGATGCGCCGGCCGTCCGCCTCGGCGACGATCCGGCCGCGGCTGTGCCGCAGGCTGATGCGGTCCAGCGGAAGGTAGCGCGCGTGCCGGCCGGGTGCGCCGTAGTACGGCGTGGGGTCCGGGTCGCCGGTCCACCAGCGGGTCGTGACGGGACGGCGTACGGCGTTGGCGGACCGCTCGGTGAGCGGCGGTACGAGCAGGTCGACGAAGCGGACACCGGTGCGCTCCTCGACGGCGGCGAGGAAGGCGCGGTAGGCGTCGTCGTTGCCGTAGCCGCAGTGCAGGGCGCGCAGTCCGCCGGCGAACCGGGCGTCGAGCACCCCGGCGGCCGACGCGGTCTCCAGGACGGCCACGGGGCCGCTGCCGGCGGAGGGGGCCAGCGGGCGCAGCAGACAGTCGACCGGCCAGGGTGGCAGTGCGTCGTCGGCGCGGGGTGCGCCCAGAGCGTCCAGCAGCGCGTGGTCGAGGTCGACGCATGCCGCGCCACTGCGGGCGGCGGCGTCCAGGTGGTCCAGCAGCCGGGCGTAGCCGCCGCCGGGGTCGCGGGCGGGGGACCAGCCGGGGTAGCGGCGGGGGGCGGGCGGCGGCTCGTCGGCGCTCAGCCGGTCGGCGAGTATCTCGCTGAGGGGCCGCGCCTGTTCGGTCAGTCCGGTCGGCGCGGGCTGCCGTTCAGCGGGGTCGGCGGGGTGGTCGGCTTCCCGGAGGGCGGCGATCCGGGCCGCGATCCGCAGCCCGCGCCGCACGCGTGCGACGGCCGCCGCGGGCACGGCGGCGTCGGCTCCGAGGCGCCGGTAGGAGTCGAGGAACCAGGCGTCGGATCCGCCGCCCGCCGTCGGCCTCGGCAGGGCACCGGTGGCGGTGACCGTGCCGGCCTCCACCCAGCCGCTGTGGTGGTGCCGGGGCGCCTGGCAGACCTGCAGCAGGCCCAGGCCGTGCAGATGCTGGAGGAACCCCCGCAGCACGCCTGGGGACAGGGGCGGCCGGCCGGGCGGCGCGGACAGGGGCGCCAGTGCCCGCTCCAGTTCGTCCAGGGGGCGCGGCCCGTCGGCGAGGAGGGCCAGCACCCCTTCCAGCAGGGGGGTGCGGCGCAGCACGATCTGCCGGAGCCGGCCGGGTTCGCCGGGATGCACGACGTAACAGCGCACCTGGCCCGGTGCGTCGCCGGGCGCGGTGGCGGGAGGTTCGGCGAAGTGCAGGGGTGTCGGCGCCAGCAGGGTGTCCGGGCCGGCGGTGCGCAGGTCGGCGGGGGCGGTGCGGGCCCGGACGAGGTGCACGTTCTCCACGGCGATCGCGGCCAGGGCACCGAGCGGGGTACCGGGCGCGAGCAGCGGCGGACATCCGCTGCGCCCGCCGGTCACCGGGAGCGCGGCGATCTGGCCCGCCCAGCCGCGGGGCGTGGTCTTCACCGCGGCCCGGCCCACGACGCGCCACAGGTAGGCGGCGCGTTTGCGTAACTGCTTGCCCGACCAGGACTGCCCTTCGGCGAGCCGCCGTTCGACGTCGTCGGCGAGTCCGGGGGCGGCGCTGTCCACGAACGCCCGCATCACCGGGCTGGAACACGCCGTACGCCAGGCCTGCTCGGCGAGACGCTCCTGTTCCGCCGCGACCGCCTGCCGCAGCGCGGCAACCGCCGCCTCGGCGGCCTCGGACTCGTCCAGCAGGGCGCGGGCCCGCTGCGCGAGATCCGCGGGCACGGCGGGAGAGTGCTCGAGGACCAGGCAGTCCGGCCTGCGCGGGGCCGCGCCGGAGTGCAGGCGCCGCCGCAGGGCGAGTACGGCACCCCGGTCGGCGGCAGCCAGCAACGGGTGCGGTACGACCTCATCGCCCAGCCGGTCGGCCAGCGCACCGGCCCGTACGGCGAGTCGCTCGGCGGCGTCGGCCTGCCGGGCGGCGCTCTCGAACAGGTGGTCGGCGGCGCCGGCCGTCCAGGCCGCGCCGGGCATCCCGCCCACCCGCAGCAGCGCCGTGGCCCCGAGCAGCGCGCCACCGGTGTCCGCCGCCTGTGCCGGTACGTGCCCCATGCTCACTCCACCCCCTCGCGGGCGTCGGCGGCGAGCGCCTCGGTGAGCAGGCACTGGCGTGCGGTGGACAGCGCGCCCCGGTTCCAGTGGAAGATCACGTGGTGGGCGGCGGCCCGGCGCGCGCCGATCGTGGCCTCGCCGGAGGCGAAGTAGTGGGTACGCCAGCGCTCCGCGGCCCGCCCCACCGCCTGGACGTGCTCGCCCACGACGTCCCGCCAGCCCTTGGGCAGCGCGTCGAGCCGGGCGCCGGGGCTCAGCTCCCACCAGGCGCGGATCCCGGCGGCGGCCCGTCGCAGGTCCGGTTCGCCGAGCCCTCCGGGCAGCCGTCGACCGGTCTCCTCCCGGACGGCCTGCCAGACCCCGCGGTGCTCCCAGCCGACGATGTCCAGGCCGTCGAACACCGCGTGCAGCAGCGCCAGCGACACCCGCCAGGACGGCGGTGCCGGGGCACCGGCCGCGACGGTGTGGACGTCCAGCCAGGCGCGCGAGTCGGCGGTGAACAGCGCGTGCACCCAGGGCATCGAGCGGGGCCCGCCGAAGAGATACGTCTCGGGCTCGTACACACCGGTCACGGGCGGCGCCCACGTGCCGTCCTGCCGCCCGGGCTCAAGACGCCGCAGCAGTACGTCACACAGCTCGCCCGCCCGGGACGGCTGTGCCGCGAGGAACCGCACGCGCAGGCCCGGGGGTTTGTGCATGAAGAAGAACTCGCGCGCCTGTCCGGAGGCGGTCAACTCGCGGGCGGTGGTGGTGAGTTGCCCGTACGGCAGCGTCCCCGTGGCGGACGGCGCGCAGGCCAGGTTGAGCTGCACCCACCCGGCGTCGGGCGTGTGCGCGCGCAGGGCGTGGAGACCGGCTGCCAGGAAGGTCCGGCGGGCCGCCGCGTAACCGGCGTCCTGGGCGGCGACGGGAACGGCACCGAACGGCTCGGTCCGCGCGTCGTCCAGGCAGTCGGCCAGTAGACGTTCCACCCGCACCATGCGGCCTCCTCACCGGGGAAGACGAAGTCACCCTTGTGATGTCCGCACGGCACGCGGTCCGAAGCACAACAACGAATTGGTCATATGATCAACAGGAGTGCGCGGGAGGTATGCCGCCCCGTGTGAATGCCCGGCCGACGCGCCGGTCTCCCACCGGCGCCGCCGACCCACGGGGATGACCAGGTCGTACGGCGCCGGGGGAGTCGCTACAGCGTCACCTCTTCGCCCAGCTCGGGTGCCAGGACCTCGTACGGTTCGCCGTCCGCCGCGTCGAGGAAGCGGGTCAGTTCCTCGGGCCGGGTGGTGTAGACGCCGTCGATGTGGAATCCGTCGTAGTGCATCGGTATCGCGGTCTTCGCTCCCAGCAGGCGCGCGGCGACGGCCGCGTGCCGGGCGTCCAGCGCGGCGGGGAGGGGGCTCGCCGGCTGGCAGTGCGGGAAGCACACGGTCGGTCCGTTGACGGGGGTCAGTACGGCGTCGAAGGGGCCGTACCGATGGGCGGCGCGCCACCAGTACCCGTGGAACATGGTGTCGCCCAGGTGGATCACGCGCTTGCCGTCGGCCTCGACCACCCAGGACACCTGGGGGTCGCCGAGCCCGTCGACCGCGGGTACGGCCGCGACGGAGAACGGCCCGATCGTCGTCGTCCCCCACGGCTCCATGGGCTGTCGGGGCAGTTTCCACGCCGTCAGTTCGGCTTCGGACTTGAGCATCCACAGGTTCTCGTGGTCGTCACCGCCGAACGACTCCGGGTGCAGGACCGCCCCGCCGGGACGCAGTGCCCGGGCCAGGGCGCCGGCGTCCGTGTGGTCGCGGTGGAGATGGGTGCACAACCCGGCGAGCACCTCGCCTTCGGCGCGTGGCGCGGTGACCTTGGGCATCGGTGCCGTGACGCCACTCCCCTCAAGAACGCCCTCGGGCTGGCCGAGCAGGTCGATGACCAGGCTCTCACCCCGCGCTTCGATCTCCACTCCGGCCCACCCCAGCCATCGGACACGCATGTGATCCGTCCTCCCCTTCGGTCGCAATTAGCGGACGATCGTTCGCCAAATTAGCATACGAGGGTTCGCTAAAATCAGGGGTATGAGGAGATCCGCCCAGGAAGCCCAGCGCACCCGCGACCGCATCGTCCGCGTCGCGGTGACTCAGGCGTCCAGCGTGGGACTGTCAGGACTGACCATCGGCTCGCTGGCCGACGCCCTCGGCATGAGCAAGGCAGGGGTGGTCGGCCCGTTCGGCTCGCGAGGCGCCCTGCAGAGCGCGGCCCTGACCGAAGCGGTGGAGATGTTCACCGAGGCCGTGGTGACCCCGAGCCGTGCCGCAGCTCCAGGCCTGGCACGACTCCATACGGTGATCGACGCATGGTGCGACTACCTCGCCAACGGCCCTTTCCCCAACGGCTGCTTCGTCACGGCCGCCTCCTGCGAACTCGACGGACAGCCGGGCGAGCTGCGCGCCTACCTCCTGCAGACGGTGACCCGCTGGCGGAACTTCCTGCGCGAGCAGACCGTGACGGCGCAAGCCGCCGGCGAACTCGACCCGGACCAGGACCCCGACGACGTCGTGTCCACCCTGACCGGCATCGCCATGGCCGCCAACCAGGAGATCCAACTCCTCGGCGATGACAGCGCTCCGGCACGCGCCCGGCGCCTCATGCGCGCGGCCGTCGACAAGGCCGGCGGCGAGACGGCCCGGCCCGGCGGGTGAGGCGAGAAGGGGCATCGCCCGTCACTGCGGAGCGAGGTGTTGTTCCAGCCAGCTGAGCAGGGCCGCGAACTCCGGCGACATGGTGGTGTCCGACTGGGTCAGCTCGGTCGAGCGGCCGCCCTCCTCCACCGTGATGGTGTAACTCATCGCGTCCCTGGCGCGGCCGGGACCCTCCTGCCCGGCCGCACCGGGGACAGCCGCCGCCACCAGCCGGCCCAGCTCCGCCGCGGCGCTCGCGGGGAGGGCATCGGTGTCCACCACCCTGGGCGGCCGGCGCAGGTGGATCGCAGCCGCCAGCCCGCCGTGCCTCGCCAGAGTCACCTTCATCGTGCACAGCCTCCCGGGGTCGGCCGAGCCGGCCGGTACGGGCCGTGCCGGCCGCCGAGGACCGGACCGGTGTCAACCGGCCGCGGTCACCTCATCGCCTTCAGCGCGGTGATGTCCTCGCTCAGCTCCTTCACCTGGGCGGCGAGTGCCCCGACCTGCTTGCTCAACGCCGCGAGGCCGTCCTCGCGGCCCACACCGCCGTCCCGGCCGGCCGCGAGACTGCGTGCCCGGGCCACCCCGGCCGGGACCCCGCTGATCTGGATCCCCACCTCCTGCCACGCCGCCAGCACGGCCAGCTGCTCGGCGCTGCCGGAGCCGTACAGCTCTTCGGCCTTCTGGTAGGTGGTGTCCGCGAATTCCTGGAACTTGCTCTCGATGCTGGAAGCCTTGAGCGCCTCGTACCAGATGAGTCCGGGAGCCTCCCAGGCGAATCCGCCGATGCGTATGGCGGTCAGGTAGAACGCCTTGTTCGGGATGCCGGAGTTGATGTGCACCCCGCCGTAGTCGCCTCTCTCGGTGTTCGGCAGGTTGACGAACTTGCTCATGTGGTCGGGCTGCGGGTCCTTGCCGAGCAGGGCGTTGTCGTACGCCGTCCCCGGAGCCTTCAGCGACCGCAGCGCGTCGGCGTCGATCCCCGGGGTGAACACATCGGCCCCGATCAGCCAGTCCGCCGTCTCCGCCGACTGGTTCGACGACCACTGCTTGACCAGCGTTCCGAAGACATCGGAGATCGACTCGTTCAGAGCCCCGGACTGGTGGTGGTAGGCGAGCCCCGCGGTGAACTCGGTGACCCCGTGGGTCAGCTCGTGGGCGATCACGTCGATGGACCCGGTGAAGTCGGTGAACATCCGTCCGTCCCCGTCACCGAAGACCATCTGCCGTCCGTCCCAGAACGCGTTGTTGTAACTCGCGTCGAAGTGGACGTACCCGTCCAGGCGCATGCCCAGGCCGTCGAGCGAATTGCGCTGGAACACCTTCTGGTAGAAGTCCCGCGTTGTGCCGAGTCCGTCGAACGCCCGGTTCACGGACTCGTCCCCGGACGCCGGCCCCTCCTCCGTCCGCGCCAGAACAGCGAAGGGGAGGAACCGTCCCTGCCGGCAGTCGAACACCGTCCGCCGGCCGTTCCCGGCGGCGGCCGCACCGGCGAAGGACGCCCGGACCGACCGCTCACCCCGCAACCGCGTCGTCGTCAGCAAGGTGTCCAGGGCGGCCTTGCGTACCTCACTGTCGTCGCTGCCCAGGAGCTTGTCGAGAAGATGCGGGGGGATGATGCAATTGACGTGGCGGGTCCTGGTCATAGGACACCTCCTGTGCGAGAGGAACGACGGTTGATTCATTGACCACGTGAAGACGACGTGATCACTTGATCGCAAACTCGGGCATGTCTCATGCCCCCGCTTGCTGCACTTCCAGATCGAAGACGACGGGGCAGTGGTCCGATGCCTTCGGTTTGTCGTGCCCCACGCCCGGGAACCGGGGGCCGGTGTATTTGACGGCACGCAGCGGCATGCCTTTGCGGAATATCTCCGGCAGCGCGTGCGGGGCTGCCCGGGCGAGTGAGACCGACGGGAGGACGTAGTCCAGCTGCCGGTATGCTTCGCCGTCGTCCCAGTAGTGCGTCCACCGGTCACCCTCGGGCAGGCGGGCCACCACGTTCTCGACCTGGTCCCAGTTGACGATCCGACCGATCCCGGAACCCCCGTCGGCGTCCGTCTCCAGATAGTCGTTCAGATCGCCCAGGACCACGAACGGACGGTCGCCCGGAGCCTCGCTCCCGAAGCGGTCGGTGACGATCTCCCTCACCTTCCCGGCCTGCCGCTCCCGCTTCTCCCGGGTCTGCGCGCGTCCGCCGCGCATGGACTTGAAGTGATTGACGAACAGCGTCACGGGCGTGCTCCGCCCCTGGCCCACGCCGACCTCGATGTCGACCTCGAGACAGTCCCGGGAGAACAGCGGTGCCGTCGGGGTCACGGGATCCATGAGGTGCTGGTACGAGCGGATACGCGTGATCGGCAGCTTCGACAGCACCGCGATGTCGATCAGCCGCGGATCGTTGCCGTCCACCCCCGCGACGTACGGGTACTCGGTGCGCCCGCCCAGCGCTTGAGCGCGGAAATGCTTGAGCGTATCGACGTTCTCCACCTCTTCCAGGCACAGCACGTCGGCCCTGAGTTCCCGCACCGCCGCCCCCGTGATGGCCTTGTCGTCCATACCCAGTTCCTGGAACAGGGTCTGGTCGACGATCCAGCCCTTCGAGTTGGCGGCCGCCGGGTCGATGCCGGCCTGGAACCGCCAGCGCGCGAAGAGGTTCTCGACGTTGAACGTGGCCAGTCGCAGCGTTGTCACGGGCGCTCCCGAAAGATCGGGACGGATAGATGGCCATCACAGGGAAATGCGCGTCCGCACCGGTGCGCGGCAGCAGCAGAAGAAGCGTGGACGCCTACCAGCCCCGTTTCCAGCGGCAGGGGCCACGCTGACATCAACAATTCTCCTGCCGGTCACGGTGCCCGGCAAACGCAGCGCCCCACCATCCAACTCCGGGACAGACGCGTGCCCTTGTCAACCGACTTCTGGCACAGGGCGCCGTCGGGCCGGCGCGATTCCGGCCGCTGATCGTCATGACTGCGAGTCAGCCCTGACGGAGCACCCGCTACGCGACCACGTCGGCGTCAACTTCGCGATTTCCGATTCACCCGAAGAAAGGGTGAGCGGGGGAGGAGTGGCGAGTCGCTTTCCGTCACGACTGGGGCGGCGGGAGATGTCAGGGACGCGTGTGTGTCTGGAGCGGTGCGGCGACCGCGGCACGGGTGCCGGCACGGCGAGGCAGGCGCGGGGGGAAGCCCGCCAAACCTGCGGCGCAGGGGTTGTCCGGACCCACGCGATCGTCACTTCCCGTGTTCACGTGAATGCGGTGAGCTGCCGAGCGCTCGGACTCCGTCACCGGACGCGCAGGCGCGTCCGGTCGGCGGCGCACTCCGGCAACGTCGACTCGAAGGGGAAGACCGATGACTACACCTCCCGCCGCACCGCTCCGCGTCGCGCTGGTCAACGGCAGCTTCGAAGAGCCCGCCGTCACCGATTACGAGATCCTCCCGGACGCCTCGCAGACCCAGGCGCCCAAGCGGGTCGTGGGCTGGCTCACCACGGCGTCCGACCACAGGATCGAGTTATGGCGGTCGGGGTTCAACGGCGTGCCGGCGGCCGAAGGCGCCCAGTTCGCGGAACTCAACGCCAACGAGGTCGCCACCCTCTACCAGGACCTGCCCACCACGCCCGGGTCCACGCTGTACTGGCGGCTCTACCACCGCGGCCGGCTGGGACAGGACACCATGGCCCTGGACATCGGCGCACCAGGCTCCCCGGTGGAACAGCGACGCTTCACCGACGGCAACACCGCCTGGGGCTACTACACCGGCACCTACACCGTCCCGGACGGCCAGACGACGACCCGCTTCGCCTTCCGCTCCGTCTCCGCCGCCGGCGGCAACCGCGGCATCGGCAACTTCCTCGACGGCATCTTCTTCGGCACCGCTCCCCACCTGGTGCTCACCAAGACCGCCGTGCCCGCGGGACCGCTGGAGGTGGGCGACGTCGTCACCTACCGCGTCACCGCCAGGAACGAGGGCGGCGGCAACGCGGAGAACCTCGTCCTGACCGACACCGTCCCGGAGGGTACGACGTATCTGCCCGGGTCCCTGCGCGTGGTCGACGGCCCCAACGCCGGTGCCAAGAGCGACGCGAAGGGCGACGACCAGGCGTACTACGACGCCCAGGCGGACCAGGTCGTCTTCCATCTGGGCAACGGGGCGTCCGGTGCGCAGGGAGGCAGCCTCCCCAACACCGAGACGCTGCCGTCGGGCACCACGGTGGAGTACCGGGTCGTCATCGACCGGGCGAGCGGCGGCAAGCAGATCAGCAACACCGCCGGCGCCTCCTACGAGAACCGGCTCGGCGAGACCCCGGAGCCGCTGACGGCCACGTCCGACGAGGAGGTCACCGAGGTCAAGCCGGCGGCCGACCTCACCGTGGCGAAGGCGGCCGACGCGACCACCGTCACCGTCGGGCAGACCGTGACCTACCGCGTCACCGTCCGCAACACCGGCCCGAACCAGGCCACCGGCGTCACCGTCACCGACCGGCTGCCGGACGGCCTCACCTTCCTGTCCGCCGAGGGCACGCCCGGAACCTACGACCCGGTCACCGGACAGTGGGCCGTGGGCGACCTGCCCGACGGCTCCACGGCGACCCTCACCCTGCGGGCCAAGGCCACCAGGTCCGGCCGGATCACCAACACCGCCACCGCCACCGCCAACGAGAAGGACCCCGACCCCACGTCCGACACCGACACGGTCACCGTCTGCGTCGAACCGGCCCCCTCCTGCTGCGACCCCTGCTCCCCCCGGCAGTAGCCGCTCATCTCGGTACGCGGCCCACAGCACTCGCTGCCGGTAGACGACGAGGTGCCGAGGGCCGATGCGTATGAGTCCTCCCGAGACGATCGCCGGGAGGACTCATCCCGCTGCTCGGCGGCCACCTGGCCCGCAGACGGTGTCGCAGGCAGCGGCCTCAGTGCCGCGTCCGTCATCGGTCCCGACGATCGTCCGTACCGCTCAACCACAGCCAGGTGACGGAGGGTCGGCCGTCAGTGCCCGTCGTCCGGCGGCAGGCTCGGCACATCGGCAGGGAAGAGGCTGAGCAGCAGCCCGTACGGCTTGGCGTGTGCGCTGTCGGTGGTTGCGTGCGGCTCCGCGCTCATCGCGCGCAGCCGGGCCTCCAGCGCGTGCGCCTCGGCGTCGGTGAGCCACAGATGGCGCAGCGCCGTGTGCGAAGGCCGGCCGGGCTGGTCCGGCAGCATCTCGCCGAGCGCGGCGTTGATCAGGAACTCGGGTCCGACCGCCGCGTCCTCGTGCACCTTGAAGCCGTGGCTGACCAGCGCGAAGTACTGCTCGGTGCCGCCGCGCACCTGGCGGGTCTCGGCCAGCCGGACCAGTCCGGCCTCCCGCAGCACGCGCACGTGATAGCCGATGGTGCCCTTGCTCATGCCCAGCACCTCGGCGAGCTGACGCAGCGTTGCGGGGCGCTGGCGCAACACGTTGACCATACGGTGACGCACCGGGTGTCCGAGGGCCTTGAACTGCTCGGGCGAGCGCAGCACCAGGTGGCCCTGCTCGTCGCGACGGTGCTCGTCCTGGTCGGCACTCCCGTGCGTGGGGGACTGCTCTTCTGCCATGGACGGATCTTCTGCCATGGCGAAAGTGTCCATGGATCCAAACACTTTTGACAACTCCATCGCGGCAGCCCCAGAATCCCCTACCAGGAAGTGGCGAGGATTCTCGTCACTTAACCCGGGATCCCCAAGGAGTCCGATGCCCCTCGCCACGGCCCGTGTCGCCACCGCGCGCCCCGCCCGCTACGTCAAGCAACTCGTCTCCCACATGGGCCACAAAGCGGCCGCCTCCCTCACGCCCGACGGCCGCGGCACGATCACGGTCGCCTCCGGGACCTGCACCCTCACGCCCACGCCGGACCGGCTGGAGCTGACCGCCACCGCGGCCGACGCCGAGTCGCTGGCCCGGGTCCAGGACGTCATCACCCGTCACCTGGTCCGCTTCGCCGCCCAGGAGCAGCTCGCCGTCGAGTGGACCGCCGCCATCGACGGAGGCGAGCTGGAACCCACCGCCCCCGTCATCGACGAGTACCTGCTCGGTCATCACACGCCGGCCGACGACATCCTCGGCGAGCTGGCCGTCGCGACCCGGGAGGCCGCCGCCGACGCCGCGCACATGCAGGTCTCCTCCGACGAGGGCGCGTTGCTCACGATGCTGACCCGGCTGACCCGCGCCCGCTTCGCGGTCGAGGTCGGCGTCTTCACCGGCTACTCGACCCTCTGCATCGCCCGCGGCCTGGCAGCCGGCGGCCGGCTGCTCGCCTGCGACGTCAGCGAGGAGTGGGCCTCGATCGGCCGGCCGTACTGGGAGCGCGCGGGCGTCGCCGACCGGATCGACCTGCGCATCGCCCCCGCGCTGGAGACGCTGCGGGCGCTCGACGCGGAACCGGTCATCGACATCGCGTTCATCGACGCCGACAAGGACAACTACCCGGCGTACTACGAGGAGATCGTGCGCCGGCTGCGCCCTGGCGGGCTGGTGGTGCTGGACAACGTCTTCCTCGGCGGCCGGGTCCTCGATCCCGCCTACCAGGAGGAGCGTCACGTGGCGATGCGCCGCCTGAACGACCTGATCCGGACCGACGAGCGGGTGGACGCGGTGATGCTCCCGCTGCGCGACGGAGTGACGATCGCCCGACGCCGCTGACCCCTGAAGGCGGCTGCCCCCGAGCGCCGGTGGTGTGCGGCGGCCCGGACCGGACGAACGGCAGGCTCAGTCCTCCTCCGCACAGCAGCCGCCCTGTGCCGCCGCGTGCCCGGCGGTCCGCAGCCGGCAGAAGCAGGACGCCTCGATCTCCACGTCCGCCATCGCCGCGGCGAACTTCAACTGCTGGGCCACGAGCTGTGCCTCCGCCTGTCTGCCCAGTCGTACGAGGCACTCGTGCAGGCCGTGCAACGCCCAGACGTTGCCCGGGTGTTGCAGCGGGCGGGGCAGCGTGTCATCCAGCCCGAGGTCGGCGCGGTAGACGGCCTCGGCCTGCTCGACCCGGCCCTGTTCGAGGAGGAGGGCGCCGTAGGCGTGACGGGTGGGTTGCATCCACCCCCACGGCTCGTCGTACGGAAGACCGTCGTCCAGCTCGATCGACCGGCGCAGCGCCGCGAACGCCGCCTCGAACGCGCCCTTGCGGTACTCCAGCTCACCGTCGAGCATGTGCGCCGCGATCTCCAGGATGTCCGCGCAGGTGTTGTTGAACAGCATCCGTGTCCCGGGGACCCGGGCCGCCGCGCCCCGGAACAGCTCGCGCTCCCGCTCCGCCTCGCCGATCCGGCCCGTGGCGGCGAACGCGACCCCGCGCGCGTACCGGAGCATCGCCGTCGTCACGCAGTACAGCTCCGCGTCGGCGGGCAGCGCGAGGCGCAGGATGTCCTCCCAGCGGCCGAAGCGGATGAGCACGTGCACCCGCATGGCCAGGAAGCCCTCCAGCCAGTCGGCCATGGGCGGACTGTCCACACGCAGCAGTTCCTCGGGCACGGCCGCCTCCAGCCGTCCCGCCGCGTCGAGCGCGTCCTTGCAGCGGCCGAGGAACATCGCGCCGTAGATCTTGAAGTGGTAGTTGTGGCACCGGTACAGGGTGTAGAAGTTCATCGCCCCGGCCCGGGCGTGGAACTTCTCGTCGGCCGTGATCGCCGCCGTGTTGTCGCCGACCACACGGCGGTAGTCGCCGCACAGCACCTCCAGGTGCGAGGGCATGTGCTGCAGGTGGCCCGCGTCCGGCACGAGACCGCGCAGCCGGTCACCGGCCGGCAGGGCGGCCTCGGGCGTGGGGGACATCTCCATCAGGTGGATGTACAGGTGCAGCAGTCCCGGGTGCCGCTCGCCCGCCTCCGTGGCGATCGCCCGTTCCAGCACGGCCCTGGCCTCGGTGGTGCGGGCACCCTGGGCCGGCCGACCGGTGCGGATGTCCCACAGCTGCCAGGGAGTGAGGTTCATCAGCGCGTCGGCGTACAGGGCGGCGACATCCGGGTCGCCGCCGGCCAGTCGGTGCACGGCTCGCATGCTGTCGGCGTAGGCGGTGTTCCACACCGGGCAGTCCCCGGCATCCGGCACCGAGGCCCGTGGGTAACGGGCCTGCAGGGCACCGATGAGGGCCTGCTCGACCGGCGTGGCACCGGCCGCCTTCGCCTGCGCGCGCCGCACGGCGGCGTGCGCACGCTCCACCGTCCGTTCCAGGTCGTCCTCGTCGAAGAACTCCCACGGCTTGTTGTAGTTCGGGCCCAGGGCGTAGGCCAGGCCCCACTCGGCCATGGCGCAGCCGGGATCCGCCGCCGCGGCAGCCTCGAAACAGCGGACGGCTTCCTCGTGGTTGAAGGCGTACGTCCAGGTCAGGCCGCGGTCGAACCATGTCTGTGCCTCGGGCGACGCCGTCGTCACGCGCCGGCCGTGGCCGCCGAGGTCGTAGTCGTAGTCGCGCATGCGAACTCCTCACAGGCCGACGGCCGGCTGTCCCGGTGACCGTGGCGGGGTAGGACGGCGGCGGTGTCACGGCCCTGGCGAAGCGGGTGTGACGACCCTAGCGAAGTACGGCGCGGGGCCCGCCGCATTCCTGTGGGAAACCCCCGGGAGGGTGTCCCGGCCCGCCGTGGTCGTCGTGTGCTCCGCACCTGGCCCGGGGCCAGGGACCCAGCGGCTCGCGGAATGCCTCGCCGGCCCCGGACCTGCCCGGTCTACAGACGGACGACGATCAAGGCGATGTCGTCCCGCCCTCCGTCCACCACGCCGAGACGGGTGAGCAGGGTGTCGGCCAGCTGCTCGGGGTCGGACCGGGCGTGGCGGGCGAGGGTGGCGGTGAGGCGGTGCAGACCGGCGTCGATGTCCTCGTCGCGGCGTTCCACGAGCCCGTCGGTGTAGAGGACCAGGGTGTCGTCCGGTGCGTAGCGGAGCGTGGCCTGGGGGCGCGGGGCGTGGCCGAGGGGGACGCCCAGGGGAGGGTCGGTGGCCTGGTCGAGCAGGACCATGGTGCCGTCCGGGCGGGACAGGACGGGTGGCAGGTGACCGGCGCTGGTGTAGGCGATGCGCCGGTGACGGGTGTCGATGACGGCCTGGGCCGCGGTCGTGGCCAGTGCCCCGTCGCAGGTCCGGGCGTACAGGCTCACGACGTCCATCGCGGTGCCGGGTTCGTGGAGGGCCCGGAGGGCGGCGGACAGCGTGCTGCGGAGCATGCCCATGACGGCGGCGGCCTCCAGGCCGTGGCCGACGACGTCACCGACCGCGACGCTGAAGCGGTCCTCGGTCAGGTCCACCACGTCGTACCAGTCGCCGCAGACGTTGAGCGACCGGGCGGCGGGCATGTAGCGCACGGCGATGTCCTGGTGCCCGGCCAGGTCGGGGGAGTGCAGCATGGCCCGCTGGAGGGTGAGGGCGGTGCGGCGTTCCCGGTTGTGGGCCTCGCGGAGTTCCTCGTTGAGGCGCTGCAGTTCCTGCGCGCGGGAGTACAGCTCGGCTTCCATCGCGGCCCTGTCACCGCCCGGTTCCTCCGATCTGGCACGCAGCGGGCGGGTCTGTACGAACTCGGTCATGTCCTCCACGCGGTGGATGATCCACGCGACCTCCCCGTCGGGTCCCAGGACGGGAGTGTTGATGGGCGACCACCACTTGGCCCGGAACACCCCGGGCCGGCCGGAGACCGGGACGTCGTACTTCTGCACTGCCATCGTGTCCGGCTTCTTCGAGCACAGCACCCGTTGCAGGGAGGCGGTCAGATTGCGGACTCCGTCGGCTTCCGGGTCCGCCGGGTTGTCGGGGTGGACGTCGAAGATGTACCGGCCGACCAGCTCGTCGCGGGTGCGGCCCGTCGCGCACAGGTACGCCTCGTTGACCTCGACAACCACCAGGTGGGGGTCGAGGACCAGGTAGGGGCTGGGCGTCACGGCGAACAGCGCCTGGTAGTCGATCTGTGGTGTGGTCACATGCGGCTCCCGTCCCGCCGCCGGGTGTCCTCACAGAAAGTATGCGCCCGACCGTGAGCGGCGCATCGGTGCCGGATGTGAAGGGGACCTTGGGCATGCTTCTCCCGGGGCGGCTTGAGCGGGCTGCCGGTCGGGCGGGGTGAAGGGGGAGCGGTGCGCAGCTTCGAAACGGGACAGACGGTCGTACGGCGTGACGTCCACCGTGGCGGCCGCGTATGGAGCGAGCACGCGCTGCGCGTCGTCGCCGACACGGGCGAAGCACTGGTGACCGCGTGCTCGCCGGGAGCCGAGGCCCGCTGGCCCGCGCTGTATGCCAAGGCCCGTGCCGACGGTGACCGCACGATGCGTACGGAGGCGTTCGACGCCATGGCGAGCGGCACGTGGGAACTGGCGGCCGCGGTGTGGCAGGAGACCGAGCTGCTGCTGTGGAAGCCGCCGACGGCATGGTTCAGCGTCAACGCCTTCTACACCGCCGCCGGACTGCGGAACTGGTACGTGAACTTCGAGCGCCCCACCCGCCGTACGCCGGACGGGTTCGACACCTTCGACCTCACCGTGGATCTGCTCGTCGCCCCGGATCTGACCAGCTGGGAGTGGAAGGACGAGGACGAGTACGCGCACGTGCGACGGCTCGGCATCGTCACCGACACCGAGCACCAGGCCGTGGACGCCGCCCGCGCCCAGGTCCTCGCGATGCTCGACGAGCGTGCCGGCCCGTTCGCCGATGTCGCCGCGTGGTCGTCCTGGCGGTGGAACCCGGCCTGGCCGATCCCGCGTCTCCCGCAGCCCGTACCGAGGGGTGGAGCTGGGCAGCCGGGATGTCTGGGATAGCGTCCCTCTCACTTGGGACAGAGGAGAGGGACGTCGTGCAGGTTCGGGTTCGTGGGCAGGGTGCCCGCCGGTGGATCACGTTCGGTGTGGTCGCGTTCGGGGCGCTCTTCCTGGTCATCGGGCTGATCCTGGCCGGAGTGTCGGTCTCGTTCCTGATGGACGCGGAGCGGACCCGGGGCACGGTGGTGGCCCTGGAGTGGCGCGGCGACCCCGACCGTGTGTCCGGCAGGAAGCGGGTGGACGACGGACCCGTGGCGTACCCGGTGGTGGCGTTCACGCCGGCCCACGGCACACCGCGGAAGTTCCGGAACTCCACGGGTTCCAATCCGCCGTCGTACGAGGTGGGCGAGCGGGTCGAGGTGCTCTACCGCGCGGATTCCCCCGAGGACGCGCGGATCAACGGGTTCGCCTCGTTGTGGCTGCTGCCGCTGATCTTCGGTGGGATCGGGCTGCTGATGGCGGGGATCGGCACAGGTGTCGCTCTGGCGACGCGGGGACGGTCCCGGGCCCTCTGACCCACACCCGGGTGCGGAACCGCCGTTGCACCGCTACCCGAGCCCTTACGCCGTCACCAGCTGATGCCGGCCGCCACCGGCAGGTGGTCGCTGCCGGTGGCCGGCAGCACCCAGGAGCTCTCCGGCGTCACGCCGCGGACCAGGATCTGGTCGATCCGCGCCACCGGGAACTTCGCCGGCCAGGTGAAGCCGAAGCCGTTCCCGGCCTCCCCCTGAGCCGAGCGCAGCTGCGCGGTGATGCCCGTGAGCGCGCGGTCGTCCATGGTGCCGTTCAGGTCGCCGAGCAGCACCACCCGCTCGTTCCGCTCGGGGGCGACGGCCTCGCCGAGCGCCTGCGCGCCACGGTCCCGGCTGTCCGTCCAGAAGCCCCTTTGGGGCATCAGCCGTACGGATCCCAGGTGGGCCACATAGACCGCCAGGGGACCCCGGTCCGTGGCCACCGTGGTGCGCAGCGCCCGGGTGTAGACCATCTTGATGTCGACCGGCTTGGTGTCCGCCAGCGGCCCGTAGTCCATCTTGGTGTCGACCGGCCGGGTGTCCGACAGGGGCAGCTTGCTCCACAGCCCGACCGTGCCCCGCACCGTGTGGTACGGGTACGTCTTCGCCAGCTCCTTCTCGTACGTGCCCCGGGCCTGCGGGGTCAATTCCACCAGGGCCAGCAGGTCCGCCCCGGAGGCGGCCAGGTCCCGGGCGGTGCCGACCGGGTCGGGATTGGCGTCGCCGACATTGTGCTCGGCCACGGTGAGGTCGCCGCCCGGGTGGGACTTGTCGCGGAGCAGCCCGCCGAAGAGGTTCAGCCACACCACGGCCGGCAGCAGCAGCACGGCCACCGCGGAGGCGGAGCGACGCCACAGCGCCCCGGCCAGCAGGACGGGGATGAACAGGCCGAACCATGGCAGGAAGGTCTCCACCAGGCTGCCGAGGCCCCCGCGGTCCGTGATCTGCGCGTGCAGCAGCAGGGTCAGGCCGAGCAGCAGCGCCGGCGCCGCGAGCACCCGGCCGCGCCTCCAGGGGCCCGGCCGGGAGACGGCCCGTATCACCCGGCGCATGCGTGCGCTTCCGGTCCTGGGCGGGGTCGGCGTGCAGACGAGGGCAGCCGTCGTCGACCGCTTGGGGGTGCAGTTCGTTCCCGTACGTGGGGACCGCCTTGCGAAGAAGGTACGGAGTCGGCGAATCCGGTGGGTGGTTGTTCGTGCTGATGGTGGGGTTCGGCGCATGCCGCCAGTCAAGGCAGCATGGTGTTGCCCGCACGTATGTGTTTTTCGATACGCCGACGATATGGGCCGGCTCGTAGCATCGAGAGCATGCGTGTGTTGATCGTCGAGGACGAACCGTATATGGCGGAAGCCATCCGCGACGGCCTACGGCTGGAAGCGATCGCGGCCGACATCGCAGGTGACGGCGACACCGCGCTGGAACTGCTGGGCACCAACACCTACGACATCGCCGTACTCGACCGCGACATTCCCGGTCCTTCCGGTGACGAGATCGCCCGACACATCGTCGTCTCCGGCAGCGGCATGCCGATTCTCATGCTCACCGCCGCCGACCGTCTCGACGACAAGGCCTCCGGTTTCGGACTCGGCGCGGACGACTACCTCACCAAACCCTTCGAACTCCGGGAACTCGTGCTCAGGCTCAGAGCACTCGACCGCAGGCGTGTCCACAACAGGCCCCCCGTGCGCGAGATCGCAGGGCTGCGGCTGGACCCGTTCCGCCGGGAGGTCCACCGGGACGGCCGCTACGTCGCGCTGACCCGGAAGCAGTTCGCCGTGCTCGAAGTCCTCGTCGCCGCGGAAGGCGGTGTCGTCAGCGCCGAGGAACTCCTGGAACGCGCGTGGGACGAGAACGCCGACCCGTTCACCAACGCCGTGCGCATCACCGTCTCGGCACTGCGCAAGCGTCTCGGGGAACCCTGGATCATCGCCACCGTGCCGGGTGCCGGCTACCGCATCGACGCGCGGCCGGGGGCCGGAGACGAGGGAGTCGAGCGTGGATAGAGCCCCTGGTATGAGTGTTCGTCTCAAACTCACCCTCAGCTACGCCGGATTCCTCATGCTGGCCGGCGTCCTGCTGCTCGCGGCGGTGTGGGTTTTCCTCCTGCGTTACGTCCCCGACCGCGCGATGCTCATCAACCCCGATGAGAAGCCCACGAACGGTGTCTTTCCCGTCCGGTCCGCCCTCCTGGACGTCTTCGCCCCGAGAGCGGCCGCAGTACTGGCGTTCCTACTGATGTTCGGTCTCCTGGCGGGATGGATCCTCGCCGGCCGTATGCTCGCCCCCCTGACCCGCATCACCGATGCCACACGCATCACCGCGAACGGATCGTTCTCCCACCGAATCCGGCTACCGGGCCGCAAAGACGAGTTCCGCGAACTCGCCGACGCCTTCGACACGATGCTCGGGCGGATCGAAACACACGTCGCCGAACAGCAGAGATTCGCAGCCAACGCCTCTCACGAGTTGCGCACCCCGCTCGCGATCTCGAAGGCGCTCCTCGACGTGGCCCGCACCGATCCGGGCCGCGCCACCGGCGAACTCATCGACCGTCTCCACGCCGTCAACACCCGAGCGATCGACCTCACCGAGGCACTGCTCCTGCTCAGCCGCGCCGAGCAGCGGTCCTTCCCCCGAGAACCCGTCGACTTGTCCCTCGTGGCGGACGAAGCCACCGAAACCCTCCTCCCCCTCGCGGAAAAGCGCGGCGTCACCCTCGAGACCTCCGGCGACATCGCCCCCACGAGCGGCTCGCAGGCGCTCCTGCTGCAGCTGACCACGAACCTCGTGCACAACGCGATCGTCCACAACCTGCCGGAACAGGGCACGGTGTGGGTCGACACCAGCGTCCGCCCCGAGACCGTGGTGCTCACCGTCGAAAACACCGGCGAGAGGCTCACCCCACAGCTGGCCTCGACACTCACCGAACCGTTCCAGCGAGGCACCGAACGCGTCCGCACCGACCACGCGGGCGTCGGCCTCGGCCTGGCGATCGTCAAGACCATCACCCACGCACACGACGGAACACTCACCCTCATCCCGCGCGCCGCCGGCGGGCTCCGCATCACTGTGGAACTGCCCGCGAGGCTCCGCAGCGAAGAGGATCTCAGCTGCCTCAAGCTGAAAACGTGAGCCCACGCGGCTCTGGGGCGATGATGTCGGAGGGAGCTGCAGGTCTCTTCAGGAGAGAAAGGGACATCCGCTATGGCGACACAAGGCCCCGCGACTCAGCCCAGGACCGAGTTCGACGCCCGCTACAGCTCCGCGACCAACCCCCGCCCGGGCGCCGCGGACGCCACCGCCACCGAGTGGACCGAGGCCCAGCGACAGCTTGAGGCAGCCGAGATCTTCTGGGTCTCCACGGTGCGGCCGGACGGCCGGCTGCACGTCACCCCCGTCATCGCCACCTGGCACGACGGGGTGCTGTACTTCGCCACCGGCCCGGGTGAGCAGAAGGCGAGGAACCTCGCCCACGACGCCCACTGCGCGCTGACCACCGGGGGAAACTCACTGACCCGAGGGCTCGACCTGGTGGTCGAGGGCACGGCGGAGCCCGTCGCCGACCCGGCGGTCCTGGAGAAGGTGATCGCGGCGTACGAGGCGAAGTACGGGCCGCACATCACGTCGCCCGAGGGCACGTTCCACGGGATCGGGGACGCGTTCCGGAGAGGGGACGCGGTGGTGTTCGCGGTGGCCCCGGCCACGGCGTACGGCTTCGGCCGGAACGACGGGGTGTACACGCATACGCGGTGGACGTTCTGAACGACAGCACGGCCCCTGGGAGAGGCAGCTCCCCCGGGGCCGGACCGATGCGGCTTACCGCACGTCTACGTAGTCACCTGAGGAGGTGACGTCCGGGGTGATCCAGTTGCCCGGGTAGGTGAGGCGGTAGTAGCCGTCGTGGGTGGCGGTGGTCGTCGTCTTCACCTGGCCGTCGTCGACCGGACTGGTGAACTTCAGCGTGGTGTAGGAGTTCTCTGTCTTCTCACGGTACTGCAGCTTCGCGGGCGTGCCGGAGGAGAAGCCGTGGTACTTGCCGTCGTCCCAGCTGGCGCGGGTGATCAGGCCGGTGACCGTGACCGTCTTGCCCTTCTTCACCGGCTCGGGCGCGGCGTCGGCGGTCAGCTTGGTGAAGCGCTGGAGCAGGAAGTCCTTGGCGCTGTCCCGCTTCGCGAGCCCGATCTTGCTCGGGTCCTGCGGGGCGTCGGTGTCCTGGCCGTTGAAGGCGAGGGCGTAGATCCCGGTCTTCCAGATGCCGGCCATGTCGTTGCGCAGTTGGGCCGGGTCGGCCGTGACGGTGGCCGTGCACGTCGCGAGGGTCGCGGGGGAGGTGGGGGAGTCCGTGCAGGCCGGTTTGGCGTCGGCGAGGAGTGCGATCGCCTCGTCGGGCGAGTTGCCGCGGTACAGCTCCAGACCGACGACGAAGTCGGAGGCGTGGATGTCGACGTCCGCCCCGTGCTTCAGCGTGAACGTGACGGTTGCCTTCTTCGGCGCGCTCGTGCCGACGACGATGTTCTTTCCGCCGTTGATCTCGGTGTTGTAGAAGGTGACGTCCAGGGCATGGGCAGTGCCCTTCACGGCGTCGGTCGGGGCGGGTGCCGTCGTACCGAGCACGTCGACGAAATCGCCGGCTCCGCTGGCCGGGGAGGTGGTCGAAGCGCCCCTGAAGTAGAAGCGGAAGTAGCCGTCGAGCGAGGCGGTGGTGGTGGCCTTCAGGTTGCCCTTGGCGTCCGCCCTGACGGTCTGCAGCGGGGAGTAGGTGCTGCCGCCCTTCCTGCGGAACTGGGGCACCACGTCCGGCGAGTGGTAGCCCTCGTACTTCAGCGTCTCCCAGTTGACGCGGGTGATGACGCCCGTGATGGTGATGGTCCGGCCCTTCTTCACCGGTTCCGGGGAAGCATCGGTGACGGAGACCTTGGCTGCGCGCTGGAAGTAGAAGAAGCCGGCCTGCTCCTTTTCGCTGTGGTCGCCGTCATCGGCGTCGACCCGCGCGTCCACGTACCAGGTACCGGCATGGGCGTTGGTGAGGTGGTCCGTCTTCGGGTCGATCGTCACCGAGGCGGTGCAGGTCGAGGTGGTGGCGTCGACCTGGGTGCAGGTGGGCTTGTCGGTCGAGGCGTGCCCGTTGCCGGGGCCGTGCAGGTAGAACGCGTCGGCACCCTTGATGCCCGAGTCGTCCGTGGCGGTCACGCTGACGTCGAAGGTGACCGCCGAGGTGCCGATGGCGACCATGTTGTCGCCGTCCACCACCACTGTGGTGATCTGGGTGTCGCCCTCACCGGAGGCCTGCGCGGCCGGTACGGCGAAAGCGGACAAGGCCAGAGCGCCGCCCACGACGGCGCTGGAGGCACGGATACGCATGTGTTGTCCCCACGTGTGAATCTGGGGAGTCGGATGACTCCGCAGAAGTGACACGAACAGGAAACGAAAGGTTGTACGACCGGTGAACAACGCGCAGACGGCTTGCCGCCGCCCCGTCACCACGCGCCTCGCCATCCCTGGCGCGCGGCTCAGCCCGGCTGTGCGGTACCCCTGACCACGTCCACGGCGAGGCGTCGGTGTACGGCGAAGAGGTCGAGGGCGGTGTCGGTGTCCCGGGCGCGCAACGCGGCGACGAGCCGCTGGTGTTCGCGCGGAACGCGGGCCAGGTAGTCCTCCGTGCTGTGCCCGATCCGGGTCAGCAGGAACAGGTGGACCTGGCAGCGGATGCCGTTCCACGCGTCGGTGAGGCGCTGGTGGCCGGCGGCGGCGAACACCACGTCGTGGAAGGCGATGTCACAGCGCACCATGTCATGCGCGTCCACGGCCCGCTCCATCATCTCGGCCGTCTTCGCGAGGGAGGCGAGGTCCTCGTCCGAGGCGCGCGAGATCACCTGGCGGACGGCCAGGTCCTCCAGCGCACCGCGCAGACTGTCCAACTCCTCCACGTCCTGGGCGGACAGCGTGGTCACCGTCGTACCACGGTGCCAGGCGCAGTGGACCAGGCCCTCGCGCTCCAGCAGGCGGAGAGCTTCGCGGACCGGGCCCCGACTGACGTCCATGTCACCGGACAGCTCCACCTCGCGCAGTTGCGCGCCGGGGGCGTACGTCCCGTCGAAGATGGCCTCCCGGATGTGGTCCGCGACCTCCTCGGCCAAGCCGCGGCGCCGGGCCGGAGCCACACGACCCCGTTCGCTCAACTGCCCCACCTCCCCGATGTCCTGACGTTAACATTCACCCGTTGTCGGAATGTCAACATTAAGACAAGGGGTTGCCATGACCGTTCTCGATTCGCCGATCCCGCGCTTCCACCTGGCCATGCCGGTCGACGACCTGGCTGCCGCCCGCCGGTTCTACGGCGACGTACTGGGCCTGGAGCAAGGCCGCAGCGCGGACACGTGGGTGGACTGGAACCTGCACGGCCACCAGTTCGTCACACACCTCGTCCCCGAGCGCGGCCGGCGCATACACAACCCGGTCGACGGACACGACGTCCCCGTACCGCACTTCGGACTGATCCTCACGATCGCCGAGTTCCACAAGCTCGCCGACCGGCTGCGCGCAGCGGGCACCGAGTTCGTCATCGAGCCCTACGTCCGTTTCCAGGGGCAGACGGGCGAGCAGTGGACGATGTTCCTCCTCGACCCGGCGGGTAACGCCCTGGAGTTCAAGGCGTTCGCCGACGACGCGCAGGTCTTCGCCGCCTGACCGACGGCCCGTCCCGCTCAGCCGGCCGAAGTGTTCTGTCTCGCCTCGCGTGCTTCGGTGAGGGCTCGCTGCCTGAGGTTGCCGCCGAACAACTGCATCGTGGTGGCGGCCAGGATGTCATCCCTGCCGATGGTCCGCCCGTCCCCCCTGCGGGTGGACGGGATTTGGAGGGAATCCTTGAGGAACGGGGGTGGGGCCGGTTCGCCCGACATCACCGGGGTGACCGTGCCGACACGTTGGGCCCCGCCCTCGCGGACGACCATGGCCGCGTCCCGGGCGAGGTCCGTCAGGAACACGCTCGCGATTCCGTCCAGGTCGCGGACCATCGCCGGGACGGCCGTAGCCCCCTGGCTCCGCAGCAGCTTCCTGACCCCAGCCTCGAACCTGTGGGCGCCGACCACGGCACTCGGTTTGCGGGATCTGCTGCGCTTACGAGACGGCACGATGACACCCTCGGCGTCGTACAGGACACCGGTCAGGCCGTGAAACGTCGGGCTGTGGTCGTACCACTTGCTCCCCACCTCGAGTTCGACGTTCCGGTCGATCGCCGAGAGAAGGTCACCGGGAACCAGCTTCTTCCGGGCCTCCTCCGCCGCCGCTCTCCTCGCGCCGTCGATGATCTCCGTCAGCACTGTCCGCGTCACCGACGCGGCGGCCCACGCGGCCGACCGAGAGACGTGCATCGAGGTCACGTCCCTGAACACCGCTTTGACGAGAGAAGGCTTGAACGGCGAGACACCCATGACCGAGGCGGTCTCGGGACCGCTGCGCTCACGGCGTGCGGGCTGTGTGGTCATCGGAAGAAACGCTCCCTGCTGTCGGAGTTGTCAGAGGCCCACACTTCACCACGCAGACCCGCTCTCGTCCCCCATCCTCCGTCGAAGCGGCACCACCTAGCGTCGGTGGAGGCGGCGACAGCCGGCGAGCCCGGCCATGGTGCGCTCGACGGTCCAACGGAGACGGTCCAGTCGTTGCCAGGACTCCACTCCCTTGAGGGCCCCGACGGATATGGGCAGACCCGACCGTTCCGTGATCAGCCGGCCAGGGCGCGAGCCGTCTCGGCCCCGAGGCCGCAGGAGGCGCCGATGGCCACCGTACGGCGGCGACCCTGGGCGTTTCAGGGTGTGAGCATCCGGTCCTGTTCCACCGGAGGTGTGCCGTCGTGCCAGTCCAGAACCCTGCCGAAGCGGACCAACTCACCGTACAGGACGGGATCGACGTGGTCGGCGAAGACCAGGTCGAGCACGGCCGCGGCAGCCTGGGCCGGCGACTGGGCCTGGCTGTAGTCGCTGAACCAGGGACGCGAGGTCGCGGTGTCGACCATGCCCGGGCACACGGCAGCGATCAGAGTCCCGGTGGCGAGGTCGTGCGCGCGGCGTTCCGCGGCGACCCAGGCTGCTGGCCACGACGAGCAACCGGCCGCCTGGGCGCAGCACGGGACCGAAGGAGCGCAGGATCGCGTGCGTGGCGGTGTTGGAGACGTCGATGAACTCGTCGGCCCGCTCGGCCTGCGACTCTTCGGGCAGCACACGGGCGACCGCGTTGGAGATGACGACGTCGGCACCGCCGTGCCGGACGCGGAGGTCCTCCGCGAGGTGAGCGATGACGTCGGGGTCGGTGACGTCCAGAACCCGTCCCTGCACGCGGGCACGGGTACCGGGCAGCCGGCCGACCTCGCGGGCGGCGTCCGTCACGCGCCGATGGCTGCGGCCGGTGAGCAGGACCAGGTCGTCCGGGTTCATGCGGGCCGCCAGTCCTTCCACGAGAGCGCGGCCGAGTCCCTGGTTGGCGCCCGTGACGAGGGCGATGCGGGATGCGTGCATGCCTGCCACGCCAGGAACCCCGTTGCCATGAGCCCAACGAAAGTTCAGCCTCGGTAGTATGCGTGAGCGTCATGGACTTCACGGCGGCGCCCCCTTCCACCGACTGGAGTCCCATGCCTGCACGCCAGAGCCTCGCCCTCGCTCTCATCGTCGCCGCAACCGCCCTGACGGGCGGCTGCGCGGAGCAGCAGAACCGGGAGACGGCGACCGAACCCGGCACCACGACCTCGGTCCCGGCCACCGCCACTGCGGCCCCCTCCTGGGACGGCAAGGCACCCCAGGAAGACGCCGTGCGACGCGCCACCCGCGCCCTGAACGCCGTGGAAACCGACGGCGCCTCACGGGTCGACGAGGGGACGGAGAACCTCGCCGAGGGATGGGGAAAGACCTTCACCCCGAAGGAGAACCGGCCCCACACCCTCGACATCGCCTGCCAGGCACCCGACCACCGCACGCTGACGCTGACCCTCGCGCGGGGCGGCGCGGAAAGCGAGTGGGAAGTGACGTGCGGCGACCGTGAGGCCGATCAGTTCAACATCCCCGCCGGCAGCCGCTTCACCGCCCGTATCCCCGCCGCGGGCCGGCACTCCCAGGGCCTCGTGCTGTGGCGGCTCAACACGGTCGCCCCCGCCGACGTGGAGGGCTGCGAGGACGACATCGCGGGATGCGACGAGTGAGAGGCACCGGAGGGCCGCCGGCCGGACGGCAAGACGCGCCTAGATCTGGGCCTCTCCGGCGCGTACGAGGCCGGTCTCGTAGGCGATGACGACGAGTTGGGCGCGGTCCCGGGCGCCGAGTTTGGCCATGGCGCGGTTGGCGTGGGTCTTGACGGTGACCGGGGTGACGAAGAGGCGTTCGGCGATCTCGTCGTTGGACAGGCCGGTGGCGACGAGAGTCATGACCTCGCGCTCGCGCGGGGTGAGGGTGGCCAGCCGCCGTGGATCCGTGAGTTCGCTCGGTGAGGGCTGGGCGAGGAAGCGGGCGATCAGTCCTTTGGTCGCGGTGGGCGAGAGCAGGGCCTCGTCGGCCGCGACGAGGCGGATGGCGTCGAGGAGCTGGGCCGGTTCGACGCCTTTGCCGAGGAAGCCGCTCGCGCCGGCCCGCAGTGCCTGGACGACGAACTCGTCCATCTCGAAGGTGGTGAGGACGAGCACCTTCACTCCGGCCAGGTCCTCGTCCTGGCCGATGAGCCGGGTGCCCTCGATGCCGTCGACGTCGGGCATGCGGATGTCCATCACCACGACATCGGCCCGCTCGGACCGGGCCAGCTCGGCCGCCTCGCGACCGTTGGACGCCTCGGCGACGACCTCCATGTCCGGCTGCGCGTCGATGAGCAGCCGGAAGGTTCCGCGGAGGAGGGCCTGGTCGTCGGCGAGCAGGACGCGAATGGTCATCGGGAGCCTTTCACAACGAGGGGTTCCAGGTCTTCGGCGTGAGTACGAGGGGGAGTTCCGCGTGGACCCGGAAGCCGCCCTCCGGCCGGGGGCCCGCGGTGACGGTCCCTCCGACGGCGGTGGCGCGTTCGCGCATGCCGATCAGGCCGTGACCGGTGCCGGGGCCCTCGGCCGGGCCGGGGAGTCCGTCGTCAGTGACGGTGATCCGCAGGGTGTCGGCCCCGTAGTCCAGTGTCACCTCGACATGGTTGGCCGAGGCGTGCTTGTGGGTGTTGGTGAGCGCCTCCTGGATGATGCGGTAGGCCGTCAGCTCGGTGGCGGGTGCCACAGGCCGGGGCAGGCCGGTGCGCTCCAGGTCCACAGCCATGCCGCCCGCTCGGAGATTGCCGACCAGGGAGTCGATGTCGGCCAGTCCGGGAAGGGGGGACCGGGAGTCCGGCGCGTCGTCGGGCTGGCGCAGCAGCCCGACGGTGGCGCGTAGTTCGTCGAGTGCGGTGCGGCTGTTGTCCTTGATGTGGGCGAGCGCCTGATGAGCCAGTTCCGGATCGGTGCGCAGCAGGTGGTGGGCCACTCCGGCCTGGGCGTTGACCAGGGTGATGTGGTGGGCGATGACGTCGTGGAGTTCACGCGCGATACGGACACGCTCCTCGGTGACCCGGCGGCGGGCCTCCGCCTCGCGGGTCTGCTCGGCGCGTTCCGCCCGGGCCTCGGCCTCGGCGAGGCGCACGCGGCGACTGCGGACGACATCGCCCAGGGCCGTGGCCGCGATCGCGAGGTCGAACCGGAGCAGCGCCTCGCCCGCGAGCGGTGACACCGAGTGGGCGAAGGCGTAGACGGCCGTGATCGCGAGGGAGGCGATGACACCGGCGACCCACGCGGTGCGCCGGCTCCCGCGGGTGGCGAGTGTGTAGAGGGCCACCAGACTTGCCGCCGGAGACAGGGAGAAGTCCGGTATGCGGACCATGTGCGCGAGGTCCACGGCCAGCGTGACGAGGACGACGGGCAGCGGCCACCGGCTGCGGAGGACGAGGGGCGCGCAGGCCAGTGCCGTCCAGGCGACGCCGCCCATTTTCGGCGCATGCCATCCGGTGCCTCCCTGCCCGACGGCACTCGCCGCCACCGCGACAAGGATCACCAGCACGGCCGGGAGCGTGTCCCGCACTCGCCCGTGACGGGCCGGCCAATGCCGAAACACGGCGGTCACCTGCATTCCTTCACTATGCAGCACACATACGGCGCGGCCCGGGCCGGGCGTGGCGGTGCGCCTTCCGCGGCCCGGCCCCTGCTCCGGGCCGGTGCGTCAGCGGCTCATCCCGGCCGGCTCCGGCTCACGACCGGGGCCCGTCCCCTGCTGCGGCTCCTGGACCGGCCCCTCCACCGACACCCGGGGAAGCGCCCGGTCCAGCGAGCGGGGCAACCACCAGTTGGAACGGCCGCACAGGTGCATGAGCGCCGGTACGACGACCATGCGGATCAGCAGGGCGTCGAGGGCCACCGCCACCGCCAGGCTCACGCCGAACTCGGAGATCACCCGCATGCCGCCGAACACGAACGACCCGAAGACACAGACCATGATGGTGGCCGCGACGGCGATCACCCTGCCGGTCTCCGCCTGCCCGACCCGGACGGCACGGCGGTTGTCCCCGGTGTGGGCCCATTCCTCGCGCATCCGGCTGACCAGGAACACCTGGTAGTCCATCGACAGGCCGAACATGATGCCTACGACGAGGATGGGCACGAACGACTCGATCGGTCCGGCGGCGCCCAGGCCGAGGAGCGAGGCCCCGAAGCCGTACTGGAAGACGACGACGATCGCGCCGAACGCCACGCCGATGCTGAGGACGTTCAGCAGTGCGCCGACGGCGGGGATGAGCAGGCTGCGGAAGGCGACCGTGAGCAGTAGGAAGCCGAGTACGGCGATCACCAGCACGAACACCGGCAGCTTGCCCATCAGCACGGACGCGAAGTCGTCGTTGCCGGCGGTGGGGCCGCCGACGTAGACCTTCATCGAGGTGCCCTGCTCGGCCTGCGGGATCACGTCGGAGCGCAAGTGGTCGATCAGGTCGGAGGTCGCCGCGGACTGCGGGGACGTCGTCGGCACGACGGAGATCACACCGACGTTCTGGCCGTCCTTCATGGGGGCGGCGCTGACCCCCGCGACACCGTCGACCTGCCCGATCGCGGTGGCCAGCTCGGCCTCGGCCGCCCTGTCGGCGGCGGTGGGCGCCTCGACGGCGAGGACGAGCGGACCGTTGAAGCCGGGCCCGAAGCCCTGCGCGATCATGTCGTACGCCTGGCGGTTCGTCGAGGTCGTCGGAAGGTTGCCGTCGTCGGACGCGCCCAGGCGCAGGGTCGGCGTCGGCAGGGCGAGCGCCGCCAGGACGACGAGGGCGACCAGACCGAACGTCTTCGGCCGCGCCTGGACCCGCCCGGCCCACCGGCCCCACAGACCCGCCGTGGGCTCGAAGGCGGTCCGCGCCTGGTCACCGGAGAGGGCACGGCGCCGGCGGCGGCCGAGGACCCGCGGGCCGATCAGCCCGAGCATCGCCGGCAGCAGGGTGACGGCGGCCAGCACGGTCAGTACGACAGTGACGGCCGCGCCGATGGCCATGCCGTTGATGATGCCGACGTTCAGGGTGAGCATGCCGAGCAGGGCGACCACGACGGTCAGCCCGGCGAAGACCACGGCCCGGCCGGAGGTGTTGAGGGACTTGCTGATCGACTCGCCGACGCTCATCCCCGCCGACAGGTTGCCGAGGTGCCGGTTGACGATGAACAGCGCGTAGTCGATGCCCACGCCGAGACCGATCAGGGAGCCGAGGGTCAGCGTGGTGTCGGAGAGCGTGATGACATGGCTGAGCAGCATCACCGCGATCGCGGAGGTGCCGACGCCGGCGATGGCCGTGATGATCGGCAGCGCTGCCACCCACACCGCCCGGAAGACGAACAGCAGCACCACGAAGGCGAGGACGATGCCCATGGCGTCGGCGACCGGGTTCGGCTCGGGGCTGACGGTGAACGCCTGTCCGTTCAGCGCGATGTGCAGGTTCGCCGACTCGGGCCCCGTGGCAAGTTGCCTCACATGGTCGATCTGGGTGTCGCTGACGCCCTGCTCGAACGCGACGGTGGCGTAGGCCGTCGTACCGTCCTTGCTGATCTGGCTCTTGCCCACCGCCGTGAAGGGGCTGCTCACGGAGGCGACGCCCGGAGCGTTCCCGATCTTCCGCACGGCGTCGGCCATCGGCTGCTCGGCGGCGGCGTCGGTGACCTCGCCGCCCTCGACCTGCCAGACGACCCGGCCGCTCTTGCCCGCCGTGCTGCTGGCGGCCTTCTGCAGCAGGGCCGTGGCCTTGGCGGAGTCGGTGTTCTGCGAGGTCGGGCTGTTGCCGAAGTCGCTGCCGGCCGCGCCGACCACGGCACCGAGGGCGATCAGCAGGCCCACCCAGGCCAGGACGACGGCGAGCCGGTGCCTGTGGCACCAGCGGGCGAGAGGGGACATCGACGAGCCTTTCGAGGGGTACGCCACACGAGCCGGGCCGGCGGTTCCGGCCCACCCTCACGCTCGCAGTCACCTGCTCTCTCGTCATTGGCCGCGCGCAGACACCTGGGTCTACTGCGATCGCAGTAGACCGTCGGCGCCGGAGGGCCCGACAGGAGGTCTCCGTCGCCCACGGGCTGGGCACCGAAGAGGCGAACCCGCTTGCGGAGTGGGGGTGTTAATGGCTTCGGCTCTGTTCGGTCGTCTATGTTGTGGGGATGATGACCGGGACGGCATTGCGCCACACACGGATTGGTGACCCGGTGCTCTTCTGAGTGCCGTACGGGCCGGTGTGGGCCCGGTGTTGGACAGAGGGTCCTGCGCTGCTGCGCGGGCTCCGCCTCCGTCGTGTTGATCACAGGCTCGACACATCGACCACGACAGGAGCATTCATGCCCACCAAGACCCTGCGGATTCCCACCGCGGACGGCCAGGCCGACGCCTTCGCCGCCTTCCCCGATGACGGCGAGCGGCACCCAGGGGTGCTGATGTACGCGGACGGCTTCGGTATCCGGCCCGTGCTGCGGAAGATGGCCCGCGAACTGGCCGGGCACGGGTACTACGTGCTCGTCCCCAACCTCTTCTACCGGCACGGCCCGGCACCGGTGATCGAACTTCCCGAGCACATCGGAGAAGAGGCCCGGCCCGCGGTCTTCGCTCAGCTGATGCCTTTGATCGAGGCGCACACCACCGAACGTGTCCTGCGCGACGCCGACGCCTACCTCGGGTTCCTCACCAACCAGCCCGAGGTCGGCGCCGGACCGGTCGCGGTGACGGGCTACTGCATAGGCGGCCTCCTGGCGATGCGCACCGCCGCGGCCCACCCCGGACAGGTGGCCGCCGTCGCCGCATTCCACGGCCCCATGGGCGCCGACGGGCCCGACAGCCTGCACCGCCTCCTCTCCAAGCTCACCGCCCAGGTCCACCTCGGCCACGCCGAGGGCGACATGACGCCCGAGGCCCTCGGCGTGCTCAACCGGGCCCTGGACGCCGCGGGTGTCGACTACACCTCCGAGATCTACCCCGGCACCATCCACGGCTTCACCATGTCCGACACCGACGCCTTCAACCCCGCCGCACTACAGCTCCACTGGGACCGCCTGCTCCCCCTCCTCGACCGCACCCTGGCCGGCAGCTGAGGCTCCGGCCCGGAAGGCCCGGAAACCGAACCTGACGTTGGTGTGAGGGCGGGCTGGGCCCGCCCTCACCGATCGAGGAGTCATGCCCGAGCACTCGGGCCGCGCCGGCTGAGGTCGCAGGGCTGCGATCAGGGGTTGGTCTTGATCTCCTTCATGGTCAGGCGGGATTCGAGGCGGATGCCGGCGGGCAGGCCCTTGAGTTTGTCCATGAGGAAGGCCTCGTAGGCGGCATGGTCGGCGACAGCGACGCGGATGAAATAGTCGGGTCGGCCGTACATGCGGCGGAACTCGACGACCTCCTCATAGGAGGCCACGGTGGCCTCGAACTCCTCGACTGTCTGGCGGTCCTGGGCATGGAGTTCCACGTCGATGAGGACTTCCAGCCCGCGGCCGAGCGCCTGCGGGTCGATGACGGCCCGGTACCCGGCGATCACGCCCGCCTCTTCCAGCCGCTTGACTCGGCGCAGGCACGGCGGTGGCGTCAGGCCGACCCGTTTGGCCAGCTCCACGTTGGTCAGCCGGCCGTCCTGACGCAGCTGAAACAAAATTTCTCGATCGACGGCGTCGAGAGTAATTTCATTGCCCATACCGCCGATCCTAGAGTCCTAGGTCGCAACCATATAAGGCGGGATTCTTTCTAAAATTTCGTCATGGACATAAGCCCCGTCGTCACCGGGGGCCGGTCTCGGCCCGCGCCCATCCCTCCGTCCCCTCCCCGGTCCGAAGCACGCGCGGCGTTGAAGCACTCCGCCGGCGTGGGCCTGGGCTTCGTCCCGCTCGGCCTGGCCTTGGGGGCGCTGGTGGTGCAGTCGGGTCTGCCCTGGTGGTGGGCGGGACTGTCCGCGGCGGTCATCTACGGCGGCTCGTTCGAGTTCCTGCTCATCGGCATGGTCACCGCCGCCGCCCCGCTGGCGGCGATCGCCGCCTCCGCGTTCATGGTGAACGTCCGCCACGTCTTCTACGCGCTGTCCTTCCCCCTGCACCGGGTGACCGGCCGCCTCGGCAAGACGTACAGCACCTACACCCTGTCCGACGAGGTATTCGCGCTGACCACCGCCGAGCAGGCCCGCTCCTGGCCCAGCCGGCGCATCCTGTGGCTGCAGCTCTTCCTGCACCTGTACTGGGCCTGCAGCGCCACCGCCGGAGCCCTGCTCGGCTCCCTGATCCCCCACAGCGTCACCGGCCTGGACTTCGCGCTCACCGCCATGTTCACCGTCCTCGCCCTCGACGCCGTCCGGGAGCTGCGCGGCGACCTGCCCACCCCCGCCCTGGCCCTGCTCAGCGCCGTGGCCGCCCGGCTCCTCTTCCCGGACGAGATGCTCCTGGCCGACTTCACCCTGTTCACCGCCGCCCTCCTCACCCGCCACCTCGCCACCGGCAGGAAGCCGAGCCATGCCTGAGACGTACTACGCCATCGCCGCCGTCCTCGTCGCCGCCGCCGTCACCTTCGCCCTGCGCGCCCTGCCCTTCGCCGCCCTCACACCCCTGCGCGCCAGTACGACCGTTCAGTACCTCAGCACGCGCATGCCCGCCGGCCTCATGGTGATCCTCCTCGCCTACTGCCTGCGCGACCTCCCACTCACCCACACCCGCGCTCTCGCCCCGGCGGCAGCCCTGACCGTCACCGTCGGCCTGCACCTGTGGCGCCGCAACGCGCTGCTGAGCATCATCGGCGGCACGACCGTCCACGTCATCCTGGCCGGCACGGTCTTCGCCCGCTGAAGCCGGGCTTGACCTTGACACGTTGATAAGGTGTGCCCTGGGTGCAGGAGGTGGTCCCGATCCACACGACAAACGGAACCCCGCAGAACACCCGCGTGGCCAACGCCCTCAGCGCCAAGGACTCCTCGGTCCGGCTTCAGGCGGCCCTGGCGGTCGGTTCGAACCCCCGCCCCGGTTTCCTGGAGACACTGGTCGAGCGGTGCGCGGTCGAGCCGGACTTCTTCGTGCGAGACATGCTGTCCTGGGCGCTGACCCGCCTCTCACCGGAGATCACCCTGCCCCGGATCCGCCGGGAACTCGACTCCGAGCGCACTCAGGCCCGCAGTCAGGCGTTGCACACGCTCTCGAAAATCGGTGACAAGAGAGCATGGGCGTGGATCAGGCGCGACATGCTGCGCGACGCCGACGACGAGGTGGCGCGGACCGCCTGGCGCGTCGCGGTCGTCCTCGTGCCCGAGGACGAGAAGACGGACCTGGTCGATGAACTGGTCGGGCAACTCGGGCGCGGCGACCGCGATATGCGGCTGAGCCTGAGCCGGGCCCTCGTGGACCTCGGCGACGTGACCGAGCCCGCCTTGGAGAAGGCCGCGGTGAGTCCCGACCCGGTGGTGGCCGCGCACGCTCGTGCCACCGAGCTGCTCCGGCAGAACCCGGAGGCCGGTTTCGACGCGGCGGTCGAGGAGGCGAAGCGAGTCGTCGTACTCGGCCCGGAAGAAGCCGCTGCCGCGGCCAACGCCACGAACGCTACGGAGGCCGTGGATTGCTGATCGGCGAGGTGGCCCGGCACTCCGGGGTGAGCACGCGGATGCTCCGGCACTACGACGCCCTCGGGCTGGCGCGGCCCACCGGTCGCACCGTCGGCGGCTACCGCGAGTACTCCGCCGAGGACGTCCGCAGAATCTTCCACGTGGAGAGCCTGCGGTCCCTCGGGCTCTCGCTCAAGCAGATCGGGCGCGCCCTGGAGGACCCGGACTTCACACCGTCCGGCCTGGTCAGCGACCTCATCCGGTGGACGGAGGACCGTGTGCGGCGGGAACAGGAGCTGCTGGAGCGGCTCCGCGCCGTCGATGCGTCCGAGCCCACCGGCTGGCAGGACGTCCTGCGCATCGTCGAACTCATGCAGGGCCTCAACTCGACCAGTCCGGCGCGCAGGCAGCAGGCCGTACTGGCCCGGCCCGAGGGCGTGCCGGTTCCCGCCGAACTGCTGGCGGGAGCGGTTCTGGCCGAGTCCGACCCCAACGTGGCGGGCGCCCTGCGCTGGGCGCTCGCCCGGTCGGGCGGCGACGGCGTGGCGGCTCTGGCCGCCGGGATGCGGTCGGAGCACGTCGACATCCGGCGGCGGGCGGTGATGGCGATCGCCGAGATGGCCGAGGCCCCGGGTGCGACCGCGGCGCTTGCGGACGCGCTCGGGGACCCGGACCCGACGGTGCGCGGGCAGGCCGCTCTGGCGTTGGGCAGGCGCGGCGTCACCGCGGCTGTGCCGACACTCGTCGGCATGGTGGTAGAGGGCTCCAACGACGTCGACGCGGCGGAAATCCTGGGAACGCTGTCCCAGGACCCTGGGTGCGCGGACCGGATCACCAGCGCACTGGCCGAGGAACTCGCAGCGTCCACCGCGGACTCGGCGACGCGGATACGGCTGACCCAGGCCCTGGTCGAGCTGCCGGGGAGCACGGCGAAGGAGGTCCTGCGCCAACTCACCCACGACGAGGACCGCGCTGTCGCCCTCGTAGCGTCGGCCTTCCTCGGAATTCTCGACAAGGGGCAGGTCTTCGCGCCCTGAGCACCGGGGGAGGAGCCACCGGGCTCCTGCCCCGGGCAGCCTGTCCGCACACAGGTCCGGCACTCCGGCACCGAGCCCAGGGGACCGGCGTAAACGGACGGACAGACTCCCGTGCGAGGTACAGTCATGCACGGTGCCAAAGCGGCCCTCACCGTTCCGGCGGTGGCGTCTTCCCGGACAACGTGTGTACGAGAGGCGGTGCGACCGTGAGTCGGATCCTGGTGACCGGTTCCGCCGACGGCCTTGGACGTGCCGCGGCCGATGCGCTGCTGTCCGCCGGGCACGAGGTCGTGGTGCACGCCCGCAGCCAGGAGCGCGCCGCGGCCCTCGACCCGCAGGTCGACCGTGGGGCGCACCTCGTGGTCGGCGACTTCACGGACCGTGACGCCGTACGGCGCATCGCCGCCGAGCTGAACGACGCCGCACCCCTCGACGCGGTCATCCACAACGCCGGCGTCTGGAGCGGCCCGGCGGTCATGCCGGTCAACATCATCGCCCCGTACCTGCTCACGGCCCTGCTCCGCGGCCCGCGGCGCCTGGTGTACCTCAGCAGCGGCTCGCACTTCAGCGGGCGGCCCTCGCTCGACGGGGTCGACTGGCAGGGGCGGAGGGCGGGCTCGTACGCCGACAGCAAGCTGTTCGTCACGACGCTCGCGGCCGCGGTGGCCCGCCTGCGCCCCGATGTGCTGAGCAACGCCGTGGACCCGGGCTGGGTACCGACCAAGATGGGCGGACCGAACGCCCCGGACGACCTCGAACTCGGCCACCAGACGCAGGAGTGGCTCGCCTCCAGCGACGAACCCGAGGCCCTGACCACCGGCGGGTACTGGTACCACCGCGAGCGACTCCAGCCGCATCGCGCGGTCCACGACGAGGCGTTCCAGGACCGTCTCGTGCAGGCACTGGCACAGGAGACGGGTACGGCGCTCTGACCAAGCAGCGAAGCCTGTCCGGCGTGAGACGCGCTCAGTTGGGGCGGGGCAACAGCGCGCTTGAGGGCAGTCGGTCCGCAGCAGCCTGATGCCGGCACCGGTGTGCGCGGCGGTCTCAGGCGGTGGGACGCTGCGCTGCCGGGTCGGTGTCTTCGGTGGCGGCCAGGGAGGCGAGCAGGCGCAGTCCCTCTTCTGAGGGGGAGCCAGGTATCGCGGCCGGCCTCACGGCGCAGGATGGCCACCGCCATGTCCCCGAACAGCTCCCAGTCGGGGTAGAACCGGCGGGAGGCCGGGTCGAGGAAGTTGAGGCGGGCCAGCTTCTGCTGGTTGTCCACGTTGGCGAACAGGTCGACGTAGAAGGCGCGGGCGAGCGGGTTGGCGGCCAGGATGTCCATGCGGCCGTTGCACACGACCGCGGGCCCCGCCGTGATCGCGTCGAGGGTCCATTGCAGGCTGCGGTGCGGGGTCCACTGCCGGGTGGTGGTGCGGCGCCGGGGGCGGGTGAGGGCGTCGGTGCCGTCGGCGGCCTGGGCCAGGTGCAGGAGGTGGGCGCGTTCGGTGTCGTCCAGTTGCAGGGCGCGGGCGACGGCTTCGAGGACGGCGGGGGAGGCGCCGGCCAGGTTGCCCCGTTCCAGTTTCGCGTAGTACTCCACGCTCATGTCGGCCAGCGCGGCGACCTCGCTCCTGCGCAGCCCCGGCACGCGCCGCCGGGACCCGGCAGGCAGGCCGGCCTGCTCCGGGGTGATCTTCGCTCGCCGCGAGGTGAGGAACTCGCGGACCTCCTCACGGTTGTCCATACCTCCGACCGTACGGCCTGCCCGCCGCGGGAGGGATGTACTGGCAGTACACCTTTCGCTGGTAACTCGCTAGCCGACGGGATGCGCGGTTACCTGGAGCGGAGGCACTCCCCTGGGCGGCGCCGCCGTGCCGACGGATACCCGGCCGGCAGCGTGCGAAGGACAGCGGCACCCTTGCCCGCCCCCGACCCGTACCTGCATACGGCCGGCTGCCCGAGGCCCCCGGCCCCGCCCCTTCAGCAAACCGGAAGGACTTCCCCCCATGCGCGGAGCAGTGATCCACGCCCCCGGCGATGTGCGCTTCGAGACCCTGGACGACCCGAAGATCGTCAAACCGACGGATGCGATCATCCGCACGGCCGTCACCTGTGTGTGCGGCTCCGACCTGTGGCCCTGGCGTGGCCTGGACGCGACCGACGAGGCGCACCCGATGGGCCACGAGTACGTCGGCTTCGTCGAGGAGGTCGGGGCTGAGGTCACCTCGGTCAGGCCCGGCCAGTTCGTCGTCGGCTCGTTCGCGACCTCGGACAACACCTGCGCCAACTGCCGGGGCGGATGGCAGTCCAACTGCCTGAACCGCGAGTTCATGAGCACCTGCCAGGCCGAGTACGTCCGTATCCCGAACGCCCAGGGCACGCTGGTCGCCACCGAGGAGGTGCCGGGCGAGGAGTTCTGGCCCGGCCTGCTGGCCGTCTCCGACGTCATGGGCACCGGCTGGTACGCCGCCGACGCCGCCGAGGTCAGGCCCGGCTCCACCGCCGTGGTCGTCGGTGACGGAGCGGTCGGCCTGTGCGCGGTGATCGCCGCGAAGGAGATGGGCGCGGAACGGATCATCGTCATGAGCCGCCACGAGACCCGCCGGCAGCTCGCCCGGGAGTTCGGCGCCACCGACCTCGTCACCGAGCGCGGCGACGAGGGCATCGCCCGGATCAAGGAGCTGACCGGCGGCATCGGCGCCGACTCCGTCCTGGAGTGCGTCGGCACCGCCCAGGCCATGCGGCAGGCCCTGCACTCCGCGCGTCCCGGCGGCAACGTGGGCTTCGTCGGCGTACCCCACGAGGTGCAGATCGACGGCCAGGAACTGTGCTTCTCCCACGTCGGCCTGCGCGGCGGCCCCGCCCCCGTGCGCCGCTACCTGCCCGACCTGATCGACCGCGTCCTGACCGGCCGCATCAACCCCGGCAAGGTCTTCGACCTCACCCTGCCGCTGGAGCAGGTCGCCGAGGGCTACCGGGCCATGGACGAGCGCCGCGCCATCAAGACCCTCCTCAAGCCTTGATCCCACAGCGCAGCCGATCCGGGGCACGCCGTCGCCCTCGCGAGCCCGGGAGCGAGCGGCACGCCGTGCCCGCCCAGCCATGACGATCACCAAGAAGGAAACGACCTTGCAGATCACCCGAAGCTCGATCAACACCGTCAAGGGTCCCGCCGACTGGTTCACCGGCGACGTCTACATCGACGCCGTCGCCGCCGCGCCCGAACCCTCCCGTGTCACCGCCAACCTGGTGCACTTCATGCCCGGCGCACGCACCCACTGACACCGCCACCCGCTCAGCCAGACCGTCTTCGTCACCGAGGGGATCGGTCTGTGCCGGCGCCGGGGCGGACCGATCGAGGTCATCCGGCCCGGCGACCGGGTGCTGTTCGAGGCCGACGAGGAGCACTGGCACGGCGCCGCGCCGAACCGGCTGATGGTCCACCTGGCCATCAACGAGAGCGATGCCGACCACGACGTCGTGCACTGGCTGACCCCCGTCACCGACGAGGAGTACGCCACCGCCCCGGCCACCGACTGACACCTGCCCCGAGCCCAGCGCCGGCCCCCCGCCGCCCTAACAGGTCGGCGACCGCGTCGGCTGCATGGTCGAGCTTCGACGCGGTCGTCCAGACCCCGCAACCGCCGTTCGAGTCGCGGTAGCCGGGCAAGCATCAGGTAGGCGACGGCCATCGGTCCCTCCAGGTAAGTGGCGCTCTTGTCGGCAGCTTTCCGCAGCAGCCGTCCAACGCGGTGGCCACCAAAGGATCACGTCAGTAGCCTGGGCGGCATATGCTCCTTACAGCGGAGGGTTTCCCGCATGTCCACCTCGTTCGTCCGCCCCGAACCGCCGTACTACGCAGTGATCATCACCACCAGGCCGTCTGCGGATCTCGAAGGCTACGCAGAGATGAGCGCGCGCATGGCCGAACTCGGTGAGGCGCAACCCGGCTATCTCGGTCGCGAGTCGCTGACCGACGAGGACGGCCGGGACCTCGTCGTCATCTATTACGCAGACGAGGCGTCGATAGCGGCATGGAAGGCCCACCCCGAACATCTCGAAGCACAGCGGCTCGGACGGGAACGCTGGTACTCCTCCTACAGCGTGGAGATCGCGCGGGTGGAGCGCGCCTACGCCTTCAGCCGCGACTGAAGGACGCACTCGGGTCGGCCCGCGCAGAGACCTGCATGGCGTCCAGGACGGCCGTGACCGTCCCGCCTGCCCCGCGCCGTCAGACGGTCCGGTGCTGGAAGGCGCGGCGATACGCCGTGGGCGTGATGCCGACGGTGTCACGGAACCGGGCCCGCATGTTGGCTCCGCTGCCGAGGCCGCACCGAGTGGCGATCTGCTCCACCTGGAGTTCGGTGGTCTCCAGGAGTTCACGCGCACGGTTGATGCGGGCGGTCAGGAGCCATTGGTGGGGGCTGACGCCGGTTTCCTGGCGCCACAGGCGGGTCAGGGTGCGTGCGGAGACGCCGGCGTGGTCGGCGAGTTCGGGGATGGTGAGGTTTTCGTCGAGTCTGCGCAGGGCCCACTCGCGGGTGTCGGCGAGCGTGGTGGCCCGTGGGTCGGGGAGGCTCCGCGTGATGTATTGGGCCTGTCCGCCGTCGCGGTGCGGGGCGGCGACGATCTCCCTGGCGATGTCGTTCGCGATGGCCGCGCCGAGGTCCTTGCGGACCATGTGCAGACACAGGTCGATGCCTGCCGTGACGCCCGCGGAGGTCAGGACGGTGTCGTTGTCGATGTAGAGGACGTTCCGGTCGACGCGCAGCCGGGGGTAGAGCTCTTCGAGGGCGTCCGCGCTGGCCCAATGGGTGGTGACGGTGCGGCCGTCGAGCAGTCCGGCCGAGGCGACGGCGAAGGCGCCGGTGCAGATGGAGGCGATGCGGATCCCGGCGCGGCCGGCGAGCTTGAGTGCGGCCCTCACCCGTGGGTGCGGAGGGCGCCGGAAGTCCTCGAAGCCCGGGACGACGATCGTGTCCGCTTCGGCGAGCGCTTCGAGCCCCGCGGTCAGTCCGAGGGTGAACCCGGCGCTGGTGGTCACGGTCTCCTCGGTGTCCCCGCACACGGTGAGTTCGTACGGGGTGTTCGGACGGGCGTTGAAGATCTGCGTGGGGATCCCCAGGTCCATGGGCAGCACGCCGTCCACCGCCAGAACCATGACGCGGTGTCTGTTCATGGCCGCAATGTTACGGCCGGTGCCCATTTCACACGGAGGGCCAGCGGGCCGCCCTGCCCAGGCCCCAGTGCGAGTGGGCGGGCCAACTACCCTGCTCAGCCTGCGCTTCGCGCAGCCGGAAAGTGACGGTTCATCCCCACCACCTTGGCCCCAAAAATACGCATGCTGGCAGATCAGCCGTGGCCTGGAAGGGAGGTTCCGGAGAAGGATCGAAAAGCGAGCGCGGGGCGACCAGCTCCCCACACCGGCGGAGCGGTCCGAGACCCCCGGCCGAGGACGAGGAGAACGGACAGTGACTTCGCAGCATGTGGTGGGCCGGTTCTTCGACGTGCAGGGCGGCCAGGTGTACGCCCATGTCCGGGAAGGCGACGGCCCGGCGCTGGTCTTCCTGCACTATTGGGGAGGCTCACGGCGCACCTGGATCCCGGTGCTGCAACGCCTGGACCCGGGGCAGGGTTTCGTGGCCTACGACCAGCGCGGATGGGGCGACTCCACGAGCGTGCCGGGACCGTACGACCTGGAGCAGCTCGCGCAGGACGCACAGCGGGTCATCGACGCGCTCGGATACTCCCGCTACGTGCTCGTCGGGCACTCCATGGGCGGCAAGGTGGCCCAGATGCTGGCCGCACGCAAGCCCGAGGGCCTCAGGGGAGTCGTCCTCGTGGCGCCCGCGCCACCCGCGCCGGTCGGGGTGACCGAGCAGGTGCAGGAGACGGTTGCGCAGGCCTACGACAGCGAGGAGGCGGTTCTGCGGAGCATCGACCTGATGCTGACCCACGGCGGGCTGACTCCCGAACTGCGCCGGCAGGTGGTCGAGGACAGTCTGCGCGGCGGCCCCCAGGCGCGTCTCGCGTGGCCGCGCCAAGGACTGGTCCAGGACGTGTCGGCCGGTGTCTCAGCCATCGAGGTGCCCGTGCTGGTTCTCGCGGGCAGCCACGACAAGGTCGACCCGCCGGCCGTGCTCGCCGAGCACCTGCTGTCCCTGATCCCGACCGCCTCGCTGACGGTCCTGAAGGACACCGGCCACCTCGCGCCCCTTGAGGTGCCCGACCAAGTGGCCGCGCACATCGGCGCGTTCGTCGCCCAGCTGTAAGCGCAGCACTCCAGCCGCACATCCCCCGTGGGGTGAGCGGCCGTCGCTCCATGCGCCGTGCGACCGCAACACCCGGCACGCCGCAGCGGGCCGCCCGGCCACCGCACCGAATCGATCGATCTGCCCCCGACCGGGGCACCCGACGAGAGAGACACATCGTGACCACCGACGCCCACCTGCCCCTCTTCGAGCAGCTCGACCTCCCCGACACGGGCCTCACCCGGGACACATACGCTTACACGGCACAGGCCACGCCCGCCTTCGTTCTCCACCACGGTGTGCGCTCCTACCTCTTCGCCCGCGCCCATGCCCGGAACCAGGAGCTGCGCGCCGGTACCGACTACGACGACGAGCTGCTGTTCGTCGCGTGCGTCCTGCACGACATCGGACTGAGCGAGGAGGGCAACGGCGACCAGCGCTTCGAAGTCGACGGCGCCGACACCGCAGCGGCATTCCTGCGCGAGCACGGTGTCGAGGAACGGCGTATCGCCATCGCCTGGGACGCCATCGTCCTGCACACCTCGGACGGCATCGCCTCGCGCAAGGGCCCGGAGGTGGCGCTGGCCCAGGCGGGCATCGCCACCGACATCCTCGGAGTCCGGCGTGAAAGCCTTCCGCGAGGCCTCGCCGACCATGTGCACGCCCTGCTCCCGCGTCAGGACCTGGCCTACGCGCTCAGCGACGCCATCATCACCCAGGCCAAGACCAAGCCGCACAAGGCGTCCCCGCTGACCTTCCCGGGCGAGCTGCTGCGCAGCCACCTGCCTTACGGCGCCCGTCCCGGCTGGTACGACCTGCTCGCCGCGGCCGGCTGGGGCGACAGGCCGGTCGGCGCCACCGCCCGGCGCCGAGCCGAGACGCCTCAGCAGGTGGGGACCTTGTTCATGGAGTACCTGGAGGCCGGTGACATCGAGGGTCTGGTGTCGCTCTACGAGCCGAACGCCCACTTCGTCCCCACCCCCGGAACCCACCTGGTGGGCACGGACGCCATCCGCGGGGCACTGCGGCAGATGATCGACAGCGGCGCCCGCCTCAAGCTGGAACTGCGCGACATACGCCAGGTGGACGACGTCGCCTTGGTGTCCCACACCGCCACCCTCACCGGGGTCGGTCCCGAACCGGTGATCTCCACCACCACCGAGATCCTTCGACGCCGGCCGGACGGCGGCTGGGTGCACGTCGTGGACGACCCGTTCTTCGGCTGACCGGGCTACTCGTCGGAGAGCGTCAGGTCCGGGACCCGCCAGGCCGCGATCACGAACGCGACCAGGGCCACCGCGGCACCGGTGAGGAAGACGACGCGCATCGAGGTGACGTATCCCTCCAGGAACGGCAGCGCCGCGCCCCGGTCGAGGGCGTGCAGGAAGGCCGAGTCCTCCAGGTCGACACCGCCGCCGGGGCGCAGGACACCCGTGAGGGCGTGGGAGTTGTCGGGCCGCGCCAGCAGCTGGCGGTAGGCGGGGTCGTGGCGGGCCTCGGCCAGCCGGTCGGCTATCCGGCCGGCCGCCGTGGAGAACAGGATGGAGAGGAAGGCGGCGGTGCCGACCGTGCCGCCGTTGGAGCGGAAGAAGTTGACCGACGCGGTCGCCGCACCCATCTCCGTACGGGGCACCTCGGACTGCGCGAGCGTGGTGAGCGTCTGCATCGACGCGCCGAGCCCCGCGCCCATCAGGGCCATGCCGAGAGCCGCGTACCACAGCGGGCTGTCCACGCCCAGGGTGGCGAAGACGAGCATCGCGGCGGTGAACGAGCCGATGCCGGCGACCAGATGGACCTTGAACCGGCCGGTTCGGGCGATCAGCCGGCCCACCAGCAGCGTCACGGCGAGGTTCGCGGCGACTGTGGGAAGGGTGGCGAGCCCCGCCGTCATCGGGCTCATGCCGCGGACGATCTGGAGGTACAACGGCAGTGTCGTCATCGCGCCGAACATGCCGATCCCGACGACGAAGTGCAGAGCGACGCCCAGCCGGAAGGCGCGGATGCGGAACAGCCGCGGCGGCAGCAGCGCGGCGTCACCCCTCCGCCGCTCCACCACGACGAAGACGACGAGCCCCAGCACGCCGACGGCGTACATCAGCAGCGCCCGGGGTGAGCCCCACCCCCAGGTGCGGCCCTGCTCGGCGACGGTCAGCAGCGGCACGATCCCCACCGCCAGGGCGAGTGCTCCGGGGTGGTCGAGCCGGTGCCGGACCCGCCGGTGCGGGAAGCGCAGGACGCGTACGATCGCCACGGCGGCCACAGCGGCGAGGGGCACGTTGATCAGGAAGATCCAGCGCCAGCCGTCGATGCCCAGCAGCGTGCCCCGGTCCGCGAGGGCTCCGCCCGCCAGCGGGCCGACGATGCTGGCGCCGCCGAACACAGCCATGAAGTAGCCCTGGTAGCGGCCTCGTTCGCGCGGGGTGGTGATGTCGGCGACGATCGTCATGGCCAACGACATCAGCCCGCCGCCGCCGAGCCCCTGCACGGCGCGGAACGCCGCGAGTTCGTAGATCGAGGTGGCGCATCCGCACAGCAGTGAGCCGGCCGTGAACAGGCCGATCGCGGCGAGGTAGACGGGCCGGCGGCCGTGGATGTCGGAGAGTTTGCCGTACAACGGTGTCGCGATGGTGGCGGTGATGAGGTAGGCGGTGGTCACCCACGCCTGGGCCGTCAGCCCGTGCAGGTCGTCGGCGATGGTCCGCAGCGCGGACGCCACCACCGTCTGGTCCAGCGCCCCCAGGAACATACCGAGGACCAGACCGGACATGACCGTGGTGATCTGCCGGTGGGTGAGCCGCACGGGCGCGTCCCCGGCGGCACCCTGGTGCCGGGTGTCGGAGAAGGTCACATGTCGTCCTAGAGGTGGGGTCCTGGGGGGAGGGGTGTGTCGGGGGCCGCGTCCGCCTTGCGGGTACGACCCCCCGTGCGCCGGCGCCGACGAGCTACCCGGCGATGCCGCCCAGGTCGCCGACCGCCTGCTCGACGTCCGGCAGCGTCAGCATCTCCAGCCGGGCCGACCGGGCCCGCGCCCGGGGCGCGGGATCGGCGAGCAGCCTGCGGCACACGTCGGCTATGCCTGCCGCGCTGCGGTCGGTGATGCGGAGGCCCAGACCCAGCTCCTCCACGCGCTCCGCGTTGGCGTGCTGATCACCGAAGTGCGGCAGGACCGCCAGCGGCGTGCCGGTGCGCAGGGCCTCGCGGATGCTGTTGAACCCGCCGTGGGTGACGAACAGGTCCACCGACTCCAGCAGCAGCGGCTGCGGCACGCGGTCGGTGACGTGTACGTGCCCGGGCAGCCCCTCGGTGTCCAGGTCAATCCCGGACGTCGACACGACCACGGTGCAGTCGCTCAGCTCGGCCGCCGCCCCCACGATCGCGCGCAGGCTTTCGGTGGTGTCCGGCATCTTCACCTGCAACGGCGTGGTCCGGCCCGCCGTGTGCTCGTGCATCGTCGGCAGGGCGGTGCCGATCGCGGCGTACACCAGGGGCCGGTCCGTGGGGAGTTCGGCCGCCCACCGGGGCAGCACCCCGTGCCGCTCGACGTCCACCGTCTGCCGGTAGGACCACGTCGGCGGCAGGTGCCGGGAGAAGGAGAAGGCGGGCGGTACGTAGTCGACGCGGCCGTTCGGTACGACGGACAGCGGATCGTCCCGCTCGGGCAGCCCAAGTTCCTGACGCCGCTCGTTGAGCAGCGGCAGCACCTCGGAGGGGTCCAGGATGTTGCTGAACCCGGAGGGCGTCGGCAGCTGCGGCACACCCAGGAGTTCGGCGGTGAGCACCGCGCCCATGTCCATGCCGTCCCGCAGGATCAGATCGGGGCGGAAGTCCCGGGCGAGGGGGAGGAGGAGGTCCAGGTGCGGCTTGACACCCGGCCCGGCCAAGGCCCGCATCAGCAACCGGGACAGCGCCGGCGCCGGTTCGGTCAGGTCGATGGTGTCCGGGAGTTCGGCGGCGTACGGGCCGATCATGGCGAGCGGGTCGAACCGCGGTAAGGCGGCGTTCACCGTCACGTCGTCGTCCTTGAAAACGGGGGCGAGGGCGTCGGTGGTGACCACCAGCACCTGATGCCCGGCCTCGGCGAGGGCGCGCAGCAGAGGAAGCTGAGCACGCCCGTGGGACGGACTGCCGAGTGTGGTGCAGAGAACTCGCATGAACTGGGCCTTTCTCGTGGACAGTTGGTGTGGCGGAGCGAGGGGAGTCGGTGCGGCGAGAGAGCGCACAGGCAGGAGAGACGCTGAGCCGTCACCCCACCCGCGCCGGTGTGCTCGAGCGGCCGATGCCGTGCAGGGTCAGCCCGGCCCGCGCGAGCAGGTCGGCGTCCAGCAGGTTGCGGAAGTCGTAGACCTGGTGGCCGGTCATGCGCGCGGCGATCGCGGCCCAGTCGAGGTCGCGCAGTTCCGGCCACTCGGTGAGGACCACGCAGGCCGCGGCCCCCTCCGCGGCCCGCACCGGGTCGTCGGCGAGTTCGACCAGATCGCTCAGGTCGGGCCGCTCCGCGCACAACGCCGGGTCGTACGCGGTGAGTACGGCGCCCCGGTCCCGCAGCAGCCGGGCGACGGCGAGCGCGGGCGAGTCGCGCAGGTCGGAGGTGCCGGCCTTGAAGGTCAGGCCGTACAGGGCGAGTCGTACGCCGTGCAGCGAGCCGTCCGCACCGCGTCCGCACGCGGCGGCGACGCGTTCGACGAGCTGGCGCTGGTGGGTGACGTTGGTCTCGATGGTGGCGCGCAGCAGCGGGAAGTCGACGCCGGACTGGTCGCACACGGTCAGCAGGGCATGGGTGTCCTTGGGGAGGCAGGAGCCGCCCCAGCCCGGCCCGGGCCGCAGGAACGCCGAGCCGATGCGCGGATCGCGCCCGATGCCCTCGGTGACATCGGCGATGTCGGCTCCGAGGCTTTCGCAGAGGGTGGCGAGGTTGTTGGCGAACGACAGCTTCATCGCGAGGAAGAAGTTCGCGGCGTACTTGGTCAGTTCGGCGCTCGCCGGGTCGGTGAGCACCAGAGGAGCGTCCAGTGCCGAGTACAGTTCGGCCACTCGGCGGGCGGCGTCGCGGTCGGCGGCGCCGATCACGATGCGGTCGGGGTGCAGGAAGTCGTGGACGGCGCGGCCCTCGCGCAGGAACTCGGGGTTGCTCACCACGGTCACGTCGGCCCGGCCGAGCAGTGCGGCGACGCGCACGCAAGTGCCGACCGGCACGGTCGACTTGTTGACGACGACACAGCCGGGCCGCAACACCTCGCGGATCTGCCCGGCGACGGCCTCCACGGCGGCGAGATCGGCCGCCCCGCCCGCTCCCATGGGCGTGGGCAGGCACAGGAACACCACGTCGGCCTCGGTGACGGCGGCCGCGGTGTCGCCGGTGAACTCCAGCCGGTCCGCCTCCAGGGTGTCCCGTACGGTCTCCGGCAGACCGGGCTCCAGGATGTCGACCCGGGCCTCGCGCAGCCGCTCGACCTTGTGCGGGTCGGCGTCGGCGCACACCACGGAGTGTCCCAGAGAGGCCAGGCAGGCACCGGTGGTCAGTCCGACGTAGCCGGTTCCGATCACGGCGACATGTCGAGCAGGCACAGAAGATCACCATTTCCGGTCGGTGGGGCCCGAGTTGTCAAGTCATCAATCGTTGACCGGTCTCAGGTATGGCACGCGGCGCGAACACAAGTCAACGATTGATGACAACGGTCGGTGACTTTGAGACAGCTGCTCCAGACTGGAACATGGGGCGGGCGGCGGGATGTCAGCAGACGACGAAAGGTGCGGTGACGTGACGGGAGTACACGACGGCGAGGCGTCGAAGGTGGCGGCGTGCCGGCCTGCCCACAGGCGCTCGGCCTCGCGCACGCGCACCGCGCTCAGGGCCGCCGCGGCGTTCCGCTTCGGCAAGTACGGCTACGAGGGCACCAGCGTGCGCGACATCGCGGGCGACGTGGGCGTGGACGCCGCCCTCGTCTACCGCTACTTCGGCTCGAAGGAAGCGCTGTTCAACGACGTGACGGGCACCGGCAAGATATTCGAGCCGCTGCTGGAGGAGCCGGTCGAGACGATCCCCGACTGGTTCTGCGCACTGCTCCTGGGGGCACCGAAGGACGGCGACTTCCCGCATCCGGTGCTGTCGGTGCTGCGATCCTCCGGCAGGGACGAGGCGGTTGCCCGACTGCGGGCGGATTTCACGGAGGTGTTCACCAAGCGCCTGGCCTCTCGCCTCGGCGGCCCCGACGCCGACCTGCGAGCGGAACTCCTGGCGGCCTGGATGCTCGGCACCAGCCTGATGCGTACGGAGATCCGCCCCCCGGCCCTGCTCTCGGCTCCGGACGCCGCGCTGGAGCGGTACCTGCGCGCGGGGATCGAGGTCCTGCTGGGCCCCACGCCGCAGGACGACGAGAAGAAGCCCGAAGCCGGGAAGGGGCAGTGCGACACGGACGACCACTGATCCGGAACACGTGAGGCGACCTCCCAGGTTCGCCGATGCCCCAGATCCTGGAGAACCCCCTGCGTGCCCAACTGGAGTGCTGCTTATTGATTTGCCGCCGGCCAGCACGCTCGGATAGGAAGCTCGCATGCTCAGGGGCGGCAAGGTCGGGCTCAGGGCCCGGCACGAGGACGACATCCCGACCCTGCGGGCCGAGCTCTACGACGACGTGGTCAACTCCTCGCGAGCCGAAGCCGGACCATGGCGGCCGATCACGCTCGGCCGCCGCCGCCGCTGCCGCCGCGGCCAGCGGGGGCATCGACAACCACAACCGCTCAGCGCACCTCGGGCCGGGGCTGCTGCCGTCCGCCCGCGGCAAGGGCTACGGCACCGACGTGGTCGCGGTGCTGTGCCACTACGGGTTCGTCGTGCGCGGCCTGCAGCGGGCGCAGATCGAGACGCTGGCGGACAACGCCGCGATGCTGCGCTCCGCCGAGCGCAACGGCTTCGTCCGCGAGGGCGTGCTGCGCTCCTCGGCCTGGCTGATGGGCGAGTTCCTGGACGAGGTGCTGCTCGGGCTCCTCGCCCGCGACTGGAAGCCGCACTCGACGGGCTGGGCTGCCGCCCGACGCCCAAGTACGGGCCGCGGAGCCGACACGGACGGCCCAGGGCCAGGCCGGTGATGCCGTCCCGCATGGGCCGTGCGCCCTGTCCACCCGACCGCCAAGCGAACCGCCAGGCGCCACGCCCAGGCCGAGGCCGTCCGCCATGACGCGAAGACCCTTGCCGGGCCGCCACCACCGGGTGCCTCACACGCGGCGCCCCAAAGTCCGGGTCGCTTCGCCCCCCGGCTGCGGATCCGGCCTACCTAGTCCTCGAAGTACAACGGCGACAGTCTTGCTCCTCGCTCCGAAGCATCCAGGTCGGGCGGCGTGACATGGGCGAGGTCACCGTCGATGGGGATGTCGAACTTCCGGCCGATGTCGGCGATGGCGATGCCAACCCTGCCGCGCAGCACACCCAACGCCTGAACCGTCAACACCCATTGGGTCCGATCCCGATGCTCGGGGTTCGAGACAACTCTCGCGGCGAGTCTGCGTGCCGACTCCGCATCGGTCAGCCACTGCCGCACAGCGGCGCGCATCGCGCGCACCTGGTCCCGCAGCTCAGCGGACTCACACTGCTCGACCTGCTCGCTCAGATAGGTACGCAGCGCCTCGATTGAGCCCCAGGTCCCGTCTTCCTCTTCGATTTCATAGGGCGCGTGGAGCACCCGGTGGTCTTCCAGACGGAGCAGGATCGACCTTGCTCGCTCGCGCTCGCTTTGGCTGAATTCCAGACTCGCACCCTGCCCGAAGAACGAGAAGCTGATCGTCTTCAACCGGCCGCGTCGACGCCACCGCCACCGCTTGAACATCCCTTACCTCCAACTCTCCGGTGTGCGAGCCGACTTGGCGCAACCCCGGGGCGCGGAGCCGAGACGACGGGCCCCTCCGCCAGCGGGGTGGGCGATCATGCCCTCGGGCGTTCCCGTGGCGGGCCGGCCGCGACGATCCACGCCGCCGAGGACGGCCCCTGGCCATCATTACCCCGGGCCGGGCGGGTGACGCGCCGGAGTTCGGGGAGGCCATGACCCGGATCCGTGCGGCGTAGGACCAACGGGCCGCCCCGGGGATACATGTCCCCGGTCTGGTAGATGGCCCAGTCGGCCCCGGGGTGATCACGCGGTCGTAGGCGATGCGGTGCCGCGGTAGGCGCTCAGGACGCCGAAAACGCTTCCGCCGTGGGCGTTGGTGCTGTGGAAGGTGAATGCCTGGCCGTCGCCGGTGACGGACCGGGTCCAGGCGGACTGCTGGGTGGAGCGGAGTTCTCGACGAGAGGACCCGGTATCGCGCTCCAGTCCGCCGCGTCGATCTCAGCCAGCACGACAGCCTCCCCGCACCTGGCGCTCGCCCCCAGGGGTCCTGCTCGGCGGCCAGTCGCTCAGTCGATCGGTGTGCCCGGTGCCGGCCATTGCCGGCGTGCAGGGATCAGCAGGCGCATCAGTCGGTAGACGAAGCGGAGTCTCCAGTCGTCAGGGGAGCGGATCTCCGTGATGAACGCGCGTGTGGACCGGCTGATGGATTCCATCGCCCGCTCAGCCGACCCGGGGTCCAGGAGCCTGTCGCAGTTGAACCAGGCAAGGCCCCGTGCGACCCGGATGCCGTAATTCGTGAAGAGCTCGTCATTGCGCGCGAACAGCCGGTCCAGGGAACTCAGACTGTGGCAGTATCGGGCGGCCAGCTCGTCCTGAATCCCGTCGATACAGGAGCCCAACACGTCATTCATGCGATGGAAGTCGCCGATGCGCTGGTGGTTGCCCCAGTGGGCATCCAGGGACTGAAGGGCAAGGGGCAGGTCGTAGGACATGTGTGCCATCATCGAGAAGAGCGCGTCCTCCAGAACGTAGGAATGCGGTACGGCCGATGCGGCATAAACGTCACGCCACGGCGGCGGAACGGAATCTGGAAGGTCATCCGGGTCGACCCTCCTATTCCGGTGAGGTCGTGTATCCAGCCAGGCGTCGATGGCGTCCATCGCCCTGAAATAGCCCGATGCGAGTGAGACGGACAGGTCAGCGACCCAATGTGGCTCTTTGAATGAAGGCGTATCCGCGCGCAAACCAGCGGCCAGGGTGCTGGTGAGCCGGTAGTAGGTGTAGGCGAACACCGCACGAGGGTCCTGCGCCTCTTCGTATTGCCTGAGCCGTTCCGCGAGCTCGCCGGCAACGCCCCAGACCTTCTCCGCAGCACCAGTGGCCTGTGTTGTCATGAGGGACGCCGTGGTTCGTCGTCGTGCACGCCCACCCGGCTGGCGCGCTCCGTCGCTCTTGCCCAATCGCAGACCAGCTCTCCCGAAAGAGTTCGCCGGTCGGGTCCTACCCGGTAGTTCGCCGTCCAAGCGGTTCCCAGCAGCGGCATGTGGTAAGTGGACGCCATGCCTGCGTCGCGGATCTCCGCAGGATAAGTGAATGTCCGCGACAGGATTTTCGGAACCGGACCGAACCTCTCCTCCGCGTGCACGGTTACCGTGCTGCCGTCGGGGTCCAGGACGTAGCGCTCTTGCAGCAGGTACAGAGTGACACCGAACTTGGAAAGCCGAACAACATTGTCAGCCTCGCCGAAGGCGCCCGAAGACGGTTTCGCTACGATCTTCGAGTCCAATCGGGACGCACCAGTGAGTTTTTGGGTCATTTGCATCGCGATGACGAGAAGCTGGTTCTTCAGGCCGAGGTCACGATCTTTCCTGAAACGCGTCCATGAGGTGATGCGGAAAGTGAATTTACCTTGCCAGGTGCCTGCCCCTACGCTGAAGTAGTAGACATGACTGGGTGCTTCAGTAGTCAACTATCTCCCCTGTCATTCCCGGGGACCCTTTGCCGTATCGGGCAGCATCATCCGCAACGAGACCACCGATGCGACGGCCGCCACAGGCGGTAGAGCCGGATGGCGCAGAGATCCAACCCAGGTGGCGCACGCGGCGGGGTCGGGCTTGGGGTGCCAGCAGTTTCCCCCTGCACGGGCTCGCCGACGACGGGCTGCATTGCGGCCAGTAGCCTCAGGCACCATGGGAATTCAGATAGATGTAGTGGCGGGTTACCTGATCAACGATGAGATGGAGAGGGTGCTCGGGCTGGCCGAGGCGGTCGGCGAGCCCGTCACTGTCACGTTCCTGTGGGAGGGGCGTGAAGAGGCCGAGCGGGCCGTGCTGGTGCCCGCGGCCACTCTGGCGCTCTGGGAGCATTGGGCCCCCACCGCCTACCCGACGAGTGACGCCAGGGACGAGAACCAGGCTGAAACGGAAAAGCCCGAACTGGCCCACCCAGCGGAATTCGGCGCGTTCACGCTCTTTCGTCGTCGCGTGGGAGGGCGCACTGCGGTCGCCCGTGGAGGCGTGGTGGTCGCCGAACTCCTGGACCCCGACGAGGCGCACTGGCTCCAAGAGCAGGCCCGCGATGTCCGCCAGGGCTTCATGGATCCGAAGCAGAAGGCGGCGTTCGAGGAGTTCCTCGCCCGACAGCCGCCCGTCGATGAGCAGTGATGCCGCGATCGCCTTCTGGGACCGTGGGACCATCCCGGAGGGAACCGAGTCGGCACAGGCTCACCCTGCCGCCGATGTTGTGCTCGTGTCACCAAGGCGCAGGCGAGAGGTTCGTCGGCGTTCTCCACGCCGGACTGGAAGACGACGCTGGCGGTCGAGGTGCCGATGACGTTGCGGGTGCCGAGCACGCTGGTGGTCCAGTACGTGCCTGAGGAGACCGCTGACGCCCGCCAGGCGCCGCCGAGGTGCAGCGGTTCGGCGATCTTCAGCGCGGCGGCGAGCAGACCGCACAGGTTGCAGCAGTCGGGTACGGCACGCGGCTCTGCCATGGCCACACCGCGATCCTCGAGCCTCGGACGCCTGGACGCCACCCGGCTGTGGGCTGATCCTTCTGCTGAACGGCTCCTGCCGTCCGGCACGATGCCGCGGCTCAGTCTTCGAAGAGTGGACCGTAGGGTTCGTCTTCCGGTGTGGAGACGCGGACGAAGTCCTTTCCGACGCCCAGTGCTACGTCCCGTACGCGAGCCAGGACGTCCCGTTCGGCAGGGAGGGTAAGGGACGGGCGGCCTCCGCCTGCTCGCGGACGGCGTTGATCAAGGATCGATCCCATGCGCGACACCACAAGGCCGGCTGGGCGGGCGGTAGCCGTACCGGCGGCCCTCGCCCGTGGCCCGCGACGGCCTTCACGGCGCATCCACGAGGGCGGTGACCGACGCGGGCGTGCCCAGCTCCATCGCCGCCCGCTCGGGTCAGAGCATCGCGGGGCGTCGCCACTCCTGTCCGAGGACATGGTGGTCGAGGAAGTTCAGCACCGTCTCGTACATGAGGCGGATGTGGTTCGGCGCTCCGACGGTGTGGCCCTCGGTCGGGAAGTGCAGGAACCTGACCGGCACGCCGAGCCGTTGGAGATCGCGGTGCAGGCTCAGTGCCTGGCCCATCGGCACGCGGTAGTCCTCACCTCCGTGCACGATCAGCACGGGGGTCGTCACACCCGCCGCGTCGAGGTGCGGCGAGTCGGCCTCGTACCGCTCCCGTTGCGTCCGCGGGTCGCCGAAGATCTTCCGGAAGTAGGCGTGCATGTCGGTCTCGGCCTGCAACGCCTCCAGGTTCCACATCCCGGCGGCCGAGACGATGGCCTTGAAGCGGTCGGTGAGGGTCGCTGCCCTGTTGGCCAGGTAGCCACCATACGACCAGCCGGCGAGGGCCGTCCGGGTCGCGTCGAGGTCGGCGCGCGCCAGCGCGGCGTCCGTCAGCGCGATGACGTCTCGGTAGGGCTGACGGCCGTATTGCCCCCGGCCGCGTACTTGCATCCGTTGCCCGTAGCCGGTGGACAGGGCCGGGTCCGGCAGCAGCACCGCGTAGCCTCGGGCCGCGAACGGCCAGGGGTTCCACGACCACGTCCAGGCACTCCAGGACGCCTGTGGGCCTCCGTGCGGGACGACCAGCAAAGGTGACGGGCGTTCGGGTGAGGCGCCTTCGGGCAGAACGAGCCAGGCACGCAACGGAAAGCCGTCGTCAGCCGTGGTGTGCACCTCGGTCAGAGTGCCGGGAAGCTGGTGGAGGTCGCCGGGGGCCTTGAGAAAGGCGGGTTGCTGATCAGGTGTGACGGCATCCAGCCGGACCACTCGGGGCGGGCTGTCGATCGCGCTGCGCAGCGCGTAGAGAGTGGTCCCGTCGGGTGTCACGCACAGCGAAGTGTAGGCGCCGGAGGCGGTCAGGCGGGTGACGGTGCCGTCCGCGTCACGACGGAAGACCGGGCAGTGCCCCCGCTCGTCCCCGGTGAACCACACGGTGGTGTCCCCGGGAACCGGCGAGAGGACCGCCCGTCCCGGCCACGGCCAGTTGTCGAACTCCGGTAGCAGGTCGGTCTCCTCGCCGGAGCCCAGCTCGAACGCGACCAGCGTGACGCGCCATTCGGTGTCGTACGTCTCCTCCCGCTGGCGCTGGCAGACCAGCGTCGAGCCGTCGGCCGTGAACGCCAGGCGGTAGTACTGATGGCCAGGGCGCGAAAAGGTGCGACGCCGGACACCTGTGGCCGCGTCGGCGATCACCACCGTATTCGTGTCCGGGGCACGACCGGTCGCGGCCCGCGTGTAGGCCACCAGCGATCCGTCCGGTGAAAGTGCCACGTCTGCTTCGCCCGCCAGGCCTTGACTGCCGGCGTTCACCGCAGGCCCGTCGAAGCCCAGGACGAACGTGTGCGGTTCGTCAGGTCCGAGGGCTCCACTCCACGCACCGGTCGCCGTCTCCTCGTACAAGGCCGCGTTGATCACGGCGTTTTCGCGCTCACGGAGAGAGGCAGCGTATGTCTCGGTGTCCGCGGCGCCGGGTAGGAGATCAGCGGTGTAAGCGACCGCGTCGGCATGGGCGGCGACGGTGAAAGCCGATATGCCACCCGGGTGGTGGGCAGTCTGCTTGGCCTCACCCGTCTCAGGCAACGCCCACAGCGACGTACCTTTTCGGTCGGTCTCATCACCGGCGGGGTCGGTGTTCTGGCGGCCTGAGAGGAACAACAGCGTCCCATCGGCAGCGAACGCGGGGTCGAAGTCGCCCTCGACAGAGCGAGCCACGGGCCGGCTCTCGTCCCGACCCGAGGGGTCAACCTCCCAAAGCGTCGAAACGTGCCCGGTTCCCTCCGCGTTGGTCGAGTACACGGACAGGACCAAACGCGTCCCATCGGGTGCCAGAGCCAAGTCGGACAGACGGGAGTGCGCGGCCAGCAGGCCGTGGAACGCGGCGGGATCATCCGAGGCGTAGACCATGGCGATCATCCTGCCTGCCGCACCCCTGCCGGGACCAGCGGTCGGACGAGCCGAGGGGCGCGCGCATCCGGTCGATCACGGCACTGCGTTGCCCCACCACCGCCTCCACGTCTTGGCGCTGCCTGCGGCGCGGTGCACCCCGGAGCCGAGGTCGACGAACCTGTAGGCGACCGTCGCGACCTGGGCGCCGAGCGTATTTCTACTCCAGTAGCTTTCGGAGCGTTCAGTACATTGCCAACGCAGCCCGGGATCACCGACTGCTGCGCAGTGGAACAACCGGAGTGTCGCCCGTGCCCAGAGAAGCGCCGTACCTCGCAGTAGCCGACATGCTCCGCACGCGGATTCAGGCGGGGGAGTGGGATGTCGGGGAGCGCCTGCCGTCCCGGGCGCGGCTCGCCGAGGAGTACGGTGTCGGGCGCAACGTCCTGCAGAGGGCCATGGACCGTTTGATCATCGACGGCCTTCTCGAAGGGCGTGCCGGCTCGGGCACCTACGTCCGCGTGCCGCGCGAGCGCCTGCGGCTGGTCCGCGCACGGCACCGTGAACGCCGGGGTGGATCTCCGTACGGCGCCGGGATGAGGGAGCGGGGCAGGGCCGACGCCTGGGATGCGCACAGCCAGGTGCGTGTCCCCGCTCCCGAGGCGATCGCCGAGCGGCTCGCCATCCGCCCCGGAGACCTCTGCGTCAACACCCACTACGAATTCCTCGCCGACGGTCAGCCTGTCCAGCTCTCCGAGTCCTGGGAACCGATGGCCATCACCGACGGAACGCCCATCGTGCTGCCCGAGTTGGGCCCTTTGGCGGGGAAGGGGGTGGTGGAGCGCATGCGTTCCATCGGCGTGGTCATCGACACCGTGGTCGAGGTGCCGCGCCCGGCTCGGGCCACCCAGACGCAGGCGAACCTGTTGGGAATCAGTGTCGGGGACCTCGTGCTGCAGATCGAGCGGACCATCTACGACTCGGACGGACGTCCGGTGGAAACTGCCGACATTGTCATTCCTGACGCGCGCCGGGCCGTGGTGTACGAGTTCGCAGCCGAGGTCCCATAGCGCCGGATCCAGTACTGCCGCATGGAAAGGACAAGAGGAGATCGTATGTCGACACCCTCTCGACTCGGGCTTTTGCGTGATCCCGACTTCGGACGCCTGTTTGCCGCCACCGCCCTCGGTCAGCTGGGTGATCGCATCCTCTTTCTCGCCTTGCCGCTGGTGGCGATCGTGGCCTTGCGCGCCGACAACTTCCAGGTCGGGTTGCTGACCGCGATGACCACGGCGGGATCGCTCCTGGTGGGGTTACCGGCCGGCGCGTGGGTTGACCGTATGCGGAAGCGATCGGTGATGATCAGCACCGACGTTGCGCGCTCACTGGTCCTGTTGACGGTACCGGTCGCGTGGTGGGCCGGTCTGCTCACGATCTGGTGGCTCTACGCAGTCGCCTTGGTTCATGGAGTCCTGACCGTCTTCTTCGATGTCGCTTACGTCAGCTATCTGCCCCACCTGGTGGGGCGCGGCAATCTTGTCGAAGCGAACTCGAAGCTTTCGGCGGTACGTTCGGTGACCAGTATCAGCGGGCCGTCGGTGGCAGGGCCGATGGTCGGCCTTGTCGGGGCTCCCGCAACGCTTCTGGTGAGTTCGGCAGGGATGGCGCTGTCAGGACTGCTCGCGATCACTATCGGCAGACGCGAAGAGAAGCGTGAGTCGAGTGAGCGCCCTCAGTTGGGCCGAGAGATCAAAGAGGGGTTGCGGTATGTTCTGCAGCGACCTGTTCTACGGGCGATGATGCTGGCAGATTTGATATTCAATCTTTCCCTGGTCATTTACCAGACCATGTTGCTGGTCTTTCTGGAGCGGGAGTTGGGGCTCGATTCCTTCGGCGTTGGCTTTGTACTGGCGGGAATGGGCTGCGGTGCCTTGCTGGGCGCGCTCTTGGCAGCCAGCGCCTCCAAGCGTGTCGGGCACGGTCCGGTCATCTGGCTCGCGCCCCTGCTCACCTGTCCATGGACCGTCCTGATGCCGTTGGCCCGACCGGGGTGGACCGTTTGTGTGGCCGCGATCGGACTCGCGTCGCTCTCTCTGGGGGGAGTCGTCCGGGTGGTGGCTCAATCAAGCTTGCAGCAGGCCCTCACACCGGATCGGCTCCTCGGCAGGATGAGCGCCACAGCTCGATTCGTATCCTGGGGCGGCATTCCCCTGGGAGGAGTCCTGGGCGGTGTCTTGGGCTCTGCGTTCGGAGCAGCGGCCACCTTGTGGATCGGTGCAGCCGGCATGACGTTGAGCATCCTGCCGAACTTCCTGTCGCCGCTCCGAACCATGCGCACATTGCCTACGGGACAGGTACCCGAGCTGGTGGGCTGAAGCTCTCACGCGGCCGACACGTGAGGCTGCCGCCGAGGCACAGCTTTGCCGCAGAGACCCACCAGCCTGTCGACCGACGGCCCCCTCAGGGCGCACAGTCGGTTGCCAGCACGTCGGGCAGGAGGGAAGCCATCTTCTCGGGCCGGACCCTTCGCGGGCCGCGCCTCACGCTCTTGCTCCGGCCCCCCAGGCCCACTCTGGCCGGCAAGGCCAGTCGCGGCCGTCGGCGCTGGCGGATCGCCCAAGCGCAGCAGGGACGACACGGTCCTGCCGCGGCCGATCAGCACGCTCCCGGTCGGCCTGACCTGGCCGTCGACGCCAGACATCACGCTGCTCGGCGATGCCGCGCACCCGATGCCGCCGGTGGGACAGGGCGCCAACATGGCGCTGCTCGACGGCGCCCTGCTCGGCCTCGCGCTGGCCGCGCACCCGGACGACTTTCCCGCCGCCGTCAGGGAATACGAACGCGAGATGTTCGAACGCACCAGCGCGGCCGGTCGGCAGTCCGCGCGCATCCAGGAAATCCTGATGTCGCCGGACGCCGGCCGGAAAATGCTCGCGTTCTTCCAACCGGACTGAACCATGAGCCTCTTCAGCTCCATACGGCCTGCTGTCCACCACTGCATCAGGTCAACTATGCGTGACCGCCTCCACGCGTGCCGTAATCACTCGTAGAGTCGGACCAGTTGGCAGGAAGGAAACGAGATGTCCCATGACCTGACCGAGCTGGCGCGTGTCGGCCGTGTGCTGGAAGAGGCACACTCCCTGCTGAAAGGTGAACAGGAACGACTGGAACAGCAGTACGGGCCGACACCGTACGGAGACAGCACCGCCGGCAGCCCCATGCAGACGCTGTCCGGGATCAGGGACCTGTCCGCAGCCATGTCCAAGGCACTCAAGGGGGTTGCCCTGGCTGCCGGCTATTCCGTCCTCGGCATGGACCAGCGAGCCGACCACGCGCTCGACGTGGCACGGATGAAGCCGGTGGCTTTCCCGTCCGGTGCGGACCGCATGTCTCGTCCGCTCGGTGAAGCCACCGTACGAGCGATGGAGCTGATTCGAGACCTCGGCTTCTTCGACGAGGACATCGCGATCGAGATCGACGTGGCCCTCGCCGCTCCGCAGGCGACGTATCCACCGGCCGATTGGGACGCGTACGCACGGGAGCAACGCGCTCGGTCCGAACGACACTGACCAACGGCCACTACAGGGCCGTAGCCGCGCTTGGTGTGACCGGTCCCGGCTGCGCCACCAGATGGCGGGGAGGTGCTGATCACTCTGGGCGCACCATCCCCGAGCCGAAGTATCAGCGGTCAATCCCTGGCGCCGCGGGAGCCGTGGCGGGTGGCCCGTCGGCTTCGGAGAAGTCGGTCTTCAAGCGCGCCTTCAGATCCATTATCCGGGTGCGGCGGGGTGCCTGTCACCGTCCTCCGGAATGATCTTTACGCCTGTTATATGCCTTTAGGGTTGCGGAGGACGAGCACAACGCACCGATGTGACCAGGGAGTCGAGAGTGACGCACGACGTTGCCGCGCTGGCGGTGGAACTCACGGAGATGGCCGTGGTAGATCACCAGTCCTCAGTCCGCGCCAACAGCGATGACCCCGCCGAGCAGTTGGCGTGGCGGCGGCTGACCGCACGGCACGGCGACCGGCTCGGCGAGATCATGGATGAGTACGGCTGGCCGACTGCGGACCTGGTCGGCGAGGAAGCCGCCCGCGCGGCCTGGCTGATTGCCCAGCATGCCGACCGGCAGCTCGACGTCCAGCGGCGTGCCCTCCAGCTGATGGAGCAGGCGGTGTCGGCGGGCTCGGCCAGCCCGCGCGAGCTGGCCTTCCTGCGCGACCGCACGCTGGTCAATGAGGGCCGCAAGCAGGTCTACGGCACTCAGATCGCCGGCGTGAAGGACGGGTCACCGGTTCCGTGGCCGTGTGAAGAGCCCGAGCGCGTGGACGAACTCCGTGCGGAAGTCGGCATCGAGCCCTTTGACGAGTACGTTGCCAAGTTCCGAATTCCACAGCGTCACTGACTCGTCGCAGTCCTCACCGAGTGGCTGTGCCCAGCACCTTCCCGGCAGACCGCAGTCGGTAGGCTTGGGGGAGTCCGTCAGGTCTCTGTTGGTGAGAGGGAAGCATCGTGGCAGCTGAGCCCTCAGTCGAGACGACCATCGCGGGCCGTGGCGTGGTGGCCAGGATCAGCGGCGAGATGAACTACCTGACCGGTCCGGACTTGTGGGAGCGGATCAAAGGAGTCCTCGCCGGGAGTGGCCGCTTCGTCGTGCTGGACCTGGCCGGTGTGCCGTTCTGCGACTCCGCGGGGCTGAGCGTCCTGCTCAGGGCTGGTCGGCACGCCAGCCTGGGCGATGCCCAGCTGGTACTGGCGTGTGTGCCGCCGCCGCTGCGGCGGATCCTGGAGATCACGGGCGCGGACCTGGTTCTACCGGTCTATGACACCGTAGCGGCGGCCCAAACGGACCTTGACGGTCGAGGGGAAGCCGGGCTCGTCCCCCAGTAGGCCATCAGGCTTCGAGCGGGGCGCCACGCGGCGTGAGTCGCACCGACTCCGCAGCGCCGCCGGCAGGGGCAAGGACCCACCGCAGTCATCCGAATGGGTGGTTTCGCCCGATAAGCGAGCGGCCAGTCGCGCACGAGGCAGCGCGGTGGACGGGACCCTCCGGTGCGGGCGCGAAGGCGTCGACTTAATCTACGGCCATGACTGACGCCACCATACCCACCATCCGGGAAGCCCTCGACCTGCTGCTGGAGGGCAACCGGCGCTTCGTCTCCGGTACCTCCGAGCACCCCAACCAGGACGCCGCGCGCCGTACGGAGATCGCCCCGGCCCAGCGACCGTTCGCGGTCCTCTTCGGCTGTTCCGACTCGCGACTGGCCGCCGAGATCATCTTCGACCGCGGCCTCGGTGACCTCTTCGTGGTCCGCACCGCCGGCCACGTCATGGGTCCGGAGGTCCTGGGCAGCATCGAATACGGTGCCGCCCTGCTGGAGGCGCCGCTCGTCGTCGTACTGGGCCACGACTCGTGCGGGGCGGTCGCGGCGACCTGCGCGGCCCTGGACGACGGCACGACCCCGTCCGGTTACGTCCGCGACGTCGTCGAACGCGTCACCCCCAGCGTCCTGGCTGCCCGTGCGGCCGGACACCGCGACGCCGACGCGATCCTCGAAGAACACGTACGCCACACCGTGGACCTCCTCCTGGACCGCTCCCGGGTCCTGGCCGAGCGCGTCGCCGCCGGCCAGACCGCCGTGGTCGGCCTGTGCTACCGGCTGACCGACGGAAGCGCCCGCCTGGTCGCGGCACGCGGCGTCGACGTACCAGCTCCCGCTCCCGTCCTGTCCTGATCCACCGCGCACCGGGCAGCGACACGTACAGCTCCCGCCCCGGACAACGCGCGGCCGGGCTCCGCGCGGCCGCAGCGGCCGTGTACCGCGGCGAACTCGTGGTGCTGCCCACCGACACGGTGTACGGCCTCGGCGTCGACGCTTTCGACGCCGAGGCCGTCAGCCGATTGTCCGGGCCAAGGGCCGAGGCCGCGACTTGCCGGCCCACGCCCTCGCGCTGGAACTGCTCGCCCTCACCGGACACCCCGTCCGCCGTCGGCGGGAAGCTCTCCGAGCATCCTGATGCCGCGGTGGTACCCCGAGGAGAAGGGCCACGCTCCGGGTCACGGGCGCGGGAAGCGGGCGCGCATGGCGTCGATGCAGGTGTCCCGGGACGTGGGCCCGCCGAACCGAAGACGGTCGTAGGCCGTGAACGCCGGTTCCAGCCTGTCGAGCTCGTCGACAAGAGCGTGCAGCCGCTCAGACCACTGTGCTGAACCGGCATGAGGGTCGTTCGCGGCGGCACTGATCGCGGTCGTCAGGTAATCCTTGCGCTGAATGGTGGCCGGGGTCACCGAGTGCAGACACACGTACTGCCCGCTGAGATACGCATTCCACTCCGCCTTCCCGGTGACCGGGTCGGCCCAGTGAGCGGTGAACCACGCTTCGAGCAGTTCTACGCCGCCGGCTTCGTCGGCGTGAGTGAACAGGTCGGACGGCACCATCTCGGCACCGTCGGACCGTAGGTATCCCGGGAGCGGCAGACGTCGGCCCAGCATCAGCCGGCGGACCTCATCAGCGTCGCGGCCATGGACGGTGCAGAGTTCCTCCAGGGCGACGAACTGCGCGCTGACGTACACGTCATCGGCATCGGACATCGGATGGTCGCCGTTGACTTCGCGGAACCGCTCGGCGAGCCGCTGCTTCAGGTCCGTCTCCGGCATCGGGTTGCCTCCGGCGTCACCAGGGCGGGCCTCTCCCGCACAGGACTCGGCACGCTACCGGCCGGACGGTTCGGCACTCACCGAACCATCGACGTGCGGGGAGGGCATCCCCTCCAGTGAGGTGGCGGGAGGCCCCAGGGCTTGGTCGAGGCCATGACCGCCCTGGAGCGTCCCACGGTCCGCCGGTCGGCGGATCGCGCGGTCCCCCCATCCGCCGGTGATGCGGGGGACCGTCGGCAGGTTTGCGCCTGCTGGATCCCTAACGCGGGAGCGTCAACGGCGACACGTCCGCGTCAACGGAGGCGACGACCCGGCTCACTCCCGCAGCTCCTGACTCCCGTCGGGTTCTGCGCCTACCACCACCGCGTAGGAACCGAGACCGAGGAGGCGGTCCGCGGAGATCTCGCCGAGCGCCGTGTACAGCGTGCGGATGTGCCCGGTCGTGTTGTCGAAGGCGATGTCCTTGACGGTGCCGTGCGCGGTGCCGTGTTCCGTCAGGACCCGGTGCCCGATGGCCTCGTGATGGGCGGGGAAGGTGCTCCGGCCGGAATCGGCGGCAGCGCGGGAGCGCACGATGACGGCGTCTCGTCCCACCGCTTCGATCGCGTTCCAGGCGATGGTCGTGGCGTGTTTCGGGGCACCGGACAGGCGTAGGCAGGCGACCACCCTGGTGTGGGGGTCGATGGTCAGGCCTTCCACTCGTCCCAGCGGTTCGGCCTCTTCGGCGGTGATCACCGGTAGCCCCTGGGCCTGGGTGAACAGCATCATGCCGCGCCCCCCTCTCCGGTCGTGGGCGTGCCCGCGTGCGACTGCGCGGCGTGCGCACGGAAGGCCTCGACCTGGGCACTGAAGCTGGGCAGGTCGTCGGCGATGAAGTGGCGGGCGTGTGCGGGGACGACCAGGGCCCGTCCCGAGACGGCCAGTGTCTCTCCGCGCGGGATGAACGCCTTCCGCTTCTGGGCATCGAGGTTTTCGTTGGCGGCGATTTCGAAGCCGACGACCCGTCCGCTGGTGCCGGCCTCGATCACGACATCCAGGACCGTGCCCACCTCGGTCCCCTGGTCGGCGAGGACGGGTGCGCCGATGACCTCGCCCTGTTCGGCTTCGCCGGCCCCCACGATCCTGTCCCGCTTCTCCATGACCGCCTCACTGCGAATCATCACGGCGGACGGTCCGATGGCGTGCACTCCCGAGAACGGCAGGCTCTCCTTGAGCGGACCGGACAACAGGCCCCGCCCGCTCAGGGTGAAGCCCGTGATCCGGCCCGCCCGAGCGTCGAAGACGGTGTCCCTGATCTGGGCGACGGCCTCGCCGCCCAGCGTCACGACCACCCGCTTGGTCAGTTCCGAGGCGAGCATGAGGGTGCTCACTGCGATCCCTCCCGACCGGACTGGCGGGCCGCACGTACCGCGATCACCGTGCCGCCACGGCGCCTCGCCTGGACCACCAAGGTTGCCGCGGTGAGCAGTACCACCACCGCGACCAGGGCGACCACCCAGCCCCACCACTCCATCACCGACCTCCTCGCTACCGTCGCTGCCGGGGCCGTCACCTTGTCCGGCGCGACCCTGGGCTATCCGCATGCCCGCGGTCCGGGCATCACACGCCTTTCGGTGCGCCAAGGGGTTGGAGCCGGTGGGGGATCAGGTCAGCTCTGGGGGTGGCCCTGCCGGGGCAGGCGTACGACGGTCACGAAAAACTCGTCGATCTGGCGTACGGCGGCGATGAACTGGTCGAGGTCGACGGGCTTGGTGACGTAGGCGTTGGCGTGCAGCTTGTAGCTGCGCAGGATGTCCTCCTCCGCGGAGGACGTCGTCAGGACGACCACCGGGATGTGCGCGAGGTCGTCGTCGGACTTGATGCGTTCGAGGACCTGACGACCGTCGTACTTGGGCAGGTTGAGGTCGAGGAGAATGAGGTCGGGTCGCGGCGCCTGGCCGTGGGCACCCCTGCGGTAGAGGAAGTCGAGGGCTTCCTCGCCGTCGCGTACGACGTGCAAGGTGTTGCCGATCTTGTTGTCCTCGAAGGCCTCCCGGGTCATGAGTTCGTCACCGGGGTCGTCCTCGACGAGCAGGACTTCGATCGGCTCTACGGGCGCGGTCATGCCGGGCTTCCTTCCAGGGGCGTGCTGACAGGTACCTCATGGTCACCGGCGCGGGCGGCCGGGCCGGCGGGGAGGGTGAAGCAGAAGCGGGTGCCACCGGTGTACGCGGTGTCGATCCAGATGCGGCCGCCGTGGAACTCGATGATCTTCTTGCACAGGGCCAGGCCGATTCCGGTGCCCGAGTAGGCGTCCCGGCCGTGCAGACGCTGGAAGATGACGAAGACCTTCTCAGCGAACTCCTCGGGGATGCCGATGCCGTTGTCGCTCACGCACAACAGCCACCCCGGCGTGTCGGCGTCGGGATCCGGTTCGCAGGTGACGAGGACCTCGGGGGTGCGGTCCGGATGACGGAACTTGACCGCGTTTCCCAGCAGGTTCTGCCAGAGCATGACCAACAGCGTGGGGTCGCCCACGACTTCGGGCAGCTGCTCGGGCCGCTCGATCCGGGCCCCGGTCTCTTCCACCCCGGCGGCGAGATTGTCGAGCGCCTTGTCCAGGCTCCGGTCCAGGGGCACGGGCACGTGAGCGTCGTTGAGGCGGCCGACGCGGGAGAAGGTGAGCAGGTCGTTGATCAGGATCTGCATGCGTTTGGCGCCGTCCACGGCGAACGCGATGTACTGCTTGCCGCGGTCGTCCAACTGGTCCCCGAACCGCTTCTCCAGCAGCTGGCAGAAGGAGGCCACCTTGCGCAGCGGCTCCTGCAGGTCATGGGAGGCGACGTAGGCGAACTGCTCCAGCTCGGCGTTGGACCGGCGCAGCTCCACCGCCTGGTCGTCCAGGTCCGACGCCTGGCGGGCCAGGGCCTCCTGCTGGGCGCGGGAGGAGTCCAGTTCGGCTACCAGGCGCTGCCGCATCGCTTCGACGGTACGGCCCATGGCCTCGATGTCAGAGGGGCCGCCCACACTGATGCGGTGCCCGAACTCCCCTTCCGCCACGCGACGGGACCCGATGCGCAGGGTGTCGAGCGGGCGGACGACCATGGTGTGCACCAGTACGGCTAGGGCGAGCCCGGTCAGGAGGAACGCGGCCACCATACCGGCCAGCACCCAGTTCCGTACGGTACGGACGTGTGCCAGCTGGCTCTTCCCCTGTTCACGGGCCTGGGCCAGGTCGTCGAGCTGGGCGGTGAAGAGGGCGCGGATGCGGTCGAAGGCCTTCTTGCCCCGCTCGGTCGCGGTCCTGTCCACCGGGCGGGGCTTGCCCGGTGTGACGCCCGCGACGAGAGGCTCCGCGTAGGAGCGGCGCCAGCCGGCCGCCGCACGCTCGATGGCGTCCAGGTCTCCGCGCAAGGTCGGTCGGTCGCCGATCAGCGTGCGCAACCGGTCGGCGGATGCCCGCTCGGCCCGCTTGCCGTCCGTGTACGGCGTGAGGAACTGGGGATCGGCCCCGATGGCGTAGCCACGCGCACCCGTCTCCTGGTTCAGCAGCGCGGCCTGCAGCCGGTAGGCCTCGGCGTGGGCCGGCTGTATCTGCTCGACCAGTTCGTCCGAGACATGCGCGGTGCGGGCGAGCAGCTCTGCACCGATCACCGATCCGGTGACCACCAGCGCGATCATGACCGCGAGAGCCACGTGGAACCAGCCCTGCACAGTGATCCTGCTGCGGCGGTGTGCCTTGGGCGGATGGGCAGGCGCTGTCATGTTCTCGATTCCTCGGTCGTCTCAGGCTGTCGGTTCCATCGCAGGTGCAGTACGGCGACGTCGTCCGTCAGGCCGCCATGGGCCTCGGACAAGTGCTCCGCGCTGCCGATGAGTGCGTCTACGAACGCCTCCGGCGGCAGCGCCGCCGCCGAGCGGGCCAACTCCAGCAGGCCCTCCTCACCCAGCCGCTCATGACCTGGGCCGGTCCGCCCCTCGAACAGGCCGTCGGTGAACAGGACGATGCCGGCGTCGGCGGGCAACCGGAGTTCCTGGGCCGGCCAGTGGGCCAGCGCGTCGGGCAGCAGCCCCAGGGCCGGCCCGCCTGCCACCTCCACCCACTCCACGCTGTTGCCACTGCGCAACAGCATTCCGGGGTGACCGGCACGCATGACCCGCGCCGAACGCCGGTCCGGCAGCAACTCCATGCTGGTGAGGGTGGCGAAAATCTGCTCCCCGGTGCGTTCGGCGACCAGGATGTCCTGAAGCGTGCCCAGCTGCCGCGCACCGGTCGTGCCGCTGACCACCAATGTGCGCCAGGCGATCCGCAGGCCCACGCCGAGAGCTGCCTCGTCCGGGCCGTGTCCTGACACATCCCCGATCAGGACGTGTACGGTGCCGTCCGGAGTCTGCACCACGTCGTAGAAGTCGCCGCCCAACAACGCCTGTTCCCGGCCGGGCAGGTACCGGGCGACCACGTCCAGGCCGTGCGCCTCGCGGAGCAGCGGGGTGGGCAGCAGACCGCGTTCCAGGCGCGCGTTCTCCTCGGCCCGCAACTGCCCGGCCTGCAGGGCTGCGGCAGCCTGCTCGGCCTGCTTGCGCTGGATGGCGTATCCGACAGCTCGGCCGAACAGCTCCGGATCGACGCGCCCCTTGACCAGGTAGTCCTGCGCCCCTGCGGCGACCGCCGCCAGCCCGGCGCCCTCCTCGGCCAGCCCCGTCAGCACCACCACCGCGACGTCCGCGCACTGCCGTACCCGGGCCACACCGTCCAGCCCGTGGGAGTCGGGCAGGTGGAGGTCCAGCAACACGCAGTCCGGCGTCGTCGTGGCCAGTGACCCGCGGGCTTCGGCCAGGGAACGTACCCAGGACAGGCGCATACCGGGAGAACAGTCGGCGACCAGTTCCTCCACCAGCAGGGCGTCCGCCTCGTCATCCTCGATCAAGAGGACCAAGGGCTCCTGCCTGGCCGAGGTCGCCTGCTCCACCGTGGACGCGCCACGAGCGCTTTGCACGCCGACAGGCCCCTGCTGTGTTGGGAGCATCCGTCTCTGCTTCCCCTTCGATCGCCTCCGCTGAGCTCCTGGAAGCCCGGTTGCCGTATGGCAACGACCGAAGAGTACTGGGCAGCCGTGCAGCGTGTCCGCCGAAGATCTCGTCGTCGGCCTGTTTCGGCTCGGGCGGATCGCTCGTGTCATTGCGGGACGCACATGTGTCGAGTCGGGGACTCAGGGTAGGCGGCCGGTTACCGGGAGAAACCAGCGGGGGTGCTGAGGAGCCGTAGATGGACGCACTTGCACGACTTATCCAGAAGGCCATGAGCCGCAAGCACCTGTCGGCCGAGTCGGTCGCCGCTCGCACCGGCATCCGGACGCCGCGCGTCAAGGCGTTCGCGGAGGACGGCGCGAAGGGGCCCGTGCGGCCTACCGAAGAAGAGCTGGCCGCACTCGCGGTCATGCTGTCCCTGCCGGCTACGGAGGTGTTGGCGGCGGCAGGCGCCCGGGACACGGCAGGCGGCGGCCGCCAGCCGGCCCTGCGCCTTCGAAGCGCTGATTGAGGCCCGGCCAGGGGGTGTTCGTTTCCGGTCACGGCAACGGTGGCCGGAGCTTGTGGCGGGCGGGGGGTCACTCGTCCTGGTGGTCGCGGAGCACGAGCATGGAGCGGGCTTCGATCTCCACCTCGCTGCCGGCTTTGATCAGGGGTCGGTACTTGGTGTAGGGGATGGCCGTGTCCACCTCCACCGCCCACCAGGGGCCGAGGCCTTCGGGAACGGTGAACGTGAGGGCTTGGCTGTGGGCGTTGAAGAGGAGGAGGAACGAGTCGTCCTCCACGCGCAGGCCCCGCAGGTCCGGTTCCGTGATGGCCTTGCCGTTGAGGTGGACCATCAGGGACCTGGCGAAGCCGGTGTCCCAGTCGGTCTCGGTCATCTCGCGCCCGGCGGGGGTGAACCAGGCGATGTCCTTCATGTCAGTGCGGCCGTCGTGAGAAGCGCGCCCCTTGAAGAACCGCCGCCGGCGGAAGACCGGGTGGTCGCGGCGCAGGGCGATCAGCTTGCGCGTGAAGTCGACCAGCTCGCTTCCTTCGCTGACGTGCGCCCAGTCGATCCAGGTCAGTTCGTTGTCCTGGCAGTAGGCGTTGTTGTTGCCGTGCTGGCTACGGCCCAGTTCGTCACCGTGCAGCAGCATGGGCACACCCTGGGAGAGCAGCAGGGTGGCGAGGAGGTTGCGCTGCTGACGGGCCCGCAGGGCGAGGATGCCGCGATCGTGGGTGAGGCCCTCCACGCCGCAGTTCCAGGAGCGGTTGTGGTTCTCACCGTCGCGGTTGTCCTCGCCGTTGGCCTCGTTGTGCTTGCTGTCGTACGAGACCAGGTCGCGCAGGGTGAAGCCGTCGTGCGCGGTGACGAAGTTGACCGATGCGTAGGGTCGGCGGCCGTCGTTCTGGTACAGGTCGGAGGAGCCGGTGAGCCGGGATGCGAACTCGCCGAGTGTGCCGCCCTCGCCCCGCCAGAAGTCACGTACGGTGTCGCGGTATTTGCCGTTCCACTCGGTCCACAGCGGCGGGAAGTTGCCGACCTGGTAGCCGCCGTCGCCGACGTCCCATGGCTCGGCGATGAGTTTCACCTGGGAGATGACCGGGTCCTGCTGGACGAGGTCGAAGAACGACGACAGGCGGTCGACCTCGTGGAACTGGCGGGCCAGGGTGGCCGCCAGGTCGAAGCGGAAGCCGTCGACGTGCATCTCGGTCACCCAGTAGCGCAGCGAGTCCATGATCAACTGCAGGGTGTGCGGGTGGTTCATCCGCAGGCTGTTGCCCGTGCCGGTGGTGTCCCAGTAGAAGCGCGGATCCTCCTCGGACAGGCGGTAGTACGCCGCGTTGTCCAGCCCGCGCAGCGACAGCACCGGACCGAGGTGGTTGCCCTCGGCCGTGTGGTTGTAGACCACGTCGAGGATGACCTCGATCCCCGCCTCGTGCAGGGCCTTGACCATCGAGCGGAACTCCTGCACCTGCTCACCCCGCTGCCCCGCCGAGCAGTAGGCGTTGTGCGGGGCGAAGAAGCCGATCGTGTTGTACCCCCAGTAGTTCGACAGTCCCTTCTGCGTCAGCGCGTGGTCCTGCACGAACTGGTGGACCGGCATCAGTTCCACCGCGGTGACGCCCAGCCTGACGAAGTAGTCCACCATGGCCGGGTGCGCAAGCGCGGCGTACGTGCCGCGCATCGCTTCCGGTATCGCCGGGTGAGTCTTCGTCATGCCCTTCACATGCGCCTCGTAGATGACCGTCTCGTGATAGGGAGTGCGCGGCGGATGGTCACTGCCCCAGTCGAAGAAGGGGTTCACCACCACCGACTTCGGCGCGTACGGGGCGGAGTCCAGGTCGTTGCGTCGGCCGGGGTCGCCGAAGTGGTAGGGGAACAGCGCCTCGCTCCACTCGACCTCGCCCTCGATCGCCTTGGCGTACGGGTCGAGCAGCAGCTTGTTCGGGTTGCACCGCTCACCACGCTCGGGCCGGTACGGTCCGTGCACCCGGAACCCGTAACGCCGGCCCGGGCCGACGTCCGGCAGGTAGATGTGGTGGACGAAGCCGTCGACCTCTCTCAGCGCGACCCGGTCCTCGGTGCCGTCCTCATCGAAGAGACACAGCTCCACGAGCTCCGCCGCTTCGGAGAACACGGCGAAGTTGGTCCCGGCGCCGTCGTAGGCGGCGCCCAACGGCGACATGTGTCCCGGTCGCGGGCCTACCTCGGTACTTTCCTGCCATATCCGCATGACCACGCGCCTCCCCGGTACGGATGGTGGGCAGCCCGCACCCGTCCGTTCCCTTGTGCCCGTGTCATCAGTGAGCATGCCCTTACGCCGGACCGGCCCCGGCGAGCCGCGCGAGGAAGCGGCGCTGTCCCAGGCGGGGCCGCATGCGGGCCGGGGCAGTCCGGACCGGCCATGGCGCGGCGTACGTCCAAAGGACGCGCGTGACTGGCGGGGGCCGCTCTCCAGCGCAAGCGTGGACCTGCGGGCAGCAGCTGATTCAGTGCGCTCGGGCTGTTGCCCGCAGGTCAGCCCACGGTTGTTCAGAGCGGCGAGCGGCTGCGAGGCACCCGGGCCAAGGGGCTCACCAGCCCGTACAGCTGGTTGAACGCGTCCCGCAGAACCGGGCGGTCCGGGGGAGCGGCCGCCACCAGTGCCTGTTCCAGAAGTTGCCTGCGGCGTTGACGCGTCGCTTCGAGCACGCAGTTTCCGGCGCCGGTGATGCAGTACTCGCCCGTCGGAAGGCGGCGCACCAGCGTGCGTTGCTCCAGCCGCTCGAGCAGTTCCGCCGCGAACGAGGGGCTGACGCCGAGGTCGCCGGCGATCCGGCCGGGATGGGCCGGCTCGCCGCCCAGGGCGAGCAGACCGCGCATCTGCTCCTCGGAAACCGAAGGGGCGACCTCCTGATGGGCCCGCTGCCACAACCTGATCATCGACGCGGCGACGAGTTCCGCCGCCGCATTGGCTTCGGCATATTCGGGTTCCACTGACATGGGTTTCCCCTTCCTTCATGCCGTTGAGTACACGCACTTACCCACCCGCAGAGGCATCAGCCCCGCCTTTACGTTCGAAAAGGCTGTGAGCTGGGACGGAGGGCGAATGACGTGACGGCATCATCGGTCATTCAGGTGACGAGGTCCCCGGTTCGAGCGGCCCTTGACCTCTCGAACCGGGGGCGGTCCGGTCGGAAAAGAAACGCGGATTCACTCCGTTAATTGGCCGGAACGGGTGGCGAATTGAGTGCCGACGGGAAGCCCGGGTAAAGGAATTCCATCCCGGGAATCGCCCCGGACCAAAGATCCTCGGCAGACGTCGGAAGGAGCAGGGATGGACAGGCCGGCGGAAGTTCTGCTTGACCGGGTGCGTGAACGCGGAGGGTACGTACAACAGGAGGAGGCGGCCCACGCGGTGCGGATCGTGCTGCCGGTACTGGGCTCGCACCTGGTCGGGGACGACCGTACCGATCTGGCGACGCTGCTGCCGTCGCAGTTCGCTCCATGGTTGGCCGAGGCGGAACCGGCCAGCGAGCCTCTCACGCCTTCGGCCTTCGTCGAGGCGGTGGCAGCGAAGGACACCATCGGTGCGGTGGACGCCCGGCGTGCCGTGGTCGCGGTGCTCAGCACGTTGGCCGACACGGCCGACGACGGCTTGCTGCGCCGGATTCTGACGCAGCTCCCGCCGGGCCACGCCGGCTTCTTCGGTCGCACGGACCCGGCCTGAGAGGCCTCCTGCTCCCGCCCAACCAGGAGGCGGATGCGGTGCGGAAGAGCCGCTCTGCCGTTGTTGCCGAGCCATCGCCGGCGGCCGGTACACGCGGGCAGTCAGTGCGTGCGACGGGCTGTCGCTCTTGGACGTGGCTGATGCCATCCTGCAGCCCGCGGCGAGAAAGACCCCGTACAAGGGAGCGACCGGAGGGATCGTCCGTCGTGGGGCGGTACACGCCGTTTCCGGCGAAGAGGAGTCACATCGGCCATGGATGCCCGTTCACGTTCACCTGGACGGGGCGGGCCCGGCGCAGAATGCGGGCCTGCGCCTGTCCGGATCCTCGGGCCATACGGACGCCCTGGCGGGGGATGCTGTGGAGGGTGTTGACCGAGCACGGCGCCGAGACGGTTGCCCGTACCGCGGTCACGCCGCCGACAGCACCGCGCGTACCGTCTTGCCACCGCCGGAATCACTCACCACCGACAGTCGGCGGGACACCGTCCTCACCAGCGCGATGCCGCGTCCGCTCTCCGCGGACATGGACGGCCCCCGCAGACAGGGCCGACGGGGACTGTCGTCATGCACCTCGATCGTGAGTTCGTCGGCGTCATCCACCGACAACCTCAGCCGGCAGGAACTACGTCCGTGCCGCGTGGCGTTGGCCACCAGCTCGGAGGCCACCAGCACGGCATCGTCCATATCGGCCGCATGCTCGGCTCCCTCGCGGATGAGGAACTCCTGGGTCAGCCGCCGCGCACAACAGGCCGAGTGGTCCGCACACGGCAGGTGGTATTCGACGCGTGCGGTACGCCGTCGGGCGCGCCGGTACGCACGCATGGTGCTCACTTCCCCTCCGTAGAGGATGGCGACGCACTGAGTGCCAGGCGCCGGGCCGGGGATGGCAAGAGCGGCACGTTCCTTGGTACGGCCCATTCCCTCCGCCAGACCCTCGCAACCCGGTCGGCGGACGATGTCCACCCGGGACGTACCGCAGTTGACGTACGCGGCCGGCCCAGGGAAGCGGATCACCAACGCCTCAGGCTCGCGACGACGCCCCGTGACCGCCGGGAATCACCTATCGGTGCCAAGGGTCCGGTTCGGGCGCGTCTTCGGTGAGTTCCGGTTCCAGGCCCTCGGTCACCCTGGTGCGGCCCCGGCCGGCCTCGGCCCGCCAGGCCTCGAAGGTCCAGGCGGTGACGGCGACGACGGCGAGACCCAGGAGCCAGCCGCCCAGAACGTCGCTGCACCAGTGCACGCCGAGGGCGACCCTGGTGAAACCGACGCCGAGCACGGACAACACGGCGACGCACCAGCACCCAACCCGCCAGGCCCTCGGTATCAGCGGCAGAAGCACCAGCAGGAAGATGCCGAAGGACGTGGTGGCCGTCATGGCGTGGCCGGACGGGAAGGCGTATCCGGGCGCATGCGCCACCGGGTCCTGCAGGCCGGGCCTGGCGCGCTCCACCACGGTCTTGACCAGCAGGCCGACGAGCCCGCCGGCCACGGCGGTCACCGCCGCCCAGGCTGCCAGACGCCACGCCCTGCGGTACAGCAGCCAGACGGTCAGCACCACGACGGCCGCACGCAGCGTGAGGGGGTCCCAGACCCCGTCGGACAGCAGGCGCAGTGCGCTCGTCCACGCCGGGTGGTCGAGGGCGACCTCGTGCAGGCGCTGTGCGGCGCCCATGTCCAACTGCCGCAAGGGCCTCCACCTGCCTTCGACCAGGATCAGCAGCAGCCCGAAGGGGACCGCGCTCACGGCGGCGACGAGAGCCGAGGCGAACAGTCGTGCGCCGAACCGGCGGTCGGCCTGCCGGCGACGTTCGCGCAGCTGTCGCAGGGTGACCAGCGTGCTCATTCAGACCTCCGGATCTTCTCGGACAGGACCGGGTCGCCGGCCACGCGCAGCTTCCAACCGGGCGGCGAAGGACAGGCCCAGGAACAGGGCGAAGAGGGTGTCGAACGAGTCGCTGAGGCTCAGGTAGAGGCTCAGCAGCCAGGTGAGCGCCATCCACAGCACCAGGTACACGGCAGCTCCGGAGTCCAGGCAGGTGTAGCCGGGTTGCCAGCGGCTCGGCGAGCTCGGTGTGCCGGGCGGTGCTCACGGGTCTCGGGAACCTCCAGGTCTTCCCGATACGGTGGCCGGCATCCGTCCCCCTGATCAACGTCTCGCGGCGATGGTCGGCCTGAGGCTCCTCCTCCGGCTCACCACCGTTTGCCCGCTCATGCCCGGAGCAAGGCAGGCCCCGCCCGGGTCACTGAGCGTCGGGAGCGCAGGGAGCGCGTCTGCATCCGGACTCGACGGCATACCGGCGGCCCCCGCCCGTGATGCCGCACCCGACGCAGCGGCACACAGGCAGCGGCTGTGCCGTCGCCTGGAGCGGCTCATCGGCGTGGCCGCCACCGAGGGCAACGAACTCCGCCCCCTGCGCGACGGCGACGAGATCTTCCCCGCCATGCTCGGAGCCATCCGTTGGCGCGACACCCGCGTCTACGGTTCCTCTTGGAGCCAGCGCCGGATCACTGGACGCGTCCTTGGCCCAGGCCGCCTTTGGGCACCAGCCGCCGTATGGTCACCGTGACCTCGTCGACGTTCAGTCCGGTCAGGTGGGTCACCCGCTCGGCGACGTCACGCTGGATGCCCTGCGAGAGGCCCGCGAGGTCGGCGGGGTAGGGCAGGTCCAGGCCCAGTCCCAGGCGTACCGATCCCCCGCGCGTGACGGCTGACGCGGAGGGCTCGGTGGCACGGCGGTCCGGTGGCAGAGCCGCCCGCTGCTCCTGAGCCGTGCGGGCCACGCGGGCGGCGATGCGGGCCACGACCCGGTCGGGGATGACGGTGGCACCCCGTTCACGGGGCGCCGGAAGCCGCTCGGTCCGCGCCGGCGATTCGGGCGTGGGGTGGCGGGTGCCGCCCGCCGCTGTGCTCACCGCTGCCGCCGCAGGTCGATGTCGCCCTTCGCGACGAGGCCGATCAGCAGCCCCACTCCGCCCAGGACGGCGACCAGGAGAAACACCCAGAAGCCACCGAAGTAGCCGGCGAAGCCGAGTGCCATGCCGGCTGCCATGCCTGCGATCGCTGTGTCCATCACTCACTCACCTGCCTCGCGCGCCCGCGCCGTGGTCGGAACGGGCGATGACCGTCGGTGTTCAGCGCACGCGACCTTCTTCTGCCGCTGCCTCTTCCTCGGGCCGCCCGGCACTTCGCGGGTGGACGTGCCAACGATCTTGGCCACCACACTGACCGAGACGGCGTCACACCGGCCACGCCGGCCAGACCCTCCTGGCCGATGCTGTTCCGGTTGGTGGTGTCCGTCATGGCCCTCGCCTCGATCGGCCTTGAGGTTTGGAAATGACACCTCTCAACGGTTAGACACCAACGCCGCCCAACCATCACACCCGCTTTGTGGCCTATGTCCCATAGCATGGTGAGGGTGACTCCGCTGGGAGCGGACGATGGCAGTACAGACCGGATGCACCCCTCCGGACCTTCGGCTCTCGGACGCCCTGCTCACGATGCGCGCCTCCGAGGGCGACGAGGACGCTTTCGCTCTGCTCGTACGGCGCCACAGCCGCAGTCTCCTCCTCCTGGCCACCCATATGCTCGGCAACCCGCAAGACGCTGAAGAGGCCGTTCAGGACGCCTTCGTCAGTGCGTGGCGACGGTTGCCGGAATTCCGTCACGGCGCCGCGTTCACCACCTGGATCTACCGGATCACTGTCAACCGGTGCCTGAACGCCCGGCGCCGCACCCGTCTTCCCCTGCCACTGGACGCGGTGGCCGAACCCGCCGCACAGGAAGCCTGCAGCTCGCCCAGCCGGACGGCCGAAGGGCATGCCGCCCTGGCCGCCCTGGCCGACTCGCTGGGCAAGCTCAACGCCGATCAACGAGTGTGCTGGATCCTCCGGGAGGTGCACGGCTTCTCCTACACCGACATCGCACAGATGACAGGCGTGAGCGAGGAAACCGTGCGCGGCAGGCTGTTTCGAGCACGCCGGTCCCTGAAGGAGGCGATGGCGCCATGGCGCTAGAGGACCAGGAGCCGCAGAGCCCCGCCGCCCGTGTGCCCGTCCTGGCATCGCTCACCGGTGACGAGGTCCTGCCCTGCGGCCGACTTCTCAGTCACGTCTGGGAACAGGCGCGCGATGCCGCACCGGAGGCGGATCCGCACACTGCTTCCTGTGCGCACTGCCGCGAGGCCGCCGAGGGGCTGGCCGCACTCGACGCGGCCACACAGGCGTTGCGCGAGCAGCAGCCGACCGGGATGAACGCCGTCGCCGACCGGGTCATGGCCATCGTCCGGTCGGAAGTCCGGCTTGGGCGCATGCTCCCGCTGAACGACCCCGCACTGGATCTGCGGATCGCCGAGAGCGCCGCCGCCAAGGTGCTGCGCCAGGCCGCCGACACGGTACCCGGGGCAAAGGCCATGAGCTGCCGCCTCTCGTCCCAGGACAGCGGCACCGGGGTGCACGTGACCATGACCCTTGCCGCAGCGTTCGACCCACCGATGCCCGTCACGGCCGACGAGGTCCGCCGATCGGTCATCACGGCGGCGGACCACACGCTCGGCATGGCGGTCACGGACGTCGACCTCACCGTGATCGACATCCTGCCCACCGAACCCGGCGGTGCCTGATGACCTCACCCGACCTCCCCGCCCTCCGCAGGGCCGCGGCGGACGCCGCTGTCATGACTCCAGGCGTGGTCGGCCTGCACTGCGGCCTCGCCCACCGCCTCGCACACGCCTGGGCGGAAACCGCCGGCAGACACTCTGCGCCCGATACGGGCGTCCGCGCCGACCGCACAGCAGACGGCACCGGCTGGCACATAGAGGTGCGCTGCCTCCTGTCCGAAGGTCACCGAGCGCTGGATGTCGCTCGCAACATCCGTTCCAGAGTGAGAAGCGCTGTCCTCACCTACCTCACCGAACGCAACCAGGTGGAACCCGTCACCATTACCGTCACCGTGACCCGCATCATCACCCACACCCCACGGTGACTCTGGAGGAGGCGCACCCCCCGCCGCGCCCCTGTTTCCGGCCCGAGGCCGAGGGCAGGCGATTGAGTGAGAGCCATGAAGGGAGAGACATGACTGCCGGAGAGAAAGCGAAGGCCAAGGCCGAGCAGGCTGTCGGTAAGGCCGTGCGAAAAGTCGCCCACGCGCTCGGCAACAGGGAAACGGAAGCCAAAGGCGCCGCACTGGAGGCGCGGGGAAAGGCTCGCGCTCTCAAGGAAACGGCGAAGGGCGGCCTCCAGCGCTGATTCCGGCCCTGAACGCGCCCGGACGACGTCCCGGTCCGGGGCGACGCGCTACGACAAGAGGGCGTACGTCTTCCACGGCACGGTCACTGCGGGATCGGCGTCGCCCTGTACCCCCAAGGGTTGAACGTATCGCGTGTTCAGCCTCCTGCCGTGGGTACTGGGCCAGGCGACCGCTCCGGTTCGGAAAGCAGCCAGGGTGGTCCGCGCGCCGAGTCTGCCCGGGACGACCCGGATGCGCGCCGGCGGGGAGCGGGCCCCCCGCTCCCCGTGCGGTGTGCGGTGTCCATGATCGGTTCGGTTGGCCCTTCCCTGCTGCTCGAGGGAGGAACAGTGATCGACCCCGGTGAGAGAGAAGGCGCCAGCGCTCCCCGGAGGCTGGTACTCGGCAACGGCTCTGACGCTCCCGCGAGAGCGCGCCGGGTCTGCCGGCGGTTCGTTCGCCAGCTCACTCCTCCGGTCGACGACCGGGCCGCCGAAGACGTGGATCTCGTCGTCACGGAACTGGTGACCAACGCGGTGCGGCACGCCCAAGGCACGACCTGCGTGCTGAGCCTCGACGCGCGGCCGGACGCGGTCGAGGTGACAGTCCTGGACTCGGACCCCGGTCCGCCCCGCCCGCGTACCCCGGACTTCAGCGGACGCTTCGGTGGTTTCGGCTGGCCCATGATCCGTCGTCTGGCCAGGAACGTCACCGTGGTGCTGGTCCCCAACGGCAAGGCCATCTGCGCCCTGGTTCCCAGGTGACTCGCACCGGTCTCCGGGCGAGGCGCCGGGGGTCGGTCAGGCCTGGTCAGCCCGGTTCGCCTTCGTATCCGCACAGCCAGGTCAGGGCAGCGCGCAGCCCGCGCAGGTAGTCGGTGTTCGTGGCCTCCAACTGGACAGTCACCGCGTCCAGTTCGGCGGTCAGTACGACCAGGTCAGGCACACCCCGACCGCCCCGGGCGGTGACGGGGGAACTCTCGGCCCGGCCGAGCGCCCACTCGTAGGCCGCCGCCTTTCCGGCACTGATGTGGGCTGCTTCCGCTGCCTGGTCACCGGTCACGGCGTCGAGGGCGGACAGGACCTCCGACCGCCGGCGCGCGCCGACCGTCTCGGCGTCACCACCGCTCCCATGGTCACGTTCCATCCGTGCCACCCTCCGTACTCATCAGCCCTGACGTCGCGCTTCAGCGTATCCGCGGGGACCGCTCACCTCCCCGCACCCCACGGTCCCGCGTGAACCGGCTCCGGACAGGCGGACGGGCCCCGGCACGCTCCACCGTCGGTCGCCTTGCTCGGCCGCTACCCCCATGGCGAAGGACATGAGAGCGAACTCCTCAGAGCCGCCGACCAGGTGCTTCGGACCTTCGAGGCGTGGCCCACAGTCGAGTGGAGGCGATCTCGGGGTATCCGAAGCCAGGAAGGGCCCTCAAGGCGTCTGTTGTCGTTTGACAACTATAGCCTCAGGGCAAGAAAGTAGCCGTGTCGTGCTGTGCGGGGAAGGATGTGGAATGTTCCGGTGGGCGGAGGATGCTCCGTGTGCTGGCCACCGACGCCCCGCAGGGTCGGGGAGTCCGGTGGTGTGGCCCAGCGGTCAGGCGGTCTGGTCGTCCGACTGCTGGGCGTTGTCGTGTATCTGCAGCGCCGCCGCGCGGCAGAACGCCTCCAGCCCCTCCAGCAGTGCCGTGCGCTTGGCAGCGGGCATGAGGGCCAGTACCGCCTGCACTTCCTGCTCCCGGCGCGCGCGGAGGTCGTCCAGGAAGGCGCGGCCCCGGGCGCTGAGGTGCAGCCGCACTTCGCGTCGGTTGGCCGCGCTGACCACGCGCTCGACGAAGCCGGCGGCGACCAGGCGGTCGCACAACCGGCTGGTGGACGGCGGCGTGGAGGCGAGGGCGTCACTGAGTGTGCGCAGGTTGATACCGTCCTGGTGCTCCAAGGTGAGCAGCACCCGCATCTGGGACGCGGACGCCGGCGCGGTGGAGGCTCGGCCCCACAGGACTTCCAGCAACTCTCCGGCCGTCGCGGTCACACGGGCGACCTCGACGGGTTCCGGGCGGGGGCGGAAAACAGCCACTGTCACACTCTCGCAGGCACTGGGACGGCCGTCAGCCTACTAGGCGCCCGCAGCGGCTAGAGAGGCTTTGGACGGCTCGTACGGCTTGGCGCGGCTGAATCGTGCGACCTCGTCACGTGGGCGAGGTCGGTAAGTGTCCGCCAAAAGATTGGTGTATTTACCATCGTGAACAGATTTGTGGCCGCCGAGCGCGCCTTGCGTACGGCGGCACCCCACGAGTTGCTCGACGCTGTCCGTCGTGTGCTGGTCGAGCAGTACGCCGCGGAGTCCGTGGAGCTGTTCATGGCCGACTACGGCCTGACCGTGCTCCAGCCGGTATCGGTGCTGCCACACACCATGGATCCGGTGTCCGTGCACAACAGTGTCGCGGGCCGGGCCTTCGGTGCCCAGGAGTCGGTCGTCGAACCCAAAGGCGAGGGCCGCGTGCGCGTGCACCTCCCGGTCAGTGTGCGCGGGGACCGGCTCGGTGTGCTGTCCGTGACCCTGAGGGGTGAGGACGGGGCGCAAGGCGTGCTGGGCGAACTCGCCGATGTCGCGGAGGTGCTCGGTCACGAGGTGGTCGTCGCCGAGCGGGACACCGACATCTACCTGCAGGCACGGCGCAAGGACCGTCTCACGCTGGCCGCCGAGATGCAGTGGCAGCTGCTGCCCGGCCGCTCCTGCTCCCGCCCCGAGTACGAGCTGGGTGCGCAACTGGAGCCGGCGTACGCGATCTTCGGTGACAACTTCGACTGGTCCGCCACGGCGGACCATCTGATGCTGTACGTCACCAACGGCATGGGCGAAGGCATAGAGGCCTCCCTGCTGACGAACCTGGCCATCAACGCCCTGCGCAACGCTCGGCGGGCCGGGATCGCCATCGACGACCAAGCGGCCCTGGCCGACCAGGCCGTGTATGCCCACTACCGGGGGCACAGTTATCTGTCGGTGCTGATGTTCGACTTCGACCTCGCGACGGGCCGGGCCAAGGTTGTGGACGCCGGCTCGCCGCAGATGCTGCGGCTACGCGGCGGCACGGTGGAACGCGTCGCCTTCGAGGCCCAGCTTCCGCTGGGCATGTTCGAGGAGACCGACTACGTGGCCCAGGAGTTCCATGTCGAGCCCGGTGACCGCCTGATCTTCGTCAGCGACGGGGTGTACGCGGTCGCCGATCCCAAGGGGGAAGCATACGGCGATGTGGCGCTCGCCCGGGCGATCCAGTCCACTCGACTGCTCCCGGCCGCCGAGGTGCCGCGCGCCATCCTGCGGGAACTGACCGGGCATCGTGGCCGACCCACCCCCGACGACGACGCTCTCGTGGTCTGCCTCGACTGGCACGGACGCTGACCTGATCGCGCAATTCCCCTCGACAGATGGCGATCCCGTGTTGTTCGCATACGCTCCCGGCGCTAACGTTTGCCGTGAGGCAATAATCGCCTCTTGGTAAGTGTGGACGCCATGCCCTCTGGGCCCGGTGCAGAGGGGCGATGCGCGTGTCGGAACAAGAGGCGGTCGTGTCGACGGCGCGCCGGCTAGGAGCGTTCCTGGAGCGCCGCCGGGAGCAGATCGCTCAGCGCTGGGCCGATGCGCCGCTCTTCCGGACGGTCTTCACCGTGTCGCGCGACGAGGCGGTGGAGGCGTGCAAGGCCGTCGTGGACGCGCTGTCCGACGTGGCGTCCTCCGGGCGGCTGGAGGACCTCTCGGCCTCCGGTTTCGGCACCGTCCGTGACCAGCTCGGGCGCATGTCCGCCTCGCGGACCCGCACAGGGTCGAGTCCGGCCCAGATCGCGGACGAGGTCGCCGCCCTGCGCCCGCCGGTCACCGAACTGCTGCGGGCGGAGTTCTCAGAAGCCGCGGTGCCCGAGGCGGCCGAGAGCGTTCTGGCACTGACGGCCTTGATGGGCACTCTGCGGCTGGTGGTGATGCAGGCGGCGCTCAGCTCGGGCGAGGAGCTGATCGCGCGGCAGCGGCAGCAGCTGCTCGAAGTGGCCACCCCGGTGATCAACCTGTGGGAGGGCATTGTCGCCGTTCCGCTGATCGGCACGCTGGACAGTGCCCGCAGCCAGGTCGTCATGGAGTCCCTGCTGGAGGGCATAGTCGACCAGCGTGCCCGGTACGCCATCCTGGACATCACCGGTGTGCCCACGGTCGACTCGCTCGTCGCGCAGCACTTGATGAAGACGGTGGCTGCCGCGCGGCTGATGGGCGCCGAGTGCATCGTTTCCGGTATCCGCCCGGCCATCGCGCAGACCATCGTCCAACTCGGCATCGACCTCGGTTCCGTGCTCACCCGGTCCTCGCTGGCCGACGCCCTGGCCTACGCCCTCACTCAGCAGGGCATCGAAGTGTCCCGGCGCACGAGCATCCGGTGACCACTCCTCTGCCGGGCCGCGCGACCGCGGTGCCGGTCCTCGCGCTGGGGGAGACCCTGCGGGTCAGCCTGCAGGGGGGCCTGCACGACGGTATGGCCGAGCAGCTCCAGCAGGACATCACCCAGCGCATCGCCGACAGCGGGGCGACCGACGTCGTCATCGACATCTCCGGCGTGGAGATCGTCGACTCGTTCCTGGGGCGGATCCCCGCCGAGATCTCCGCGAACGCCCGTCTGCCGGCGGCCCGTACCGTGGTCGCGGGCATGCGCCCCGCTGCGGCCGTCACCCTGGCCGAGCTGGGCCTCACCCTCCCCGGACCGACCACCGCGCTCGATGTCGACCGCGCACTGGAACTGCTCACGGCCGCGCCGGACGGTTCGGGCGGACGCGAGAGGGGCACGTGATGCCGGCCTCCGACCCCGTCTTGGCGACCAGCCTGCCGATCGGCTCGGACGCGGACCTGGCATGGGTACGTCAGCAAGTGCGCCAGTCCGCCTCCGGCCTCGGCTTCGGCCTGGTGCAGCAGACGAAACTGGTCACGGCGGCCAGCGAACTGGCCCGCAACACCCTGGTCCACGGCGGTGGCGGGCACGTGGAGATCACGCCGCTGGCCCAGGGGGCGGTCCGCGGGCTGCGGCTGTCGTTCATCGACAGCGGTCCTGGGATTCGTGATGTCGAGCTGGCCCTGACCGACGGCTACACCAGCGGCGGCGGCCTGGGCCTCGGGCTGAGCGGTAGCAGACGCCTCGTGAACGAGCTAGTGATCGATACCGAACCGGGCCGGGGTACCACCGTCACCGTCACCGCCTGGACCGCAGGCGTACCCGTGGCGCGTTCGGGGTCGCGATGACACGCGTCCGGGACATCCCGGTGCACGACTCCACCCGCGTACGAGACGTCCGGGTGGCGGCCGAGGCGGCAAGCCTCCTGGCCTGTCCCGGCCCGCACCGCACCGAGGTCGCCGCCCTGGTCTCCACCGAGCCGGCGAGCAACCTGCTCGAACACGCCGACGGCGGTCGCATGGTGATCCAACTCGTCGACCGCTTCCGAGGGGAGACCCGCTCTCGGGCGGTGCAGCTCCCCGCTCTCGACCACGGCCCCGGTATGCGCGATGGCGACGCGGCGATCCGGGACGGCTACACCACCAGCGAGGCGTCGCTCGGCGCGGGGCTCGGGACGTGCCCGCGCGTATCCAGCGTGTTCGACCTGTACAGCACCCACCGCGGCACCGTCGCGGTGGCCCGCATCGATCAGGACGCCGGCAAGCAGAAGACCCGGTCGGTCTTGCAGGCAGGCGGGATCGACGTCCCGCTCGGCCAGGCCGAGCACTCCGCAGACGCCTGGAGTCGGACGCACGCGGGCCCCCGCCCGACTCCGGTGCTCGCCGACGGCCTCGGCCACGGCGCCAAGGCCGCTCACGCGTCCAGTGCCGCAGTCGAGGAACTGCACCGCTCCGCGCACCCGCCACCCGCCGAGATCCTGCGCCGGACGCACTCCGCGCTGCGCCCCACCCGTGGGGCGGCCGTCGCCGTGGCCCAGCCGAACACCGACAGCGCGGAACTCACCTTCGCCGGCGTCGGGAATATCGGCGCCCGGCTGCACACCACCGGCTCAGGGGAGCACCTCGTCTCCCACCCCGGGATCGCCGGGGCCAGGTTCCCGGCGACCGTACCCGTACGGCGCGCGCCCTGGAGGCCGGGCAGTGTGCTCGTCCTGGCCCACGACTCCACGGGCCGGCGCCCATGATCCCGCCTGACGTCCGGAAGATCACCTCAGCCGCCGAGGCCGCCCACGCCCGGGCCGTCGCGGCGCGTCTCACGGCCGCCCTGGGCGCGCCCGAGGTCGAACGGGCCCGATTTCTCACGGCGCTCACGAGGCATCTGCGCCAGTGTCTTGATCACGGCGGTGCCGAGCTCACCCTCACCGTCCGGCAACCCGCGCCGGACGGGATCGGGCACGTACGGGCTGTCGTACGACCCACTCCGCCGACCCCTGACCGGACGCCGCCTTGGCGGCTCGCTCTCGCCTGTCCCGGCCCCGTGACAGAGGACCTGTCCGACTTGGCCGTCCTGGACGACGCCGCCGATCCCGCTACGGCCATGCTCGCGGTGGACGAGGCGAACGCAGCGGTTCTGAGCAGGCTGGACGAGGTGGAAAGGCTGCTCCGCCTCCACCGCGAGGAGCTGCACCAGACCAACCAGGGCGTACTCGCGCTGCACGCCGAACTGGACGCCGCCGCTCTCACCCAGCGGGACCTGCTCGACGCCGAACGAGCCGCACGCGGCGAAGCGGAGAAGGCACGGCGCCTGCTCACCTTCCTCGCCGACGCCAGCGCGGCCGTGACCGCGTCCCTCGACCACGAGGACATCCTGCGCCGCCTCCCCGAGCTGCTCATCCCCGAGTACGCCAGTCAGGTCGACGTCTGGCTCTTCGACAGCGAAGACGAACAGGCGGCCGGGAACGGCGCACACTCGGCCGCCGCGGTCGCCGCCGCCCGCACCGACCGTCCCCAGCACGCCGGCCCACGCCAAGGCGGCGTGGCCTGGACCGACGACCTCCCGCTCTCCGCGACGGACCCCACCGGGCCGGTTCTGAGCATCCCGCTCACCGTGCGCCGGACCCTGGGTGTGCTGACCCTGACCGCGCCCGGTGACCACTTCGACGCGGACACCAGCGTCATGCTGGTCGAACTGGCCCGCCGCACCGCCATCGCCCTGGACCACGCCCGCCGCTACGAACAGCATCGGGACACCGCGGAGGCGCTGCAGCGCGCCCAGCTCACCGACCTGCCCAGCACCGACAGCCTGCGCCTCACCGCCCGCTACCTGCCCGCCACCCGCGGACTCAACATCGGCGGCGACTGGTACGACGCCTTCCACCAGCCCGACGGCAGCCTGCTGGCGGTCATAGGAGACGTCACCGGACACGGGCTGCGCGCCGCCGTCATCATGGGCCAGCTGCGCACCGCCCTGCGGGCCTACGCCGTCGAGGGCGACAGCCCCGCCCAGATCCTCACCCGGCTGCACCGCATGCTGCGCCACCAGCAGCCGAATCTGTACGCGACCGCCACGATCGCCCGCTTCCGGCCCGGCGATCCCCACGTCGTGTGGGCCGCCGCCGGGCACCCCCCTGCCGTCGCCCGCACCCCCGACGGCAGCGTGCGCGTCCTGGACGCCAAACCCGGCGTCATGCTGGGCGTCCCCCTGCCGTTCGAGTACGAGGACCACACGGCCGAACTGCCCCCCGGCTCGACGCTCGTCCTGTACACCGACGGCCTGGTGGAGCGGCGCGCTCACGGCATCGACCCAGGCATCGCGTTGCTCGGCCGGACCCTGGCCGCACTGGACGAGCCCGCTTTGGAAGACCTGGACGCGTGCGCCGAGTCGCTGCTCAAGCCCCTGGTGCACGGGTCCGAACGCGACGACGACGTCTGCCTCCTGCTGTGCCGAACCCCTACGACGACTCCGGCCGGCTCTGTGGGGCCCGGAGACCGCCTGGGCGCCATCAGCGACGAGAGTGGCAGGGCCACCGACTAAAAGGCGTACATATCGGTCAAAAGGGAACGTGGACAGTGCACATCACTACTCCCCGAGGAGCGAGTGGCCATGTCCACGGGAACGCTTCTGGCGATCATCATTCCGATCGTGGTGGTGGTCGCTCTCGCCGCTGTGGCGGTTGCACTGCTGAGACGGCGCCGTCACCTCCGTCAGCGCTTCGGCCCGGAGTACGAACGGACGGTCGAGGGATCGGACAGCCGACTCGCCGCCGAGCGTGAGCTCAGGGCCCGCGAGAGGCGGCACGACTCGCTGGAGATCAAGCCCCTGCCTCCCGTCTCCCGGGACCGCTACACGCGGGAGTGGAGCAGTGTTCAGGAGGAGTTCGTCGACCGGCCGGAAGACGCCGTGCACGACGCGGACCGGCTGGTGACCTCCCTGATGCACGAGCGCGGGTACCCGACCGAGGGGTTCGAACAGCAGATGAAGGACCTCTCGGTGGAGCACGGCGCCACGCTGGAGCACTACCGGGCCGCGCACGAGGTGGAGACCCTCACCACCCGCAAGCAGGCGACGACCGAGCAGCTGCGGGGTGCCATGGTGCACTACCGCGCCCTGTTCGACGAGTTGCTCTCCGACGGCGGCGGCCGGGCGCAGCACGCCCGGTCCTGACCACGACCACGACGGCCGCATGGAGGAACGCCATGCACAGAAACGAGGACGAGGACCGCACCACCGGCGGTCTGTCCACCGAGGACCTCGCCCAGCCGGCCACCACCGGCGGCGATGAGGAGCCAGCCTCTTCCGAAGCCCCCGTCTATCCCGGCGAGAGCACCGCGACGGAGAGCGCGGGCGGCGAGCCCGCCACCGGAGGAGCCGACGCCGAGGTCGCGGCCCCCGAGGCCCCGGCCACCGCCGAGGGTGCCCCGAGCGCCTCGGACGACGAGGTTCCGCAACTGCTCACGGACGACGAGGAGCGCGGGTTCCGCGACCGGTGGCAGCAGACCCAGAACAAGTTCGTGGACGACCCCCGCGAGGCCGTGCACGACGCCGACACACTGGTGGCGGACGTCATGCAGGCCCTGGCATCCACCTTCGCCCAGCACAAGAAGGACCTGGAGGCCCAGTGGAGCCAGGGTGAGCGGGTCGACACCGAGGAACTTCGCGGGGCGCTGCGCCGATACCGTTCCTTCTTCAACCGGTTGCTCAGTACCTGAGCGTCCCGTTCAGCGCGTCAACCGGGCGGCGGCAGCGCACCGCTCTGGGCGGCGAGAAGGGCCGTCATACCGCGGCTCAGAGCCCGCCGCTCCGCCGGCTCCATTGCCGTCAGGGCTGCCGCCAGAGCCTGGGCCCGCCGTGCGGCCACATCGTCCAGTACACGGCGTCCCTGCGACGTGAGACTCAACCGCACCTCGCGACGCTTCTCCGGATGCAGCGTGCGCTCCAGCATCCCCGCCGCCTCCAGCCGGTCACAGAGCCGACTGGCGGTGGGCACCCCGATCTCCAGCCGCTCGGCCAAGGCGGTGAGGTTCAGTTCCGGTGCCGCCTGCAGAGTCCGCAGAGCACGCAGTTGATGTGGGGACAGGCGCAGCGCCGCCTGCTGCGCGGCCATCGACCAGAGGTTCGTGAGGCTCTCCACGGCATCGGCGATCTCCAGCGCGACGGCGTCCGGGTCGTCCCCCGCTCCCTCCACGTCACCGCCTGAGCCGTCGAGTCGGGTCACGAACACATCGCTTTCAGTGAGTTTCGAACGCTGCGGAGATAATCCTCACTCCATCGCTGTACCCGAAGACATGGGGTGCAAGCAGCTCGTGGCGCGACTGGGCGTAGCCCGGACAGCGTCCTGTGCGGGGCCTTCGGTGCGGCGCACGTACCTCCGCCCCGGGGCTGACCGGATCGTTCCGCCAGGGGTCCCGATCGTGCCTGTTGCCCATAGGCCGCCCCTGGTCAGACTCGTAGACATGAAGCGAGCTTTGATCGTCATCGATGTCCAGGAATCCTTCCGTGCCCGACCGCTGTGGGAACAGATCGCCGACCCCGAGATCGCCGAGCCGGTGAACCGACTGGTCCGGCTCGCTCGGGACAACGGTGATCTCGTGATCTGGGTCCTGCATTCCGAGCCTGGCAGCGGAGGCGTGTTCGACCCGGCCCTGGGGCATGTGCGGCTGCTGGACGAACTGGAGAAGCCACGGGCGAACGAGCCGGTAGTGCACAAGACGTCGCACAACGCGTTCACCACCACCAACCTGCAGCAGCGGCTGACCGAGGCCGGCGTCGGCGAACTGTGGGTGTGCGGCATTCGTACCGAGCAATGCGTCGAGACCACCGCTCGAGTCGGCAGCGACCTCGGCTACGAAGTCGTCTTCGTGGCCGACGCGACGACCACCAACCCGATCGGCGACCTCAGCGCCGAGGCGATCATCGAACGTACTCAGGCCGTGCTGCGTGACCGCTTCGCGCGGATCGCCACGGTGGCGGAGCTGGCAGCATCACGGGTATGACCCGCGTCGTCTTCGTCCTGCTGCCCGATGTCCACCTGCTCGACCTGGCCGGTCCCGCTCAGGTCTTCTCCACGGCCGTGGGCTTCGGGCAGTCGTACACCCTCGACTATGTCGCCGAGCAGGAACTGGTTCCCAGCGCCCAAGGTCTTCCGCTCACCGCCCGGACGGACTGGCCCGATCTGCGCCGGGACGATCTGGTCGTCGTACCGGGATGGAGGGCGCCCGCGCTACGGAACGGCCCCAGGCTGAGCCCCGCCACCACCGAACGACTGCGCGCGCACCACACCGCGGGCGGCACGGTCGCCAGCGTCTGCGCGGGAGCAGAGGCCCTGGGACAGGCCGGCCTGCTCGACGGTCGCCGCTGTACCACCCACCACCAGCTCCAGGAGGAGCTCGCCGCCCGTCACCCCCGGGCGACCGTGGTCCGCGACGTACTGTTCACCTCCGACGACCGGGTCATCACCTCGGCGGGTATCGCCAGCGGCATCGACCTGGCTCTGCACCTGGTGGCGGTGCGCCACGGCCCGGCCCTCGCCGCCCAAGTGGCGCGGGACATGGTGATCTATGCACGCCGGAACGGCAACGAACCGCAGGCCAGTGCGATGCTTCGCCACCGCTGCCACGTGGACGACACCGTCCATCGGGTCCAGGACCTGATAGACGCCCGCTACGCGGAATCCCTCCCGCTCGCCCGCCTCGCCGCCCACGCCGGCGTCAGCGCGCGCACGCTCACCCGGCAATTCGCGCGGGCCACCGGCGGCCTCACACCTCTGCGCTACCAACAGGCCCTGCGTGTGGAACGTGCCGAGCACCTCATCAGCCACGGCACCACAGTCGAGTCCGCGGCCCGTGAGGTCGGCTTCGAGGACGCCCGCATGCTCCGTCGGCTCCGTTCCCGGCCTTACTGATGCAGGCATCGGAGCGGCGGATCGTGGCGGCCCGGCGTCCAGGTGCCGGAGAGGCTAATGCTGCACCAGTGAGTCGGCCAGCCGGCGACGCGCCACCCGCAGTGCTGCATCCAGCTGGCGGGTCCCGGTGACCACGCACAGCGTGTACGTCGTGTCCTCAAGCTCGCGCGCGGTCTGCGGGCCGCCCCCGGATGCCAGGCTGCGCCTCAGCGTCTCGCACCGGTCGACCAACTCCCGCAGAAGCGAAGGATGGGCCATCACCAAGGTGAACACCTCCGGTCGCGCCTGGTAGAACCAACCCTTTCCCCCCAACAGTCGCATTCACCGATATTCGCTGCATCTCGGGTTCGGAGAAAACCTCGGTGCTCGCTGCCACCATCCGCGCTCGGTCGTCAACTCAGCGTTCCCGGATGCGCCACCACCACCAACGACCTGCCGTCCACTCGCTGGCCGGGGCAGGATCTGGCAGGGTGCGTCGTTCGAACGTGTCGTCGATACGAGCAACCAGCCGGCCCAGATCCCGCTGGGCTCCGCGAGGCAGGTGCATCATGGCCTCCTCCAGGTCATCGCGGGCGTCTTCCACCTCCAGCCCGGGCTGGAAGACCTCGGAGGCGTTCAGATAGCGGCCAGACTGCTGGAAAGCCCTCTCGAACCGGGACAGCGCATCAGCGACCGCGTTGGGCCACATCCTCTGGTCCTCGACACGGCGGATCGCCGCACGAGTCCGCGCGGAGACACAACGGACCTTCCGGACCGGGTGATGCCATCGTGGCCGCCATCGCTCTGCACGGACGGCCTTGGGACGCCTACGCGGCATCGTCCTTTCGGATCAACATGGCGCCATCATGCCACGGCGCGGTGCCCTCGCACACGTGGTCGGCGAGCGGGGTGAGTTCGGCGTCGCGGCCGAGCCGTGCAGTCGGATGCCACACGGCGCCTTGGGCGGGCGAAGCAGTGCGGACCGGCCGCCGTGCACCGGCAGTTGTCGGCACGAGCCGCCGGCCTGGGCGCTCAACTCCTTGGTGCGGCGCGCCTTGGCGGGGGCGGTGATGTCGGGGCGGTGACGTCGGTGTGCGCATCCTCCCGGTCATGCCCACCTGGCGCACGGAGGCCGCCCGGTCGGCGAGGTGGGGAACGCGATGGGCGGGGAGCCGCAAGGCGCTTGGGGCGTCAGCTCTTGACCGGAACGCCCAGCATGCGCATCAGCTGGGCGAGTTCCTCCTGGAACAGCTTGTCCGGGTTGGTGGTCTGGGTGCGCATGTGGCCGTAGACCTCCAGTGACACCAGGCCGTGCAGGTGTCCCCAGATACGCAGGGCGAGGGCGACTGCTGCGGGCGGCAGGCCGGGGAATGCCGGCCGTACCTTCTCGAGGAGCCCGGGGTCGAAGTCGGACCAGTCGAAGGCGCTGTCCTCGTGGAGGTGCCGGGTATGGGGCCATGCGGCTGCCGCGAGCGCGGTGAGGCCGGTGCAGACCCGGCGCGCGGCGTCCGGGGCGGGGCCTCCTTCGGGAGCGTGGTAACCGGGGACGGGGTCGCCGTAGATGAGCCGGAAGCCCTGGGGGTTGACCAGCGCCCAGGTCCGGAAGGCGGTGGCCCATGCCGCGATCCGGATGGCCGGATCCGTGGCGGGAGCGGCCTCCCAGGCGGCGTCCACGGCGTCGGCCAGGGCGGTGTACACATCGTTGATGAGCGTGGTGACCAGGTCGTCCCGGGTCGCGAAGTAACCGTAGATCGCGTTGGCGGTCATGCCCATCTCGCGGGCGATGGCCCGCAGTGTGATGGCGTCCGGGCCACCCGAGGCCATCAAGGCCAGGGCCACCTTCTTGATTTCGGCTGTGGTTTCAGCCCGCAGCCGCTCGCGCCTTCCCCTGCTTCCCGTGACTGTCACGTACGGCACTGTACAACGTCCATTTACTTAGTGCCGTGCAGAAACTTCACGGCGTATAGTTTCTGAGCGGCGTCACCTCTGGTGGCGTCCCAACTTCCGTACGCACAGGGGAGAGCCATGCACATCGGAGTCATCGGAGCCACGGGCACCATCGGCAGCAGGGTCGTCAGCGAGGCCCTGGAACGGGGCCACCACGTCAAAGCGTTCAGCCGGGACGCCGCTCAGGCGCAGCGCGAGGAGAGCCGGGACCACATCACCTGGACGAGCATCGACGTCCTGGACCCCACGAGTGTCGCCGGCGTTCTCCCGGGACTCGACGTCCTCATCAGCGCATTCCAGCCCGGCAATGCCGCGAAGGACTTCACGGACACCGTCCGGCGCTCGATCGCTGACCCCACCGTCTACGCCACGGCGGCACGGGCCCTGCTGAAGGGTCTGGAGAGTCACCCGCGGACCCGGCTCATAGTGATCGGCGGGGCGGGAAGCCTCGAAATCGAACCAGGAGTGGTGCGCGCAGACTCCGACGAACTGCTGCACGCCGCCCTCGACCACCTAGGACTGCCCCGCGCATACGCCGCAGCGGTACGCGGTCACCGCGACGCGCTGAACGTCCTGCGCACCTCGAACCGGCTGTGGACCTACTTCAGCCCCGCGGAGGAGATCGCCCCCGGAGAGCGCACCGGTCGCTTCAGGATCGGCGGTGACCAGCCGGTCCTGGACGCTGACGGCCGCAGCCGCATCTCCGTGGAAGACGCGGCCGCCGCCTTGATCGACGAGGTGGAGCTGCCGCGCTTCGTCCAGCGCCGCTTCACCATCGGCTACTGAACGCCGCAGCCCGCGTCCTCCGTACGCCGCCGGGCCCGTCACAAGGGGCTCCGGTCGGCGAGCCGTACGACCATGCCCTCGGACGCTCCCGCGACGGACTGACCCCGCAAACGCCGGAACACCGCCGAAGGCCGCATCCGACACGCTCAAGCAATGCCACGGCCCCGACCACCCGTCACGACAAGACCGCGACCATCCACCTCGCCGCCATCTAGCGTCCTAGAGCTAGTCCAAGGTCATCGTGCCGCTGGTGTAGCGCATGCCGTACTTTTCGCCGATCACGTTGACCTTTTCCAGGTCCATCGCGCCGCCCGCGGTCCTGACCGCGGGGCCGGCCGCGAAGAGAGCCTCCAGGAAGTTGTCCCAGCCGCCCGGTGTGGAGACCTGCAGCGCTCGCGCCGGAGGCCGGGAAGCGTTGCGCATGGCGTGCGGGATGCCGTGAGGCAGTAGCGCGCACATACCGGGGGTCAAGCGGTACGTCCGCCCCTGGAAGTCGATCTCCATCTCGCCTTCCAGGACATAGACGAACTCGTCCATGAACTCGTGCACATGGGACGGGATGTCGACGTCCAGGCGGTTCTCCAGGACGGCGAGCCGGCCTTCGCTGTCGGTGGTGGCGACCTTGACGCCGAAGCCGGGCGGTAACGGGACCCGGGTCTGCCGGGTCTCTCCGGGTCGCAGCAGAACAAAACGGTCAGCGGACATGAGTGATCCCTTCCTGCCGGCCAGGTGATGCCGATGGACAGCTCTCACCCTACGCGCGAAGTGGAGAAAAATCTCCAGTTACTTGGCGGCCGCTTACGATCGCCCCATGACCCCTGAGCCGCCCTTGCGCGCTGACGCCCAGCGCAACCGCGAGAGAATCCTTGCCGCCGCTCGCGAGCTCTTCCGAGAACGGGGCACCGCTGTGGCCCTGGACGACATCGCGCGCCGCGCCGGAGTGGGCGCGGGCACCCTCTATCGCCGGTTCCCCGACCGTGATGCGCTGATCCGGCAGGTCATCGTGGACGGCTTCGAAATCTGCCTGGCGGCGGTGCGGGCGGCCCATCAGGAACTGGCGGATCCGGCGGGCGCGTTGGAGCGGCTCTTCCGGCGCGTGGTGGAACAGCGCGAACGCCTCGTACTGCCCCTGATCGGCGGACCGGTCGTCCATGACCCACGGGTACAGGAACTCCAGCACGCCATCCGTGACGGTGTCGAGGAGATCCTCGCGGCCGGCCGGGCGGCCGGCGTCGTGCGCTCCGACGTCACCTCGGAAGATCTGATCACCGCCGCTGCCATGGCGTGCCGCCCCATGCCGCACCTGCCCGGCGAAGTGAGCGCGGCGCTGGCCGTCCGTCACGTGGCGGTCTACTTGCACGGACTGCGCCCCGAAGGCGCCACACCCCTGCCCGCGCTCGCGCCGTCCCCCGAGGCCATCGGGCGGCACGTGGCCATGGACCAGCGTGATCCGAGAGAAACCCCTTGAGAGCGTCCGCCGGTAGGTCATGGGATGCGAGGGCTGACGGTTCGGGTGTCCCAGCGGTGGGTGGACCAGGCTCGTCGGATCAGGCTGCGGATGGTGACGATGGCGGTGGCCAGGGCGATGAAGAACTCGAGGCAGCTCCAGCGGTGCTCGGTGTAAGTTCGCCGGGTGGGGATCGGGGAGTTGATCGGGGCGGGGCGGACGGCGGATGTGTTCGCCCTCGACCAGGACCGGGTGGTGCGGCGCTACCGCGACGGGGAGGACGCCACCGGTGAGGTGGTCGTGATGGCATACCTGGCTGAGCACGGGTACCCGGTGCCGGCGGTGTGGCCGGGCGCGGCGGCCGGGGGAATTGGTGATGCAGCGGCTGTCGGGGCCGACGATGCGTGAGGCGCTGGTCGCGGGCACGCTCAGCGGCGAGCAGGCGGGCGAGTTGCTGGCCGATCTGCTGGTGCGACTGCACGCCGTCCGGCCCCGGGTCGGGGCCGACCCCGCCCACCGCATCGTCCACCTAGACCTGCACCCGGAGAACGTCTTCCTCACCGCCGACGGCCCTGTGGTGATCGACTGGGTCACCGCCCAGGAGGGCTCTCCCGGCCTGGACACCGCGATGGCCGCGCTGATCCTCGCGCAGGCGGCGCTCACCATGCCGGCCGCCGCCGAGGTTGCCCGGACCGTCCTCCCCGCCCTGGTGCGTCAACTCGGAGGCACCGACGGCATGCTGCTGCCTGAGGCCCGGGCCCGGCGGGCCGCCGATCCGACCCTCGCCCAGGAGGAGATCGCCGCCCTCGACGAGGCGGTCGCCCTGATCCTGGCGGCAGGAACCGACGCCCATGAGAGCGTCCTCCAGTAGGAGGTGAGCTGTGGCTATCGGATGCCGGGGCTGGTGGGTCGGGTGGCCCAGCGGTGGGTGTCCCAGGTTCGGCGGATCAGGCTGCGGACGATGATGATGCCGGTGGTCAAGGCGACGTAGAACTCGATGCACACGCTGCGTCGTTCGGTGTTGCGGCGGAGCCGGCCGAAGTCGTTCATCCACGAGTTGGTCCGCTCCGCCACCCAGCGGCTCGGTCTGGATCGGTGTCTTCGTGCCGCGTTTGGTGTCCGGTGAACTCGGCGCCTCGCTGATCGGGCAGCGTGTCCACCCGAAGACGCAGCGAGAGACGTCGTGCACCGTGTGCCGCGTCCTCAGTTCCTGCTCAACAGCCTCAGCAGCCCCACCCGTTGTGCACGGGCGGGGCCGCGACGTTCGCGCCCTTGTGGGCTGCCTGCACTGCCCCGACCGTGGACTGTCGGCGGGGTGTCACTCGATGCGAGGGGAATGGCTTGCGACGCAGGTGGGATGACGCGGTGGGTCGACTGCTGTTGCACACCGCGGTGCTGCTGCACAGAACAGTGGCAGGACGGGCTGCGCGAGAGCGGTGGCGGGCGCGGCGTGATGGGGTTGTCCGGGCTGCACGTCGGAAGGGCGTGCCGATCGAGGAGCTGGCCGGGCGGATGGGATTGTCGGCGGGCTGGATCCGGCAGGTCCTTGCCGGGCAGCGGCCGGCTGAGCCGCCGGCGGTGGAGGAGGCCGCATAGCGAAGCGCGTGTGCCCGGCCGGGTGGTGGGGGCGCGGTTGCCGCCACCTCCGCAGCCGCACCGGCTGACGGAGCCGTAGGCGGACTTGTGTGAAGGCCCCGCCCGACAACTGGGCGGGGCCCCTTTCACGTGTCCATGACTTCGTCCGGAAGCTCGTTCACGGCGTTGACGTACTTGATGCCGATGTCCATGTTCCCTCACTCATTCGGAGCAGGCAGTCCGGGCGCCGGCCCTGCGTGAGCTACGGCTGGAGTGTCAGGACGACCTGCCATCCTCGTCGGCTGCCGAGGCATCGTGTTGAGGCCGGGCGTCGTCTACGGTGGCTCGGGAGAACCACATGGCCGCTTCGGCAGTGTCACCTCGCTGCTGGAGGATGCGGCCGGCCTTGCGCATGGCGACCCTGTTGCCGGTCGTGTTGGCAGCGCGCTCATACCACTCCAGGGCTTCCGTTATGCGACCCCTGCGAGCGAGTTCGTCAGCCGTCAGCATGAGGGCGCCCGAATGTCCCGCGGCGGCTGCGTGCTGGTACCAGACGAGCTTTTCCTGTCCCAGCCCAGCCTCGTCCAGGTAGGTGATCGCCTCTTGGAAACAGCTCCAGTCACCTGTCGCGATGCGGCTACGGAGCCAGTCGAGCATCTCGCCGACCTCCCCCAGCGTCTGCATCACCTCGACTCTCACGCTGGTAGCGTCGGTGTCTCCGGCGTCGCTCCGATATTTGAGCCAGTCCAGGGCGTCCTCGGAGCGCCCTGTCTCCAGCAGATCTGTGATCAGCATGCGAAGAGCTATCGCATCGCCGAGTTCGGCAGCGTCCTGGTACAGCACCAGCGCCTGATCGGCCTTGCCACGAAGCCTGAGGATGTCGGCGGCTTCGACCAAGGCCTCCAGATGCCCTTCTTCAGCCAGCAGCTTGAGTCGTTTGAGGTTTTCGTCGAACTCGCCTTCCTCCTCCAGAAGTCGAGCTCCTTGCCTGAGCGCGCCAGGCGAGCCTGCTGCCGCCCGCGACCAGATCCACCTGACCGCCTCGTTGACGAGTCCCATGGACCGCATCAGGTCGACGGCGAGCGTCTGTGCGAGCGTATTGCCTTCTTCGGCACGTGTGCGAAGCCAGGGCAGTGCTTCGCCGACCCAGAACTCGCGCCCAGGCAACTCACGCATCCGGTGCAAGCCCGCGTTCAAGCCACGCTCTGCGGCGGCCGCGAAGAGGCGATAGGCATGCCTGTACTCACCCGCACTGCGGGCGGCATCCCCCAACGGCAGCAAGGCAGTCGGCTCGCCGAAGTTGGCAGCAGCGTCCCAGAGGGCCGTGGGCACGTGTTCTGCGCTCCGGCTGAACCGGCCGTCATGGTCAAGGAAGTCGGACAGTCGATAAGCAGGGGTCGGCGATTCAGCCGACGAGAGGGGCCGCACCGTACCGAGGGGTGGGCGTGCTCCTCGGCACGGCGCCGGGTCCGACACGTATTCCCAGGCACGCCTCAGGCCCTCGTCCGTCAGGGCGCTGTACTGAGTCGGCGAGAGGTAGCCGCTGAGAGTCGCCTCCAGCAGAGCCTGCGGGAGGATCGGCCCGTGCCCGAGTCTCCGCAGGTCCATGGCTGCGTGGATCAACGCGCGCGCGGCCGCCGGAGCCGTTGTGTACCGTCTCACCACCTGTGGACCACCTGCCAGATACTGTGTGATCCTTCCGTCCTCGGCGTTGCTCAGAGCCTCTGCCCAGCGTTCGTCCGTCTCAGCCGCCTGCTGGACACTTCGCAGTACGTCAGCCCCCGTAAAGGCGTCCGGTACCGGAATCACAACGTCCGCGCCGTATGAACGATCCAGGTCGCTGAGCTCCCGGTCGTCGTTGAGGCTGCGCCAAGCGGAGCGACTTCGCATGTTGGCGCTGAACAACTGTCGGGCGTTCCTGTGCACGTCTGCGTGTGACGGGGAGGCGGGAAAGGTCCGCAAGGTACTCAAGTAGTCGGGCCAGATCGTCGCCAGGACGAGCACCGGAGCGCGACCCGGAGTCAGCAGCAGTTCGCGGAGCCCGGCGGACAGGTCCTCACCAAGAGACGAACCCGGGGTGATGACGTAGCTATGTGCCTCATCCAGCCAAATGACCGTCTTCGGTACGACGGTGGGCAGCCCGTCAAGCGCCTGTTGGGGCCCGAGCGGATACCACAGTCGCCAGTCGTCCGGAATGCTCTTGATCGCTTCCCAGCAAGCCCGCGTCTTTCCCGTGGAGGACTCACCCGACAGCACCGCCTGGACGCTCTGACCCTTCACGGCGAGGGCCACCAACTGCCGCAAAGTCCTGTCGTGGTCCCGTTCCACGTAGACAGGAAGGGCTTCCTCATCATCTGAGGCGCTGCCGATGACCTCGTGCACTTGGAGGGCAAACGGGTCGCGGAAGTCTCGGATGGGCCGCCCGGCGTACTCCATGAGTTCGGCTTCCACCCACAGCTGCCGGACCTTGGCCTCGACGTGTGCCACGTCCCATCGGGCCAGACGCCCGAGAACTCGCGCCAGGGCGCAGACGTTCGCCTGCCCGGGCAAGGCGGTCCCGTTCAAGCACCGGTTGATGGTGTCCTTGCCTGGGCTGCCTTGTGCGTCCTCGTCTTCCGACACGAGCTCCACCAGCTCCGCGAGCGTCGGCTCGCCTGCCAGCTTGTACAGCCGATACAGGAGGCTATGGAGCTCGCCGCGTGCGCCCGGTGCCCAACCCGGAGCGGTGACAGGCCGCGGACGGCGCTTTGACACCTTCTCATCGCCACTCATCGCTCAGATCATCGCGGATGAGGGTCGTTCGGCACACCCACCTCGTCCTTTTTCCTCCCCGCTCCGTCCACTCGTCTCCACTCGTCCGGCGCCGATCGCGAGGGGGTTTCTTGGTCTTGCCGGCCGGCGGACAAGACGACCCAGGCACAGACGCGGAGGCTTCATGGACGCGGAACGTCACGACGAAGAGAAGAAGGTGCGCCGAGCCGAGAGGTGGAAGGGGCGCATGAGGCGTTGCGGACAGCTCATCACCGAAGGGGCGTTGCGCGGGATCGGCTCGGCCCTCGGGAGCGCGGTGATCGGCGTACTCATCGTCTGGTGGCAGTCGAGGGGCTGACAGGCGGCGGCCATCCCCCCCGCTGGGGGATGGCCGCTCCCACCCGGGGACCGTTGGTCCCGGAGCCGTGGCTTGCGGACGCTGCCTTCCAGCTCCGAGCCCAGTTCGCGTCCCGCCAGTCGCTCGCGGGCGGTGGCGTCGGAGGCGGTGAGCAGGACTCGTACGATCCGAACCTCTGCCCCCACGGCACCACCGCCGTCTTGCCGGCACCAGCGCGCCCTCCGATGAGCAGTACCTCTGCATGCTCCACTGCTGGAGTGCCAGCCGGCACGCCGTCGGCACTCGGCGTCCGCCTGTTATGTCGCCGTCGGGCCGGAGCCGTGTTCGGTGAGCAAGAGGGCGATGTCGTCGGCCCGGTGGGAGGAGCCGCGGGCGTGGTGCAGGAGGCGGTCGGCGAGTTCGTCCAGTGAGTCGGCGCGGGCGTGGGCCAGTGCTACGCGCAGGCGGTCGATCCCCATCCCGATGTCGGTTCCGGGTTTCTCCACCAGGCCGTCGGTGTAGAGGGCGAGGACGGATCCCGGCGGGAGAGCAACAGGGGTGGGGGTGTAGGTGCTTGTGTGGTCCGCGCCGAGGAGTGTTCCGACGTCGAGGTCGAGGGTGTTCGTCGTGCCGTCGGGGAGGCGGAGCAGGGGGGAGGGGTGGCCGGCGGTGACCGCGTAGGCGTGCTCGCTGTGGGATCCGAGGTGGATGTAGCAGCAGCTGGCCAGCAGGTCGCTGTCGAGGTCGATGAGGGTGCGGTTGACGCCCGACATGACGTCGCCGGGTGCGTGACCGGAGGCCGCGAATGCGCGTACCGCACTGCGCAACTGGGCCATGGTGGCCGCGGCGGCGATGCTGTGCCCCTCCACGTCACCGATGACGAGGCAGACCCCGCTGTCGGTGGGGATGACGTCGTACCAGTCGCCACCGATGTCCATGCCGCTGGTGGCGGGCAGGTACCGGGCGACGATCCGGATGCCGGGGACTTTGGGCAGGCGGTGCGGCAGGAGCGCCTGCTGCAAGCCGTGCGCGACGGCGAACTCCGAGTCGTACAGACGTGCTCGTTCCAGGGCCTGGGCGATCAGCCCGGCGAGAGCGGTCAGGACACCGCGGTCCTTTTCCGTGAAGTGGTGGGGTGCGTCGAAGCCGAGGACGCAGGTGCCGACCGGGCGGCCGGAGGCGAGCAGGGGCAGGTACACCCAGGAGCTCACCTGTCCGGTGGGGGTGCCTGGGTAGCCCCGGGCGAGATCCTTCTGGGACTCGATGAACAGAGGAGCCCCCGAGGTGAGGGTTTCCGTTCCGGGCAGGCGGGCGTGCAGGGGGACGCCCTGGAGCCAGTCGAGGAAGGTCTCGTGGTGGCCGGTGTGATGCAGGAGGTGCATCGCTTTGTTGCGGACCACATAGATCGCCATCTGCTGGCCCCCGAAGGCCGGCAGGAGCTGCTCGGAGACGACTTCGCAGACATGGCGTGTGGTGACTGCCTCGGTCAGCGCGCTGCTGAGCTGCAGGACGTGGTACATCGCCCCCAGGCGCGCGGGTGCGGTGGCGGGTACGGACGTCGGTGCAGGCGCGGGGGCTTCCCCGGCCGATGAGGGGGGAGGGGCGGTGGGGGCCACCCGTCCGGTCACCCCGTCGGGCTGCGGGTGGAAGGAGAAGGCCAGCCACTGGTCGGGTGGCCGGCTCATCAGGAAGGACGACGGCTCCTGCGAGATCATCGCGGAGCGGTGCCGGTACTCGACGCTGGGATCGGACAGCCACGGCAGCACGTCCCACAAGCACTGGCCGAGCATGTCGTCAGCGGAGATGTCCAGCAGGTGCAGGGCGGAGCGGTTGGCGTAGGTGACACGCCCGTCTGGGGCAAGGGAGAACAACCCGTCGGGCAGCCGTTCGACCGCTGCGACGGCCGCACCGCCCGCTCGGGCGTCCACGGCAGCGCCGACCAGATGAGTGACCGGCTGAGTGCCGTCGGTTTCCGGTACACGGCCCCACACCTCGACCGTGTGAGATGTCCCGGCGCGGTCCCGTACGCGCAGGCGCCGCGCGGTGATCCGGCCCTCGCCCGCTTCGCGCGCGCAGGTCCGGAAGGCGGCACGATCACCGGGGTGCAGGCAGGAAGCAAGTGTGTCGGGACGTCCGTCGAAGGCGTCGGGGTCGAGACCGAAGATCGCGCAGAACGTGTCGTCCACGCTGAGGAGGCCGGACTCGAGGTTCCAGTCGAACAAGCCCACCTGCACGGCCGCCGCCGAGTGAGCGGGGGTCTCAACCGGAGCCGTCCCCGGTTCGCACTCGATAGGATCACCGGTACGGGCGCGGAGCTCGGCCAGGGAATCACCGAGCCGGCCGGCGAGGCTCCGAAGGTGGCGGCGCTGGGCCTTGGACAGCCCCTCGCTGCCCGGTGAAGCCGGCCACACGATCGCCAGCGATCCGAAGAGCTCCGCCCCCGCGCGCACGGGCACGGAGCAGGAGCCGAAGGCGTGGGGCAGAGCGACCGCGAGCTGCGGGTAGCGCCGCATCGTCTCGTCGGCGTTTGCCAGGTGGACCGTGCGCCCGGTCGTGTACGCCACGGCGACCGGGATGGGGCTGCCGGCCGCGATGAGGCGCCAGCCACCCAGCAGGGACGGCGGCACGCCGCACGTCGCGGCCAGGACGATCGACCGGCGGTCGCGGGAGCGCAGGAAGATACTTCCCGCGTACGCGCTCGTTCCCTGGACGGCCTCCACCACGGCGGCCGCGAGCACCTCCTCACGCTCTGCCGCCCCGCCGACGGTCAACGCGTACATACATCCAGTGTGCGCAGGTCAGAGCAACGGGGCCCAGTGGAGCGCAGTCATCTAGTGGCGTCCTTGGCCGGTGACCGTGGATTCGGGACACCCCGGACGGTGATGAGCAGGGGCCCGGGAGTCGCCGACACCGTCTGACGCGGCCTTCAGGGAAGTCATGGCGACGTCGACGGTCTCGAAAACCTGGACAGCCTGATCGGCTCCGGTCAGCTCCAAGATCCGCCGCAGCGTGGCCGGGGGGCCGGCCAGCCCCAGCAGCATCCCGCGGGCCTCCGCTTGGCGGTGGGCCTCCAGCAGCACGGTCAGCCCGGACGAGTCGCAGAACGACACGCCGCTCAGGTCCAGCACGAGAAACCGGTCGATCTCTCCCATCAGCTGCGTCAGGCGCTGACGCAGCCCCGGCTGGGTGATGTGGTCCATCACTCCCAGAACCCTCGCCACGGCGCCCGGGTCCCACGCCACTGTCTCGACCGAAGCGGCCTCATCAGCCACAGCAGTGTCCCAAACCGTCTCTTCCGGTGACCTCGTGAAGTCAATGGTTCTACAGTCCGATCCCCAACCTACCCTGCACCCTCACCTTGGGACGCGCTTGCCCGCTGCCGCCGGCTGTGGTCCGCAGGTAGGTCACGTCCGCCGGGTGTGACGGGGAGTTCGTGCCCGCACTCGGCGCCGTCGGTGGGCGGGATCGCGGGCCTGACGCGCGGAAGCCGTACGCGCTGTCGCCGCGAAGTGCCGGTTCGACCTCATCGGCGGCAGAGTGCGCCTGTCACGCCGAGGGAGGGCTGATCGACCATGGAACACCTGGACTAGGGGCCCGCGTGTACCTGGCAGGCCCACAGGCTCGGGGTCTGCGGGTACGTGTCGCGCAGGGTGCGTACCGCCCGGTGCAGGGCCTCGGCCGTGCGGGTGACGTCGAGTGTGCCGTCGCCCGTGTTCACCGCTTCGTAGACGCTGAGCGCGACCTCGGCCCCGATCACGTCGTCGACGTGCCACAGCGAGCCGACGACGTGGGGGAAGCCCGCCATCTGGAAGGCGCTGACGATGTGCACGGCCTCGTCGGCCAGCTCGGGGCTGGTGCGCAGGGTCTCGCAGGCGGAGAGGTAGGCGAGCCGGACCGACGGCAGCCGCAGCCGGGCCAGGTCGCGGACGGTCAGCGGGTGTTCGATGTGGTCGTGCAGGACGAGCCGGCTGCCGGACGGGCGCTCCAGGTCGCCCAGCGCGTGGCAGGCGAAGTGGGCGTATGCGTGGTGGTGGAGGGCGGAGACGACCGCGGAGTGAGTGGCGGAGGCGTCCGCCAGCAGCGTGGCGCCGGGGAGGAGACGGGCCAGGTGGGCGGCCTCGCGGTGTGCGCCCGGGAGCGGGGCCTGGCCGGTGGCCCGCGCGACGCTGACGACGAGCGTGCCCGTGTCCGCCGGGCGGGCGGCGCGCCGGCGGGCGTGGTGCAGGGCCCGCAGCGTTGGTGTGTACGAGGAGACCACCCGGTCCAGGGCGCCGGGAGCGCCGACGGGGGCCGCGGCGTGCAGCGGCAGCGTGCCCAGGAGACCGCCGGGCGACCACCACACGCGGGTGGCCGCGGGGAGGCGGTCGAGGACCGGTCCGGTGACCGCCTGCCACAGCCAGGCGAGGGTTTCCCGTATGTCCTGTTGGGCACGCTGCGACTGCTTGCGGGAGGTTCCGGGTGTCTCGATGCGGACCAACGCGTCTTGGAAGGTCTGCCGGCGCGCTGCCGTCGTCCGCGGGTCGAGCCCAGGGAGCGGTACGGCGTCGATGGAGTGCTCGGTGACGACCAGGGCGTCGCTGCCGTAGGGCGAGACGTTGACGAGGACCACCGGGCCTGCCGCAGCGGTCGCGCACAGTTCGCGCTCGTCCCAGTCCCGTACCGGACGCAGCATGCCCAGTTCGGGGTGTTCGGCGCGGATCCGGTCCGTGAGGTCCCGCCATTCGGCCGCCAGCCGCTGCCGCAGGTCGGCGCGGGCGTCGGGGCCGGGCGGTCCTTCTTCCAGGAACTCCCGGGTGTCGGTCGCGGTGTCGAGGGCCTCCCGGAGCTGCTCGAAGCGGTCGGCGAGGTCCGGGGCGGTCTCCCGCAGCCGCGTCAGGTCGCTGTCGGCGTCGAAGGCGTGGGAGAGGATCACGCCCCTGGCCTGTTCGAGCAGACCGACCGCGAGCCCGGGCCGGCCACAGCGCACCGCGCAGGCCGCCGCAGCGGCGCCCAGCCCGACGGTCCGGCTCAGCAGGAACTCCTGATCCTCGCGGACGAGATGGCGGGGCGCCACGGAGTGCAACAGGTCGACTGCCAGGGCATAGCCGTCCAGGGCGCCGTCCCAGTCGCCCAGCTCCGCCCGGACGTCGCCCCAGGCCCGCGCCGCGTCCAGGCGGAGGGAGGGCGCGCACTGCTGCTCCAGGGCCGCTGCCCGGAACACGTCGGCCGCCTCGACCAGATCGGCTCTACGGCGGCGTCGGCCGGGCCCCCGGTCGCGCAGCACGTTGCCGAGGTTCGTCAGGCGGACCGTGCGCTGGGGGTGGCCGGGCGGGGTGGCCTCGACCGCCCGGCGGAACAGAGCGACCGCCTCGTCCCGGGCGGCTGACGACAGCAGGGTGCGGGGGCTCAGGAGCCGCGCGCCCGCTGCCACCGTCAGAGCACCCGCCAGGTGAGGCGATTGCGCGGGCAGCGCCGCGATCGCCGCGTCGGCCAGCTCGCGCGCCTCGCGGGCGTCACCGAACCGCGGCGTCCGCGAGAAGCGGATCATCAGCGCGATGGCGAGGTTGTGGCGCCGGCGGGGCAGGGGCGGGTCGCCCTCCGGGGTGAGGGCGAGCGCCTCTCTGAGGAGCCGTATCGCCTCGTCGAGTTGGACGGCCGGATCGGCCGCGCGATCGATGCCCGGGAGCAGGCTGATCCCCGTCGAGCTGAGCAGCGCCGCCTGGTGCGCACGGCCCAGTCCGGGCAGCGCGGCGGCCCGGCGCCGGCACTCCTGGGCCTCCTGGAGATCCTCGCTGTCCTCGGTCAGCTGGTGGCGCAGGCCCAACGCCGTACCGAGGTTGAGCAGCCGCACTCCGAGCATCTCGTGCCCTTCGGGGGTGAGCGCGACCGCTTCCCGATGGACCCGTACCGCTTCGTTCAACTCCGCGAGGCTTCCCGAGCGTTGGTAGCAGGCGATCAGCACCAGGCCGAGATCGTTGAGCGCTGCGGGACGGTCCAGGTGGCCCGGCGGTATGCGAGCCTCGGCCTGCCGTAGCTGGCGCAGCGCCTCGTCCAGGTCTGCACTGTTGGCTTCCGGGTCGCGTGTGTAGCGGGTGTACCGGGCCATCGCGGGAGCGAGGAGCGGCAGTTGCGGGCCGTCCGTCGCCCCCGTGGACGCGGTGCTCGGGGTGGTGAGGTCGAGCGCCGCTTCCAGATCGGCCGGAGCGCCGGTCGCGACGGAGCGGGCGCGCAGGGCGTTGCCCAGGGCATTGCGCAAGGCCGCGCCCTGACCGGGACTCGTGGCCGCCCGGAGTGCCTCGGTCAGCACGGCGACCGCCTCATGCAGGTCCTCGACCCGGCCGGTGTGCTGTGCCCTCAGTACGAGGGCCGTGCCCAGGTCGTGGCCCGCCGCCACAGGCCCCTCCGGATTGCCGGGAACGGCTCGGCGGCACAGATCCACGAGCTCGTCGCACTGCTCGGGCGTCGCTCCCTCCCGCCGCCGCAGCAGCAACAGCGCGCGCCCCAAGGAGCTGAGGCAGCGGGCCAGACGCGGGCTTCCGGGCGGAAGTTGGGCCAGTACGTCACGTGCGATGGCGACGGCCTCATGCAGGTCCTCAGGGTCGTACGACCGTAAGAAGCGGTCCAGGAGCCGGCCGCCCAGGGCGTCGAGGGCGACAAGCCGCTCGGGGGAGTCGGCCGGGATTGCCTTGAGGGCACGGTGGGCGAGCCGGACCGGATCCGCGTCCTCGATGTGTGCGGACACGTCGCCGAACAGGTCCTCGAACGGCCAGGTCATCCCGGCGCGGGCCAGCACGCGGGACAGACCGGCGTGCCGGCCCGCGTACAGGGGGTCGTACTCCGCAGTCGCGAGGACGGCGAGGCTGCCGCACCCGACCCCGGTGGTGAGCAAGGTCTCGTGCGAGGGTGTCCTGGTGTCGAGGACCGCGGCCAGCTCGTGTAGCCGACGGACGTCCTCGGAAGCGTCCGGCGGCAGGTTGTGCTGCCGCCCCTCGGCCGCGATCACGGACGCGGCACAAAGGGCCGACCACTCGGCGGGACCGTCCGCGTTCGCCGGGTTGGGGTGCACGGCGGGATCGGTGGTCGCGTAGTAGTCCGCCAACACGGGTGGCACCAGCTCCGGATCGGCGACCCACACCGGGTAGAGCAGTGCCCCCGCCATGGACCCGTGGATACTGCCGCGATCCCCCGGGTCGGCCATCGCACGGGCGGCGCAGAGCCAGCCGGCCGCGTGCCGGGCCTCCATGTCGGTCCTCGTGTCGGCTATCCGCAGCAGCCCCCGGAGTTCCCCATCCGCCTCGGGGCCGAACACCACGTCCCCGTCCACGCCGCCGTCCGCCGATCCGGCCCGTGCGAGGCGCACACGGACCGCCTGCAGGAACCAGTCCCGGTCGTACCTCACCCCGTCGCCCCTTTGCTGTCCACCCCGATGGCACATCGACTCGCGCCCAACTCTGCCTGATTTACGGCACACTTGGGCCATGACCACACCTCCCGACTTCCCGCGTCCCGATCACAGGGCAGCAGCGGCGTTGTGCGTCCTGCTCGGCTCGCCGGACGATCTGCGGCAGCCCGGGGTCCGGGAGGCGGCAGAGCGTGCACGGGACCTGCTCCGGACGGGTGCGGGCACCGACGAACTCGCGACCTGCTACCGCGCGCTGGACACAGCGTTGCGCCAGACCGGGGACGCGCGCGGGCTGGTCAATGAATCCCGAGGCGGGACGGCCCCCGGCATCTCGCCCCACATCAAGGTGGCCGTGTGCCCCGGACCGGCCCAGTGCACCCGCGTCGAACGGGCCCGCGACCTGCTCCCCGCCCCGCACTGCGCAGTCAACGGCACCCGCATGCGCAAGGGCCGACTCGGCCCCGCACAGTGACGTCGCCCCTTATGAACCCCCTCCTCGCCACGCTGGGCGGCAAACTGACCGAACGCTGGCTGAACCTGCTGGTCCTCCCCGGCGCTCTCTTCCTCGCCGCCACAGCCGTCGGCACCACCCTGGGCCACCACCACTGGCACGACATCGACCGGCTGCGTACCAGCCTGGACGACCTCGCCGCCCGCCCCGCCCTCGACCGCACCGGCACCGCCGCGCTCCTGGTCGCCCTCGTCCTGCTCGCCGCGACCGCGGCCTCACTCGCCGCGCAGTTCCTCGCCGGCGCGATCGAGCAGTATTGGCTGCGCTTCGGCCGGGACCCGCTGTCCCGCGCCCTCACCGCCCGACGCGCCCGCAAGTGGCGAGAACGGGACGCGAGGCTCGACGACGCCGTCGGCCACGCCCACCAGACAGGTGCCGGGCCCGACGGTGCGGTGATGGTCCCGAGGCACACACTGGCGCGGATCCAGGCCCTCACCGAAGCCCGCGACCGTGTCGCGCTGCGCGAACCGACCCGCCCCACCTGGTACGGCGATCGCATGCAGGCGGCGGCCGACCGTGTCGAGGCGGCGTACGGAGCGGACCTCGCCGCCCTCTGGCCCCGGCTGTGGCTGATCCTCCCCGAGCCCGCCGTACGCCAGATCCAGGCGGCCCACGACTCCTTCAGCGCCGCGGCCCGGCTCGCCGCCTGGGCCGTTGGCTACGCCCTGCTCGCCTGCTGGTGGTGGCCGGCCGCGCTGGTCACCCTCGGATGCGTGGCCGTCGTCCGGTCCCGCGCCCGTACCGCCCTGGACGCTCTCGCGGGCCTCATCGAGGCCGCTGTCGACGTACACGGCCGCGAGCTGGCCACCCGGGTCGGCCTGACCTCGCCGGAGGCGCCGGGACTGCTGGCCCGTGACACCGGGGACGAGATGTCGGCGGTGTTCAGGAAAGCTGACTGACGGCCAGGTACGTACGGGTGGCCTCGGTGCCGTACAGCGTGAGCACGGTCGCGGCGAGGCCGCACATTCCAGAGCAGGCTCCCATCGTGATCCACCACGTCAAGTCGACCTCGGATGCGGTCAGTCCGGCGGGAACCAAGCCGAGCACGCCGACGAAGGAGTAGGCCGCCACCACGGCGAACTGGTGCTCCAGCCACACCATGCGGCTCGGCCGACCACGGAAAAGCACCGGCCCGTACCGGAGCATGACCGCGCCCTGACCCAAGAAGACGGCACAGAAAGCGATCCCCGGAACGCCGGAGGGCACCCGGTTCTCCCCTGACTTGGCATCGGCGATCCACGACACCGACGCGTGCACGCCGTAACCGCCGCCGACGAACATGATGAAGCCGCAGAGCACCGTGAGGAGCGCAGCAGCGGTGACCGTACCCGGACGTTCGTTCAACGTGCCTCCAGCCGCACTTCAGGTGGCCCGGAAGGGCGAGCAGACGCTGACGACGCGCTCGGCACCCCCGGCAGCAGGCTGCTGCCGAAGCCGCCCGTCGCCAGGCTGCGGTGCCCCCGGAGCCGGAGGACGACCACGATCAGGAGGACGACCACGATCAAGAGTCGGCAAGCTCTGCGGCCTCTTCCAGGCCCGAGCGGCGAGCGGGGACCGCCTGCCCTTTTCCACCGCGCGCAGTTGCTCCCAGCCGACGTCGGGGTGGGCGGAGGCCGGTCGCGACGCGCGATGCCGACGGCGTGGCCGCCGCGCGTGCCGCCGTCGGTGCGGCGGCGTCGGGCGGTGAACGCTCGGCGGGGGAGAGGCCAGGCGCCGGGCTTGCCGGCGGCGGCCCTCACCGGCCCATCCCGCCATCCCTGGTGGCCGGGGGAGGGCAGTTGCCCGCCTCACACGAATCTGAATCTGCTGTGCACGTTCCTGGCCGTCTACCGGGCCGGATCGCTCATGGCGGTAGCACCCCGGATCGGGCTTTCCCAGCCCACCGTGACCGCCCAGATCCGCTCTCTTGAGCAGCAGACGGGCGCCGACCTGGCCCGCGCCGCCGTCGACTCCCTGTACCCCAGCCTCCTGTCGCCCCCGGCGACAGGTTGGGAGTCGTTTCGAGGCGACAGTGGGGTCACCTTCTTCTCCAGCTTGCACCATGCTTGATCTGGGGCCCGGCACTGAGTTGGTTCGGTCAGAGGTTGAAGATCCGGCGAGCGTTACCGGACAGGAACAGCTCGGTGGCCTCGTCGTCCAGGTCGAGGGCGCCGAGGTGTTCCAGCGCCTGGGCGGGTGTGATCATGGGATAGTTCGTGCCGAACAGCACTTTCCTGCGGCCCCGGCCGCGCAGGTAGTCCACCAGCTCGCGCGGGTAGCGTCGGGCGGTGTAGGCGCTGGTGTCGATGTAGACGTTGGCGTGTTTGTCGGCCACGGCGATCATTTCGGTGGTCCATGGGTAGCCGATGTGCCCGCACACGATGGTCAGTTCAGGGAAGTCGAGGGCGACTTGGTCGATGTAGGGGATCGGGCGGCCGGTCTCGGACGGGCGCAGCGGACCAGTGTGGCCGACTTGGGTGCAGAAGGGGATGCCCAGGTCGACGCAGGCGGCATACAGCGGGTAGTACAGCCGGTCGGTGGGCGGGAGCTGCCACAGCCAGGGCACGATCCGCAGGGCCACGAAGCCGAGCTCCTCCACGGCGCGGCGCAGTTCCCGCACGGCCTGGACCGGTCGGGTGAGATCCACCCCGGCCACCCCGCGTAGGCGTCCGTCGGACTGCGCTACGAACTCGGCCACCTCGTCATTGCTGATCAACGGCTCGTGCGGGCCGTACCAGGCTGCCGACAGTCCGATCTCCACATCGGCCGCTGTCATCGCGGCCACCGTGGTCTTGACCGGCAACGGCTCATCCAGCAGCCCCTGCCCCGTCCACCGGCGCAATGACTCGAACATCTGGTGGTTCGAGTGACGGAGCGTGGGGTGCTGCATCCACACGTCGATGACCGGCACGGTTTCCCTGCCTCTCTTCCCACGTCGCCGACCGTACGGACCGGAAGCGACTAAGCGATCGCTTATCTTGACTCCGGTCGGTCGAGCCCCGCAAGTGCTGGCCAGAGAGTCCAAGTGTCAGCTGCTGAAGTTCCTGTGGCCTGCTGCCGGCGAACGACGGCTGTCGAGCGTGGCGAGTTGATGCTTCATCAGGTGCTGCCGAGTGTCCCGCCCGCTCGACTCAGGGCAGCGAAAGAGGCGTTGACCCTATGCACGTAGAGTCTGGTATTGGCCAGTCGTCTCACACCTTGGAGGAAGCCTCCATGTCGAAGGTCCCGTTCGGCTCCCTGGCTGCCGCGATCGCGGCGCTCGGGACGGTGCTCGGTTTCTTCGCGCTCCAGCTCCGCGCGGCCGGCTATGAGCAGTACGTCGAATCCGTGGCCAACTTCAGCGTCATGATGTACGTCACCGCGGCTCTGATTGTGGTGACGTGGATCCGTGATGGTCGGCCGCACTCCAACTGAGTTCCCCGGCGGCAAGGGTGGCGGGCGCAGAGCTGATGCCTTGGTGCCCGCGCACCTCTGCACGGCTTGGTTGGTACTCGGCGCCTTCGGCCGGGTGGCAGCCCGCCCCGAGCCGGCCTCGCGATGACCCTGTCGCTCTGTGATCCACATCACATGGAATTCCTGTCAGGGATCGGGGAGCTACTCCGCTCAACCCACCGAGGGAGCAAGCGAACCGACAGGAGCAGCACATGAAGCACCGCATCGTTGTCCTGGGCGCCGGTTATGCCGGGTGCTACGTGGCCGGGAACCTGGCCCGCCGGCTGTCCCCGGCCGACATCGAGGTCACCGTGGTGAACGCTGAGCCGGACTTCGTCCAGCGGCTGCGGCTTCACCAGCTCGCGGCCGGCCAGGAGATCGAAACTCCAAAGCTCGCCGATGTCTTCGCGGGCACGGGGATACAGCTGCGCTTGGCCCGTGTCACCGCCGTCGAACCCGAGCGCCAGGTCGTCGCGGTGGCCGACGCCGACGGCGGTGGCGAGATCGGCTACGACACGCTTGTCTACGCGCTTGGCAGCCACGTCGATGACCGCGGCGTCCCCGGCGTGGCCGAGCACGCCTTCGACGTCGCGAACCGGCCCTCGGCGCTGCGCCTGTGCGAGCACCTGGACAGCCTGGGCAGGCGGGGGGAAGGCGGGAGTGTGCTGGTCGTCGGCGACGGGTTGACCGGCATCGAGACCGCCACCGAACTAGCCGAGTCGCGGCCCGGGCTGTCGGTGTCGCTCATCGCCCGCGGCGAGCTGGGCGCTCCGCTCTCCGCCGGAGCCCGCAGCCACCTGCGCCAGGCCTGCGACCGGCTGGGTGTCACGGTCCTGGAGCACACATGCGTCGAGGCCGTCGAAGCGGCGCGGGTGGTGTGCGCCGACGGCACCGCACTGGCATCCGACGCGACCGTGTGGACGGCCGGGTTCGCGGTCAGCCCCATCGCCGCCGCGAGCGGGCTGGAGGTCACCGAGAACGGGCGGATCGTCGTCGACCGCACCATGCGGTCCGTCTCGCACCCGAACGTCTACGCCGCCGGCGACAGCGTCTGTGCCGTCGGCGACAACGGGCGGCCGCTGCCGATGTCCTGTGCTTCGGCCGGCTACACCGGCACGCAGGCGGCCGCCGCGATCGTGGGGGGCCTGACCGGCCGCACGATCCCCCACACCAAGCTGGAGTACGTGGGCAACCACATCAGCCTCGGTCGGCGGGACGGGATCCTGCAGATGATCGACGACGCGGCACAGGCGAAGCCGAAGTACGTGGGCGGCCGGAAGGCCGCACGGATCAAGGCGGGCATCCTCAAGGCCTCGCTGTGGGCCACCTCGCACCCGACCTTCGGCCTGCCCAAGCGAAAGCGCCGCCTGGCCGCCACCCCGGACACGTCCGCGCAGACGTCCTCGCATACGTCCGCCGAGCGGGCGGTCGCGTAGCCGCCGCCTAGGGTGGTCCGCGTGGACAGCACCGCAACCGATCGCTTCGACACGCCTCGGTTCGAGGCCAGCCGGAACCGGCTGGCCTCCCTGGCGTACCGTCTCCTCGGCTCCGCAACCGACGCCGAAGACGCCGTACAGGACGCCTTCTTGCACTGGCAGGCCGCCGACCGGCAGCTGATCAAGGTGCCGGAGGCATGGCTGACCAAGGTCGTCACCAATCTGTGCCTGGACCGGCTCCGCTCGGCACAGGGCCGCCGCGAACGCGCCGTCGGCGCCTGGCTTCCCGAACCGCTTCTCGACGGCGACCCGATGCTCGGCCCGGCCGACACGTTCGAGCAACGTGAATCGGTCTCTCTGGCCGTGCTGACCCTCATGGAGCGCCTGTCGCCCATCGAGCGGGCCGTCTACGTCCTGCGCGAAGCGTTCTCCCACAGCCACGCGGAGATCGCCGAGGTCCTCGGCATCACCGAGTCCGCGAGCCAGCAGCACCTCCACCGGGCCCGGCGCCGCATCACCGCCGCACGCCGTGGCGCCGGCGAAGTCGACCCGGCTTCCGCCCGCAGGATCGTCGAGGAGTTCCTCGACGCCGCCTCCTCGGGCCGCATCGAACAGCTGGTGGCGTTGCTCACCGACGACGCGACAGCGATCTCCGACGGCGCCGGCCTGGCCCAGAAGCTGCTGCGGTACGACACTGCGCAACGCATCGCCGCCGTGGCACGGGCCGGCTTCACCCCCACATCCGCGAAACGGCGATTGGCCGGCGGCACGCCCGCCATCCACTACGCGTTCGTCAACGGCACCCCCGCCCTCCTCTTCGTGGTCGGCGACCAGGTCGTCGGCTCCGTGACGTTCGACATCGCGGGCGGCAGGATCACAACCGTGCGCGGCATCGCCGCCCCCACCCGCCTCGCCCGCCTCGCCGAAGCCTGGCGGCAGCACGAAGCGGACACGCCGCTCATCAGCCAGTGGTGAAGCGCCGGCGTTTCATGGGTGGTCGCCTGTTTCACGGGCGACCACCCCGCGGTGCGCCTGCGGCCACCTGCGCTGCCGAGCGGGCTGCCCGTGCCGGACCGGCAAGGGCAAGTCGGCGCTTCAGCACCCCACTGCCCGCTTCAGCCTCGTACTCCCACTCGCGAAGGCGCTCAGCGTGCCGACGCGCCGAGCGACCGCCGTCCCAGCGGCGTCCTGGAGCCGTGAACACCTCGCCGCCTTGCGAGCGCGCACCGCCGAACGGGCCCGGCCGGCATGCCCAGCCCTCGCAAGATCACCTCCTGGAGCGTGCGCCTCGCCCGGACCTGCGACCTTGCCCGAGTCTTCGCCAGCCGTCACCGTGCCGGGTAGGTTGGTCTCGTGTGTTACTACGCCGAGAAGCCCTACAAGCTGCATTACGTGTGCGTGCCCTGCCGCGTCGCGTTCAAGCGGCACCCCGGGCCCGGCGGACACCGATGCACCCGATGCGCCGAGCCAATGCTCTGCGCCGGCCATGATTTTGCGGCACCACGGCGCCGGGACACCAAGGCGTGGACCGTCGTGGCCGCGGTGCTGGACGCCGGACTGCGTTACGAGGGCCGTGAACCCTGCGGCTGTGGCAAGGAGCCCAAGTTCCGCCCCCGCACCCGAGCCCAGTTGCGAGCACGTCGAATCGCGGCAGCACGAACCGGGACTTCCCTCGCCGACATGCTCGGACGCGAAGATCCGCAGATGCCCGCATGACCTGACACTCCGGTACACACGCTGCACGTGACCTGCCGCTGCACCCGCAAGATGATTCACGGAGCTGCGGACAGAGCCTTGGAAACGGCCCGGGGCCGCTCCTCGCTCCACTCGGTACGGTCCTCAACGGACGGGGGTAGTGCCTGGTCTGGCGAAGCATGCTGCGCGGCGCGCTGTGCCTGCCGGCCCTCGGCGTGCGGTCCGTCCCCCACGCCCCTTGCCATGGTCATGCCCGAGGGCACCGTGCGGCTCGGCCCTCGGCCCCCGTGGCACGGCTCGCCGGCCGGGAGGGGGCAGGGCGGACGGTACGGAGCTGCCGGCGCGCGCCGTCGTCGTGGCGACCGGTGTCGGCGCCGCCGCACGGCTGCTGCCCCGCCTGGACGTCCCCCCTCGCACAGTCACGACGGTCTACACCTCGCTCCACGGTTCCCCTGGGGTGCCCCGTCCCGCTGGTCGACATCCGTCGCCGGGTACTGAACACCTGCTTGGGCGGCGACATCGAGCCCGTGCGGGCGGCTGCGGTCGAGGCCGGTCCGGGATGTACCACCGCACCGACGCCACCGCCCTGGCCGCTGAACCGGCCCTGCCGCACCGGGCCCGGTCGCTATGTCGATGGGGATCACCGCAGGCGGGGGTTTCCCGCCACGCCTCCCGCACCTATGACACAGTCGTGGCCGACTACCCCGGCTACCACCCCCACCTGCGCCACTTGTGCGCCGACTCGGCCTGCCGGGACAGGACAGGGGCAGAGACAGGGGCTGCGCCTGCTCCAGGGGCACGGCAGCCGGCACGGACGCCTCTTTGGTCCGGTCGCATCCCGTCGGAGGCGCCGGCGCGCTGACCGTCCGGGCGGAGTTGACGGGTGCTTCGGGGAATGCCGGTCGAAGTCCGGGGTAGGCGGGTGCTTGCCGGACGACAGACCGGCGAGACAGAACCGATCAACTGGGAGGGGCGCATGATGCCGACGACGAGCACGCAGGCTGCCGAGCCGACCGTGGACGTGCCGGAGATCGCGGATCCTTCCAAGGTCGCGCCGAAGGACGCGCGAGAGCTGTCGAAGCTGTTCTTCGACCAGTTGGCGGTGCTGGAGGAGGGGACGCCCGAGCACCAGTACGCGCGCAACACGCTGATCGAGATGAACATGTCCCTGGTCCGCTTCGCGGCCGGCCGGTTCCGCAGCAGGGGGCCGGAGGAGATGGAGGACATCGTCCAGGTCGGCATGATCGGCCTGATAAAGGCAATCGACCGGTTCGAGGTGTCGCGCGAGGTCGAGTTCACCTCCTTCGCCGTTCCCTACATCGTCGGTGAGATCAAGCGGTTCTTCCGCGACACCTCCTGGGCCGTGCACGTCCCGCGCCGACTCCAGGAGGCCCGCGTCCAACTCGCCCGCGCCAACGAGGAACTGCGCAGCCGACTGGGCCGGACTCCCACGACCAAGGAACTCTCCGAACTGATGAGCCTGCCGGAGGACGAGGTGGTCGAGGCCCAACTGGCCTCCAACGGCTACAAGTCGGCCTCCCTGGACGCGGCGATCGCCGGCAGCGAGGACGGCGAGGCCGCGCTGGCGGACTTCATCGGTGACGAGGACGCCGCCCTCGGCCTTGTCGAGGACTTCCACTCCCTCGCCCCCATGATCTCCGCACTCGACGAACGCGACCGCAAGATCATCCACTGGCGCTTCGTCGAGGAACTCACCCAGGCCCAGATCGGAGAACGCCTCGGGGTCTCCCAGATGCACGTGTCCCGCCTCATCACACGTCTCCTGACCCGCCTGCGCGAAGGCATGCTCAGCACCACCTGACCGTCGGAGCCCGGCAGCAGGGCGATGCCGCGTTCTCACGGAGTACGGAGTACGGAGCACGGAGCGCGGAGCGCGGAGGATGCCGGCGTAGTGACCCCGTGCAGGTGCCCGCCGGGAAGACGGTCACGGCAGGCGCCCGCACTTGAAGCGGCGGCAGCACGCCCCGCTTGCGCTTGCGCTTGCGCCCGCGTCGGCACGGCGACCTGTCGTGCGGGCCCGAGCGCCGGAAGAAGGTGGTGGTGTGATGACGGGTGTGGTGCTCGACCGCTTCCTCGACGTGGCCGGCCTGGAGCGCAGCCGAAATGAGTCAGTCGGTTGCTTCGACGTACGACGCCAGGTTGGCCAGCGAGGAGGCGATCCCGGCCTCGTGGACTGCTTGGTCGATGCCGGATGGCACGTCCGTGGCCGTGACGGTCACCTCGGTCCCCTCACCAGTGGCAGTGAGGTGCCAGGTGATCGTCATGGTGCCCGCGTACGACGGGTCGTCGGACTCGAACACCGCCCGCTGCACCACACGCTCCGGTGGCATCAGGTCGGCGAACCCTACCTCGACGACGTCCGTCGCATCTGAAGTCTTGCCGGGGCTGTCGGTGGGATCGAGGTAGGAGAGGACCATTCGGAACCCGCCACCAGGCCGGGGGTCCCACTGCTCGACCCGCCCGCGCATGCCGTCCGGCGGCAGCCAGGCCTCGAGGGACTCCCGGTCGAGGAGGGCGCCGTAGACGGTCGCCGGTGGGGCCGCGATCACCCTGCTGGCGCGGTCGGTCCTTCCCATGGCCCGATTCTAGGACTGAGGTTCCCGCCGGGCTCATCCTCATCGGCCGACCCGCAGGGCCAAACCACTCTGGGAACCAGGGTGTTCCGAGGAGGTGGTGTCTTGCCAGGGTGCATCCAGGCGGGTCTCGGTCCGTTTGGTGAGCTGTCGGCCCTGTCTGCCGCCGCTGATCGCGCGCAAGACCATCCGTGCCGCCATCACCTCGCATTGCCGGCCGTAAGGCTTGCCGGGACGTGTTTTCGGGGCTGTGGCGCCTGGCCGGGCCGGGTCATGCGCCTTCGGTGTCCAGACGCTGCGCTGACTGGAGCAGGTACGTGGGCAGCTTCGAGCTGGCCGCGAGTACCTCGATGCCGATCAGGCGTCCCTGCTTGTCGAAGTCGAGGTTGATCATGCCGCCGACCTGTACCGGGTCACAGGGGTACATGTGCGCTGCGTGCGCTGGGGCTTGTGGGTCCGTGAAGTACACGTAGGCGGCGTCCGCCGTCTTGTCGTAGGTGACGTTGACATCTGCCATGGCCGGTGTGCTCCTTCGACGCGTTCGAGGCGGCTGGCTCTGTCTGCTCTTGCAAGCTGCAAGGCCTGGGAAGGCTTGACGATGCCGGTGATGCGGTGGGTGCGGCAACGGGGTTTGCGCAGGAGGCCAGCCGCCAGGACGTGGTGGTGGCCGTGGCCTGTTCGCCGGGAGCTTGACCCCGGGCGGGGGAGCGGTTGCCGCCTGCTGGCTGAGGGACGGTTGGTCAAGGCATCGATGACATCACCGTGAAAGAGGTGATGCCCAATGCCTATGCGCAGAAGTTCGCTGAGCAGGATTTGGTACGTCGGGCTGCGTCAGGACTGCCTCCCGAACCGCTGACTGGAAGTACCGGACGTATCGCCCGTACCGGGCCGGGCGGTGCCGTGGCTGCGTTCACCGCCCGGCCCGGAGCCTCAGGTCCTCCGCGCCACGAGTTCCGGTGATTCGTGGTCGCAGGTGTCCTCGATACCGTACGTGTCCCAGGCGGGGAACGGATCCTCCGCCGGCGGGCCCTCGCCGTCCGCCAGCAGGCAGTCGGTGAGCGTGGCGTGGAGGGCCTGGGCATGCAGGTGTGTGCCGATGAAGACCAGCTCTTGGGCGGCCGGGCTGTCGGTGTCACGGGCGGCGGAGGGCTCGAAGCGGGCCACGGAGCCGGCCTGGGACCACAGGCCCGTCACACCCGGGCGGCTGGCCAGGGTGAAGAAGCCCTTGGAACGCAGGATCCGTCCGTAGGCGCCGCTGTCCATCTCCTCGGTGACGAACCGCCACAACCGCTGCGGATGGAAGGGCAGTTCGGCGCGGAAGACGGTGGAGGAGATGCCGTACTCCTCGGTCTCGGGGACATGATCGCCGTTGAGTTCCATGACCCAGCCCGGGGCCTGCTGAGCCCGCTCAAGGTCGAAGAGCCGGGTGCCGAGTACGTTCTTCAGGGGCACACGTCCGTGGACGGCGGGAACGATCCGGGCCACCGGATTGAGGCGGGTGAGCGTCGCCCGCAGCCCGTCGGCGGTGGTCTTGTCGACCAGGTCGAGCTTGTTGAGCACGATGACGTCGGCGAACTCGATCTGGTCCATCAGCAGGTCGCTGACGGTCCGTTCATCGTCCTCGTACTGGTCGAGGCCGCGCTCGACGAGCTCGTCTCCGCTCTCCAGTTCGGGCAGGAAGTTCGCGGCGTCGACGACGGTGACCATGGTGTCCAGGCGAGCCAGGTCCCCGAGAGTGGCGCCGTCGTCGCGGGCGAAGGCGAAGGTGGCCGCGACCGGCATGGGCTCGGAGATGCCGCTGGACTCGATGAGGAGATAGTCGAACCGGCCTTCGCGGGCCAGCCGGTCCATCTCCACCAGCAGGTCGTCGCGCAGCGTGCAGCAGATGCACCCGTTGGTCATCTCGACCAGCCGCTCCTCGGTCCGCGACAGCGCCGCCTCGCCGCCGCGCACGAGCGCCGCGTCGATGTTGACCTCGCTCATGTCGTTGACGATGACCGCGACACGCAACCCCTCGCGGTTGCCGAGCACATGGTTGAGGAGCGTGGTCTTCCCCGCACCGAGGAAGCCGGACAGTACGGTCACCGGCAGCCGGTCGTGACTCATACCCGTCCCCTTCAGCCCTCGGGGCGCAACAGCCCGCGCCGGTACGCCTTGACCAGGTGCTGCGGTACGAGGTGCCGTACGCCGTCGATCGTGACCGGCACCAGCGTCGGTGTGGCGGCCTTCCACTGAGCGCGGCGGTGACGGGTGTTGCTGCGGGACATCTTGCGCTTGGGGACAGCCATGATTCTCCTCCTCGGATCACTGCGGGGAACGCTATATGAAAATGGATCTCGTTTCCAATTGGGTCCCCCGGTGATGCGTACAGCGGCGATGGGATGCACCGCTCACATGCACCGCGTTCGCCGTCAAGTGGCGGCGCACCAGCGCGGGCCGCGCCCGGTCTTCTCACCGATCGGGTGGCTGCCGTCGAGGCAGCCATCACCGGGCCGCAGACCCTCGCCACCTCCTCACCGACCCCCATGCAGGGCACGGCTGAGCCAACTGACCGTTTCAGCGTCAGATCCATCGGGGGAACTCCTCCGGCTCCTCCGGCCCTTCCCGCCGCTCCCGTGTCACAGCGGGCCGGGCTGGCTCGTCTCCGGTGTGTCGGAGACAGACTCCGGGTTCGGGAAGGTGATGGTCATGCGGGTGTTCGTGGCAGGTGGGAGCGGGGTCCTGGGGCGTCGGCTGGTGCCGCAGCTGGTGGCCCGTGGCCATCAGGTGACGGCCACGACGACAAGTCCGGCCAAGCTGGCCCTGCTCGTGGAGTTGGGTGCCCAGGGGGTGGTGATGGACGGGCTGGACGCGGTGTCGGTCGGCGAGGCGGTGGCCGCGGCCCGGCCGGACGTGCTCGTGAACCAGATGACGGGCCTGTCCGAGACACACGCCGGCAAGCCCGACATGAGGAAGGCCGGCCGCTTCTTCGAGACCACCAACCGGCTGCGCACCGAGGGGATCGACCATCTGCTGGCCGCTGCCGAGGCGGCCGGCGTGTCCCACGTCGTCGCGCAGAGCCACGCCAGCTTCAACGGGATCCGCGAGGGCGGATGGGTCAAGACCGAGGAGGACCCGCTGCAGATCGTGGAGGGGACGAAGGCGATCAGCCATCTGGAGACCGTGGTCGTCAGGGCCGGTGGCGCGGCCTTGCGCTACGGCGGCTTCTACGGGCCGGGCGCCAACGACGACCAGGTCATGATGGTGCGCAAGCGGTTGTTCCCGCTCGTCGGGGGCGGCACCGGCTACACGTCGTGGGTGCACATCGACGACGCGGCCAGCGCCACCGTCCTGGCGGTGGAGCAGCGGGCGCAGGGCGTGTTCAACATCGTCGACGACGAGCCGGCTCCTGTCAGCGAGTGGCTTCCCTATCTCGCGAAGTGCGCCGGGGCCAAGCCTCCGCGACGGCTGCCGGCGTGGCTGGCCCGTCTGCTGGCCGGCGAGATGGTGGTGGGCATGATGACCGAGGGGCGCGGCTTCTCCAACGCCAAGGCCCGGCGGGAGCTGGGTTGGGAGCCGCGGTTCCCGTCGTGGCGTGAGGGTTTCCGCACGGAGCTGGCGTGATCATCTGCTGCCGGCGGCCGCCTGGGGCCGCTGCGCTGCAACGACTCGGTGACCCGACCCACGTCGGCCAGGCTTGCCTGCCGGCAGCGGTGACCCGGATCTCGATCAACGTGCTGCCTTCCGCGTGCGTGCGGAGGGAGGCGTACGCGGGTCCGTGGTTCCCCGAGCGGCCGCTGAGCGATCCGTGCGAGGACCCGCTCGGTGGAGCCGGCCGACTCGGTGTGGATGGCATCGCTGCTGCTGTCGGAGCGGCTCAGCCCGCCGGAGCGGGCGGTCTCCGCGGTCATGCCTCGAAGCGGTAGCCCATGCCCGGCTCGGTGATCGGATAGCGCGGGTGTGCGGGGTCCGCTTCCAGTTTGCGGCGTAGCTGCGCCATGTAGACCCGCAGGTAGTTGGTCTTGTCGCGCCGGGAGACGCCCCAGACTTCCTGCAGCAGGTACTTCTGTGTGACGAGGCGGCCGGGGTGGGTGACCAGGATCTCCAACAGGTGCCATTCGGTGGGGGTCAGCCGTACGTCCAGGCCGGCTCTCGTCGCCTTCTTCGCCAGGAGGTCGAGGGTGAAGTCGTCGGTCTTGACCAGTGTCGTCTCGGGGACGAAGGGCGTCTCTTCGGTACGGCGGGCGGAGGCTCGCAGCCGTGCCATGAGTTCGTCCATGCTGAACGGCTTGGTGATGTAGTCGTCGGCGCCCGCGTCGAGAGCGGCGACCTTCTCGTCCGAGGCGCGGCGCGCGGACAGGACCAGGATGGGAGCGCGGGTCCAGCCGCGCAGGGCCGTGATCACGTCGACGCCGTCCATGTCGGGCAGTCCGAGGTCCAGGATCACCACGTCCGGCTGGCGGGCCGCGGCCAGACGGAGTGCGGTGGCGCCGTCGGGCGCGGCGTCCACTCCGTACCGGCGGGCCTGTATGTTGATCACGAGGGCTTGTACGAGCTGCGGGCCGTCCCCCACCACCAGCACCCGGGTCATCGGTGTGCGGCCTTCCTCTTGTCGGCGTGATCCGTGCTGTCGGGGCGGCGGCGGGAGACGGCGGGCCGGAGGTGTCCGGTTCGCCGACTCCCGGCCGCCCGTTTCCGTAAGCCCATTACTTCTGGGCCAGTTCCTTGAGCGCGATGTTGAGTCGCAGGACGTTGACGTGCGGCTCGCCCATGAAGCCGGCCGTACGGCCGTCGGTGTGGTCCTTAACCAGCTTCTGGACCTGGGCGATGGACAGGCCGTTCTCCCTGGCCACCCGGTTGATCTGGATCTCCGCGTACTCCTTGGAGATGTCCGGATCGATGGCGGAGGCCGAGCCGGTGACCGCATCGGCGGGCACCTTCGATTCCGGTACGCCGTTGAACTCGGCGACCTGCTTCTTCGCCGCCTCGACCGCCTTCGCCAACCGCGCGTCACCGGCGCCCAGCTGGCTGGAGCCGGTGGCCAGCGGGTCGTAGTCGCTGTGGGACGGGCGGCCCTGGAACCACTTCGGGTCCGGCTTGTCGGTGCCCTTGATGTTCCAGCTCTGGCCGATGAGCGAGGAGCCGAGCTCCTTGCCGTCGACCTTGACGATCGAGCCGTTGGCCTTGTCGTGGAACAGGGCCTGCCCGATGCCGGTGACGACGAGGGGGTAGACGATACCGGTCACGACGGTGAGGACGAGCAGCATGCGCAGCGCGGCCCAGCCCGTGCGCCCGGAGTTCACAAAGGAGTTGTTCATGTCCTTCACCCGATCCCGGGGATCAGAGAGACGAGCAGGTCGATGATCTTTATGCCGATGAAGGGCGCGATCAGGCCGCCCAGGCCGTAGACCGCAAGGTTGCGGCGGAGCATCTTGTCCGCGCTCACCGGCCGGTACTGCACGCCCTTCAGGGACAGCGGCACCAGGGCGATGATGATCAGCGCGTTGAAGACGACGGCCGACAGGATCGCGGAGTCGGGCGAGGACAGCTGCATGATGTTCAGCTTGTCCAGGCCGGGGTAGACGGCCGCGAACAGCGCGGGGATGATCGCGAAGTACTTCGCGACGTCGTTGGCGATGGAGAACGTCGTCAACGCGCCCCGGGTGATGAGGAGTTGCTTGCCGATCTCCACGATCTCGATCAGCTTGGTCGGGTTGGAGTCGAGGTCGACCATGTTGCCGGCCTCCTTGGCGGCCGACGTGCCGGTGTTCATGGCCACGCCGACGTCCGCCTGGGCGAGGGCCGGCGCGTCGTTGGTGCCGTCGCCGGTCATGGCGACCAGCTTGCCGCCGGCCTGCTCCCGCTTGATGAGGGCCATCTTGTCCTCGGGGGTGGCCTCGGCGAGGAAGTCGTCGACGCCCGCCTCCTCGGCGATCGCCTTGGCGGTCAGCGGGTTGTCACCCGTGATCATGACCGTCTTGATGCCCATGCGGCGCAGTTCCTCGAACCGCTCCCGCATGCCCTCCTTGACGACGTCCTTGAGGTGGATGACACCCAGCACGCGGGCACCCTTGTTGTCCTGGACCGCGACCAGCAGGGGCGTGCCGCCTGCCTCGGAGATGCGGTTGGCGATCCTGTCGGCGTCCTCGGCGACTGTGCCGCCCTGCTCCTCGACCCACGCGATCACGGAGGCGGAAGCTCCCTTGCGGATCCTCCTGCCGTCCACATCGACGCCGGACATGCGGGTCTGGGCGGTGAACTCGATCCACTCGGCGTGTGCCAGCTCGCCCCGGTGCCGCTCGCGCAGCCCGTACCTCTCCTTGGCCAGAACCACGACGGAGCGGCCTTCCGGTGTCTCGTCGGCCAGTGAGGACAGCTGCGCGGCGTCGGCCACCTCGGCCTCGGTCGTGCCGCGCACCGGCACGAACTCGGACGCCTGACGGTTGCCGAGGGTGATGGTGCCGGTCTTGTCGAGCAGCAGTGTGGAGACGTCACCGGCGGCCTCGACCGCGCGGCCGGACATGGCCAGCACGTTCCGCTGCACCAGCCGGTCCATGCCCGCGATACCGATCGCGGACAGCAGGGCCCCGATGGTGGTCGGGATCAGGCACACCAGCAGGGCCACCAGCACGACCATGCTCAGCTTCGAGCCCGCGTACTCCGCGAACGGCGGCAGGGTCGCCACCGCGAGGAGGAACACGATCGTCAGCGACGCCAGCAGGATGTTCAACGCGATCTCGTTCGGCGTCTTCTGCCGGGCCGCGCCCTCGACCAGACCGATCATCCGGTCGATGAAGGTCTCGCCCGGCTTCGTCGTGATCTTGACGACGATCCGGTCGGACAGCACCTTCGTACCGCCGGTCACCGCGGACCGGTCGCCACCGGACTCGCGGATGACCGGGGCGGACTCACCGGTGATCGCCGACTCGTCCACCGACGCGACGCCCTCGACGACGTCTCCGTCCCCGGGGATGACGTCCCCGGCCTCGCAGACCACCAGGTCACCGATCTTCAGCTCGGTGCCGGGGACCCGCTCCTCGGAGCCGTCCTCGAGGAGGCGGCGCGCGACGCTGTCGGTCTTGGCCTTGCGCAGGGTGTCGGCCTGGGCCTTGCCCCGGCCCTCGGCGACCGCCTCCGCCAGGTTGGCGAAGATCACGGTCAGCCACAGCCAGGCACTGATCGTCCAGCCGAACCAGTCCGTCGGGTCCTTGACGGAGAAGACGGTGGTCAGCACCGAGCCGACCAGCACGACGAACATCACGGGAGATGTGACCATCACCCGCGGGTCGAGCTTGCGGAGCGCGGCCGGCAGCGACTTGACCAGTTGCGCAGGGTCGAAGAGGCCCGCGCCGACCCGGCCCTCGGGAGACGTGTGACCCGTCGGCGCGTCCTGGTGGGGGGCAAGGGTGGGAGTGGACATGGAGTCCTGTTTCTCTACGTCGGTCTTCTGCGTGTTGGCCGTCATCACGCCAACCCCTCGGCCAGCGGGCCCAGCGCGAGGGCCGGGAAGAACGTGAGACCGGTGATGATCAGGATCGCGCCCACCAACAGGCTTGCGAACAGGGGCTTTTCGGTCCGCAGCGTGCCCGCGGTGGCCGGTATCGGCTTCTGCTCGGCGAGCGAGCCGGCCAGTGCCAGAACGAACACCATCGGCAGGAAGCGGCCCAGCAGCATGCACAGGCCGAGCATCGTGTTGTGGTACTCGGTGTTGGCCCCGAAGCCGGCGAAGGCGGAGCCGTTGTTGTTGCTCGCCGAGGCGTAGGCGTACAGCACTTCGGAGAAACCGTGCGCGCCCACATTCGTCATCGACGACTGGCCCTTGCCCAGTGCCATCGCCGACGCCGTACCGACCAGCACCAGCGCGGGGGTGATCAGGATGTAGCAGGCCGCCAGCGTGATCTCACGGGAACCGATCTTCCTCCCCAGGTACTCGGGCGTACGGCCCACCATCAAGCCGGCGATGAACACCGCGATGATCGCCATGATCAGCATGCCGTAGAGGCCGGAGCCGGCACCGCCGGGCGCGATCTCGCCCAGCATCATGCCCAGCAGCAGCACCCCGCCCGACAGGCCGCTGAAGGAATCGTGGAAGGAGTCCACGGAACCGGTCGACGTCATCGTGGTCGACACGGCGAACAGGGACGAGTTGCCTTCGCCGAACCGCTGCTCCTTGCCCTCCATCGCGCCGCCCGCGAGCTGCGACGCGCTGCCCGGGTGGGCGTACTCGATCCAGGTCACCGTGACCACGCCGAGGAACCAGACGATGCCCATCGCGGCGACGATCGCGTAGCCCTGCCTGACACTGCCGACCAGCTTGCCGAAGGTGCGTGGCAGTGAGAACGGGATCACCAGCAGCAGGAAGATCTCCAGCAGGTTGGTGAAGCCGTTGGGGTTCTCGAACGGGTGCGCGCTGTTGGCGTTGAAGAAGCCACCCCCGTTGGTGCCCAGGTTCTTGATCGCTTCCTGCGATGCGACGGCACCGGGGCTGATGGCCTGCTTGTCACCGGTCAGCGTGGTGATGTGGTGGATGTCGCCGACATTCTGGATGGCACCCGCGGCGATGAGCATCACGGCCGCGATCACGGAGATCGGGACCAGGATCCTGACGGTGCCGCGCACCAGGTCCGCCCAGAAGTTGCCGAGGTCGCCGGTGCGGGAGCGGGCGAAGCCGCGTACCAGCGCGGTGGCGACGGCCATGCCGACCGCGGCCGAGACGAAGTTCTGCACCGCCAGGCCCGTCGTCTGGGTGACGTGACTCATCGCCACCTCGCCCGAGTACGACTGCCAGTTCGTGTTGGACACGAAGGAGGCGGCGGTGTTGAACGCCTGGTCGGGGCTGATCGGCTTGAAACCGAGCGACAGCGGCAGCTTGTCCTGGATCCGCTGGAGCAGGAACAGGAACAGCACGCTGACGGCGGAGAAGGCGAGCACGCCGCGCAGGTAGGCGGGCCAGCGCATCTCCGCGTCGGGGCCGGCGCCCACCGAGCGGTAGATCCACCGCTCGACACGGAGATGCTTCGTGGACGAGTAGACGGCGGCCATGTAGTCGCCGAGGGGACGGTGCACGAGGGCGAGCGCGCCTATCAGCGCGGTCACCACGAGCACGTCAGCAAGTACGGGGCTCATGACGAGGCTCTAGAACCTCTCCGGGAAGACGAGGGCGAGGACGAGGTAACCCAGCAGGGCGACGGCCACGACCAGGCCGACGACGTTTTCGGCGGTCACAGCTTCGTCACCCCCTTGGCGAAGAAGGCGACCAGCGCGAACACCGCGACGGTGGCGATGACGAAGGCCACGTCGGCCATCGTGAGCTCCTGGATGAGGTGCGGAAACGGATCGGACCCGAACAGAAAACACGCCACCCGACGGGACCCCGCTGCCCTTGACGACCCTCATACGCCGGCACCGGCACCTTTGACGCACCCCTTACGGCCGCACCCGCACCGCCCGACTCCACGCATTGCCGAGGTCCGGCAACATTGATGCGTATCGAGGCGGCCACCAGGACGGACCGTCTGTTCGGCGTCCTGGAACAAGCCATGGATCGTTCGCCGAGGCACACGAGCGGGCGCGGAAGCCGGCCGTTCGGCAGGAGGAGGCCGCACGCCGCGAGTGGGGCCGCCGGGCGGAGCGGGCGGAACGGTTCGGTCTGCTCCTCTCCCGCGCTCACGCCGTCGCCGTAGCACAGGGTGCCGCGGCAGTCGACGACACCCACCCCGCCACTCGGCAGGCCGAGAGCGCGTCGGCCACCCGCTTCGGCGAGCGCCGCATCCTGCTGACAACCAAGAACGGACGGCTCATCCGCATCGCGCCCGGCGACCAGGACGCCGACCTGGGTTCTTCGCCCAGCAGGCGCACGCGGCCACCGACGGCGGCCCCGTCGCCATCGGACGCGCCCACCCCGGTGCCGGCGGGATAGCCCACTCCTACGAAGAAGCCTTCAACACCCTCGACCTGGCCGACCGGCTGGAGCGCATCCATGAACTGACCGGCACCAGCCCTGCCGACTCCGTGCACCGCTCCACCTTGCGGACCGCTGTGATCGGCGCCCGGTTGCTCGGTGCCTGGGGGATCCAGCCTCGTCAGGCAGTCTCGGCGCTCGCCTCGATGTCCTCGATGCCCGTGGGCCGGCCGGCCCGGTGCCACCGGACGTACAGTCCACCGGCGATCAAGAGCGTGGCCACCAGCGAGAGCACCGGCCAGCCGCGCAGCAGGTTCACCACGAGAGTGAAGCCCACGGCCGCCGAGGCAAGACCGTTGATCCAGGCCAGGACAGGCTTGCGTTCCCGCCGGGCGAAGCGGGCCATGGCGACCAGGCCGACGAAGAAGCTGACGAACACCGCGACCGCGTAGAACAGCACGAGTTCCTGCTCCCGGCCGGCCGCCGCGACGATGATCACAGCTGCGGCAGCCAGGTACACCACGACCGACCAGTACGGGGTGTGGTGACGGTTGGTCCGGCCCAGTACCAGCGGCAGCACGCCGGGCCGTGCGGCCGTGCCGGACAGCGCCTTCAGCAAGCCAGGTCCGGCCTGGAAGGACGAGCTGGCCGCGGCGAGCAGCAGCAGCGAACTCGTCAGCTGGAACGCGCCGTACAGCCAGCCGGGCCCGGCCGCGGCGTGCGCTATGTCGGCGATCTGCGTGGAGTCGGCACCGGGGATTCCGATGCGCAGGCGCACGGCGAGCGCCGTGAGGGCCAGAGTCAGACCGCCGACGATCACCACGAGCAGGGCGAGCGTGCCGCGGCCGAAGCGCCGCCGGTCCGTGTCGTCGAGCTGGCCGAGCTGGGCGATCGCGGTCGAGGGCGCCTCGACGCCGGTGGCCAGAGCCATCGCCACCGGGAATGCCAGCACGACGGCCAGGACGGCGGAGTGGCCCGGGTCGTGCGAGGCGGCCGCATGGCCGGCGGCGTGCGGCGTGACGAAACCGAGCACCAGCACGGTGACGGAGACAGCCACGAACGCCACCGTCATCACGGCGAACAGCAGCCGCCCGCCGTGCCCGAACCAGGTCAGCCCGGCCACCACGAGCAGCAGGACCAGCGCCAGCGGGATGCGCAGGGGAGCGAGACCCGGGAACAGGGCGATCACCGCGCTGGCCGCGGCCGCGATCGAGATGCCGATGGTCAGGACGAAATCCACGACCAGGGCGCCGATCGGCAGGAACGTCCAGCGCGGGCCGAACGCCCGGGCCGCCGCGGCGGCCGCGCCTCCGCCCTGCGGGAAACGGCGGACGAGCTGTCCGTAGTTGGCAGTGACCACGACGACCAGCCCGATCACCAGGCTCATGGTGGGCAGCAGCAGCGCCTGGTCCCCGCGCAGGGCCCGAAGCGCGGCCTCGATGGCGTAGGCGACGGAGGACACCGGGTCGGCGATCACCGCGAAGGCGAAGGCGAAAAAGAGTATGGAGCGACGTGGAGTACGGCCGTGTCCGGACGCGGGGGCCGCTGACCTGGCGGCAGCCTGGCGGGTGGTAGCCACGCGAAGACCTTTCCTGAAGGGGAGTGAAAAAGACTTCGCCGACCAGGCTTCCCGGCACACCGGGCGGAATCTTAACGCGGCTTGATGCCTCTTTGACAGGTCACTTACGGGCACCACCAAGCCGGGAACATCGCCAGGTTCCGGCAACCTGCGGACGGTGGCTTGAGGTGCGTCGGGGAAGACCGGTCGCGCATGGAAGCGCGAAAGTACGGAAAGGGCAGGGGGTTTCGTTCGGATCAGGTCGGATCAGGCCGCGGCGTCCGGTGCGGTGCATCGCAAGGCGGAGGATGACCCGCGTACGGGGCGTACTCGGGTGATCCGACAACGCGGCGAGGTGCCGTGCCGGGCGTCGCGGACCCGGGCTGATCCGAACGAAACCCCCTAGGGCTGGGTGCAGCGTGGAACGCAAGGCGGGGTGGCGCAGACCCTGTCTGCTCCAGGAGGCCGGCCTCGACGCGCTGATCACCGACGGCCAAGCCTTCTGCCACACCCCTAGGGCTTGTCGTCTCCTTGACCATCCACCGGCCGGGGCGCTCGCAGATGGTCGAGGGTGGTGCCGTCGGGATTCCGCCCGAAGGCGGCCTCCAGAACGGCAGGAAGGTCTGCTACGGGGACCGTGGCGCGCACCTCCGTCAGGACACGGCGGAAGGTGTCGTCGTCGATGGCGCCCATGTGCTCCTGACGGATTCCGTAGATGATCTCGACGAGTTCGGGCCGCAGCCGCATCCAGGCACGGGAGGTGCGGATCTCTTCCATTGCCGCATGCTGTCACCTCGCTCGTCGCGCGGGCAGTTCCTCGGTGAGCCGGACGGTCGCCCGCCCACTGGCGGCCGCGCGGCGCTGCAACGCCTCGCACGAGAGCTGCTTACCGGCCCACACGACCGCGTGTTCTGCCGAGGGAGCGGGTCGAGCCCGTGATCGGACCACGGAGCGGGGCTGAGAGACGTCATGCGACCGAGCTAGTGGGCAGGTCTGACATCGGTTTCGAGGAAGGAGGCGTCCCGGAACGCCCTCAGCGCCTGCGTGCGGCTGACTCCCAGCCGGGCGAGGACGTCTTCCTTGTCCAGCCCCGCGGCCCGCAGCCCGGCGCAGCGCCGCGCGAGGTCCAGTCGCTCCGGATGGTCCTGGGGTGCCTCGTAGAAGAGTCCGTCCTTCAGCAGTTCGTCGACGGTGTCGGCGGACCGGCCCATGGCTCGCGCGATCTGGGCCCGGGCCATCCCGGACCTCTTGAGGGCGACCGCCTCGGCCGCCTGGCGGCGGCGCTCCTTCTGGAGGTCTTCCGGCCGCCGAGAGGTGACACCAGCGGCTTTGCGCGCACGGGTCAGGGCGTTCTCGGCCTGCTTGTGGGTCAGCCCCAGTTCAGCGGCGATCTCCGCGACGCGCCGGCCCTCGCTCTGCAGACGCAGGGCCCGTTCGTCCTGGTCGGCTCGCTGCGCGAGCGACCGCTCGCGGTCCCGCTCCCGCCTTCTGCCGATCTCCGCCTTGAACGCGCGGAGCAGCTCCGACTTCACGGAACGGGCGAACCAGAGGCGTTCCCGCCGTTCCTCGTTCTCCTCCCGTATCTGCTCGCGGACGAAGTAGCCGTACCAGAACGGCATCCGTTCGGTCAGGTCCCCGTCTCTCTTCGCACCCCAGGTGAACAGGGGGTGCGCGGAGCGCCTGTTCCACAGCGCCTTCACGGCGGACTCGTCGGGGTCGTAGCCCCGGTCCTCGCGCAGCGCGAGACGCTGCCCGTCGGTCAGGTCGGCCATGGCGGCCGCCCAGCCGGCGCGCAGTCCCGCGGCCTCCGCCAGCTCCAGCAGGCTTCCCCAGTCCCATTTCTGCAGGGTCAGACCGAAGCGGTCCGTGCCGCCCGACGTCCAGCGGTTCGTCTCGGCGCCGGTGTACACGGCGAAACCCGCGCCGTTCCACGCTCGTACGACGTCATGCCACATCTTGGCCGAGGTCGCCGGCAGGTAGGCGACGCGCTCGCCGCCCACGTCGACGGCGACCGCCCGCGCGTCCCACGGGTTGTGGGGCTCGGGCACCAGCTCGGCCTCGACCCGCTGCCCCGCGGGGATACCGCTCAGGGACTGCTGGTGGTAGTACGCCCCGGACGCGTAGAACTCCCCGGACGCCTCGAAGTGGTCGTCGAGCAGTATGCGCCCGGCAGGCCTGATGTACTCGCCAGGACGACGCGTATGGATGCCCACCGCTGTGCCCCTCCCTCACTCGCCTCGATCAACACTCCTCCCGAGCCGTCTCCCCTCGGCTCCGGGGAAGTCCCCGCCGGCTCGGACGACAGCCGTCGTAAGGCTCCGACCTGCGGGACTTCCGGTGATCATATGCGCATGGGTGTGCGGTGGCACCGGCTGCCGGGATCGTCAGGGTGCCGCCGTCGGCAGTACCTCCCGCGGGGTGCGGGACATGCCGCCCCTCACCCAGCCGGCTCGCGGCACGGCCGTGTGCGCCCTGATGCAAGAAAACGCGCCCCGGCGTGCGCTCCTGACAATCGGTCGGCTGTCCGGATAGCGTCGCCGGACAGGGGCGGGGGTGCCGGGGCGGGGTGTCGTACTACGGTGCCGGCCTCCTCCCGGGGGAGGTCCGTTGAACCTGGACGAGATCCCGTACGAGCGTCGCAAGCTGCCGGCGGTCGACGCGGGGAGTTCGCTGAAGGACATGACCGCGGCGGGCCGGGAGGTTGTCGCCGTCTCGGCGGCGCTCCCGCCTGGGGGAGCCGGCGGTCCTCCTGCCGGCCGGGGCCGGCTTCAAGTCGGGGGCGCCCGTCGGCCAGGGAGCGACCGAGGGCGCCCTGTCCTGGCGGACGGACGCCCGCGCGTGTGTACCGATGGCAGAGCCCCGGCCCGTCGAAGCGCGAAGAGCGGCCGGGCCGTTGGCGCATCCCCTGCCGACGACCGAGCCGGGGCTGTGCGCGGCATGGTGAGGGTGTCGACGGACGGCACGACGGCGCAGGCCCCGGTGGTTCCGGAGAGTGGGCGGCCACGGTGCAACAGCAGCGGTTTTCACGACAGGGCCGCCCTGAGCAGCGCGAGGCCGCCCCACCGCTGGGAGGGAGGAGCAAGTTGCCCGACAACACCGCGCGCTCCGGTGAACCGGTGACGCAGGAGGTCGTTCGACTCGTGCTCGACGTCCGGGAACGTCATCTTTCGGAGGCCGTCGCCGTCGAGCGGATCCGCTCTCCGGACTGGGCGATCTCCGTGGAGCAGGCAGAGCGGATCACGACGGCTTCCTACGCCGCCCAGAGCGCCGGTCACCCGATCGACGCCTACCTGTACGCCCGGCTCGCTCTGGAAGCGTCGGACGTCCGCTGGGGACGCACACGGTCGAGCCCGTGGTGGTCCGCAGCCGACGCCCTGGTGGACGCGGCGCGCCTCGGTCTCGTGATCGAGCCGGACTCCGGCCGCTTCCGCCTGGCATGCGGCGTCGCGGACGAGCAGATCGCCCTCCTCCGCAGGGAACACGACGTCCCCGAACTGGCGGGGACCCTCTTCGCGGCCGGGATTCTGCGCGTGCACCCGCACACCGCGGGCCTGCTGGACATCGCGGCGTCCCTCACCATGGGGCAACGCCAGATGATGAGGCACTGGCGCAGGTCCGTCCTCGTCGCCGACCGGCAACGGCCGGACTGGGACACGCCCATGCCGCCCGCCCTGGACTGCGCACTTGAAGCGCTCCCTTACCTGGAGGAGGCGGCGGATCTGAGCGACGGCGCTCTCAGGGGGCGGTGCCTCACCGCGGTCGCCGAGACGCTGAACCTGATCCAGAGTGCCGCGCCCCAGCCCGACAGCGCGGCGTGGATGGACGACGTGAAGCTTCACCACGCCAGGGAGGCGCTGGAGCTGCTCTCCCCGGAGGCCGAGCCGCACGCCCTCCTTCAGGTGCGGCGTCTGCTCGCCGCACACGGTGAGGCGGCTCCGATCCGCTCCCTGTCCGATCTCCTCCCGTGCCCCGTCACGGAACTGCCGGGCCGGTACGGAGACCGGGACGCACTGGCGTTGCTCGACCAGGCGTCGCGCCTCCTCAGGGAACAGGGGAACAGGCACCTGCTGCGTGAGCTGATCGCCGAGCTTCCGCGCCTCACGGCCTTCACCCGTGCGGATCCGGAGGGCCGGCGCGGGCTGTGGGAGGCACAGGTCCATGTGCTGGCGGGCGATACCCGCCCGTGCCCGGCACCCGGCGATCCCGTCGAGGAGCCCGGCCCTCGCCCGCCTTCCGAAGATCCCGGCCCTCGCCCGCCCTCCGAAGACCCCGGCGGTACTCACCGGAGAACCGGGCGGCGGAGCTGTTCCACTTGGCGGCGCACCTGTACGAGCGCCGGGACTGCCTCGGGGCGGTGCGGCTCATCGAGCGCGCCGAGGCGCTGGGCGCCGGCCTCGCGGACCAGGAACACGTGGCCGTCCTTCACCTTTCGGCGAACGTGAGAGCCCACGCGGGCACCGTGTACCAGGAGAGAGGCGATGCGCTCCGTGCCGTGCAGGCGCACGGGAAGGCGGCTCTCGGCTACTGCCGCGTCCACCTCGTCGAGCCGGCGCTGCACGAGGTCGACCTGCTGGTCGACTGCGCCACGGAAGCGGGCGGGGGCGCCGTGACTCGGGCGGCGGGGATGCTGGGCCTCCTCCTGGTGCCGGTGCTGCCGACTGCGGTGGAGGAGGAGGCCGCGGTGAGCCTCAATCTCGCCTGCCGGCGCCTGGCGGCAGCTCTCGTCAGCGAGCGGTTCGACGCCGAGGTGCTGTGGTCCCTGATCACGGCTGCCAAGGGCTTCCACACGGGGGCCGCTCTCCACGTCCCCGGGCCGCGCCCGTACTACCCCCTGCTCGTCACGACGCTGGACCAGATCGCGGAGTTGGAGGCGCGTGCCGGCGATCCGCCGCCGCCGCGCCTGGACGAGCTCGGTGAGGACCTGGAGCTGCTGTGTTACACGGGTTCGCAGGAGAACGGCCCGGGCGACTCAGAAGCCCGGTACCTGGACAATCTGCGGCGCACGTTCGACCGTGAGAGTGCGCTGGCCCTGCACGCGCTGTCGGGACAGGGTGATCCGGTCCGGTCCCTGACGCCGCTGGAAGACCTCCAGCGGGCGCTGGGCCCGGAGACCGTACTCGTCAACCTGTTCCTTGGGATCACACCCGGCTGCGGATCCCGAAGCCGGCTCGCTGACGCGGACGCGGCGCTGTACACCCTCGCGGTCACCCGTGAGTCGTTCGCCATGGACATCGTGCCCTGGCCGGGTCCGGGCGCGGGATTCCGCACGGTCGGCACGGACGGCTACAGCCATCTGATGCATCCTCTCGCACAGCTCGTGGCGGATCTGCGCACGCAGGTCCTCACCGATCCCCTGTACCGCCCGGTGACGGCAGCGGCGGAGGACGAGCTGCGCGGGGAACGCCTCTTCGGACGGATCGCCGACAGGCTCCTCACGCTCCGGCGCGGCGGCAAGAACCACCTGTGCGTCTGGGGCCACGGCCCCTTCCACTACCTGCCGTTCCCTCTGCTGCATCTCGAAGGCCGGCCGTTGGCGGACGCGTGGACCGTCACCTGCGTACCGAGCCTGAGCAGTGTCATGGTCGTACGTGCCGATACCGGTGCCACCGCTCATCCCCCCGGAGAGGGTCTGCTGAGCGTGGGGGCGGCGCTGGGCGGCGCCGCATGGGACCTGCCGGCCGAACCGGTACTGGACGAACACGCACGGGCGGTCGCCCGCGTGATCGACGGAACCGCCCTCACCGGCCCGGAAGCGACCCCGGCGGCCTTCCTCGCCCGCGCCCCCGGCTGCCGGTACCTGCACATCGCCGCACACGGCTCCCTCGACCAGGCCGCACCGTCGTTCCAGTGCCTCTATCTGAGCCCGTCCGACGGGACCACGGAAGGACGGCTGTTCGCCCACCAGATCCTCACCATGGATCTGCGCGGCGTCGAGCTGGTCACGCTCAGCGCGTGCGAGTCCGCGCTGGGCCGGTTCGACCTGGTGGACGACGTACGGGGACTGACTGCCGCGTTCCTGATCGCCGGCGCCGACGCATTGGTCGGATGCCTGTGGCCGGTACGCACACCGGTCGCCACCCACTTCTTCAGCGCCCTGTACGAGAGGGTCCGGCAGGTAGGCGACACCCGGTCCGCCTTCCGCCACGCCCAGCTGTCCACACGCGGCAGGTTCCCCGAATACCGGGACTGGGGAACCTTCGCGTACTCGGGCGCCTGGCGCCCCCTGGAAGAAAGGGTGCCCCGGTGGACGTAGTGATTCCAGCCGATCTGCCTGCACACGCCGTCGATCTCGTGGCCCCGGCGACCCTCCACCGCCCCTCCGCGGAGCAGAGGATCCGCGACCGTCTGACCGTGAGCGAGCCGTTCGTCACCCTGCTCACCCCTGACCAGGTCGCCGAGGCAGGCGCCTTTCCCACAGCGCCGCCGGACGACCCGGCCGCCTACGACTATTTCGTCCTGGTCTTCTTCTGCGCCTACCGCCCGCCGCCGGACGGGGTGTCGGAGCCCTTCCTCGACTCGCGCATCGGCGTACGGCTCAGCTGCCCGGACGGCGAGCCGCACCCCATCGCCCTGTACCTGTCTCCGCCGACCTCCGCCGTCCCCGTGCCCCCGAGCTTCCGGTTCAGCGTCAGCGCGCCGATGTTCGTCTTCGATCCGACGGTGGAGTACGTTCCCGCGGCCGACCGGCACAAGCAGTACATCGTCGCGGCCGGCCGAGGACAGAGCGTCGCGGAGTGGGAGCTGCGCGCGGTGCCCAACCAACCCCTGCTGGGCGACGTCCGGTTCGTCCTGCTGGTACGAAGTCCCCCGGGCCGCCTCGTCACCGCCGAGGTCATCGTCGCCGCCACCGTGCGACGGTGGGGCCGGCCGTACCGCAGCAGGGCGGACCTGCCGCCGCTGTTGCACCGCATCGACCTGCGCGGCACGGCGGGCCCGGCCGTGCTGACCGGCCCCGCGTGAGTCCGCCGACGGGACGGGTCGTACCCGTCGTGCCCGTGATCGGGGCGTTGATGCCGTACGGGCAGCAGATGTCCAAGACCGTGGCCCGCGGTCCGCCGTTCCGGCGGACCGGGTGCCGGGGGTCTTCGGGGCATCTGCGCCGGTGTGCCCGATGCGTGATGGTTCCGAGTCGTGGTCACCAGGGGTCTCCTTGAGCGGTGAGGCAGGCATAGCGCATTGTGGCGTCGGTGGGGAAGAACGCAGGGACCTCGCCCCCAGGAGTTCAGCCAACGGCGCGCGACGGAACAGGAGAAGTCGACCGCGCAGCTGGTGCATACCCTGGTGCTACCGGACCGCGCCACCGGAGCGACTCGCCGCATGATGCCCCGCTGCCGATCCTCGAGCCGCGGACAACACAGTCGTCACTCTTCAGTGATCGCGGCAAGATCAGGCAGATCGAGATCGCGGGGAGAGACATCAATGATCACTGCCACCCAGGGTGTGAAGGTCACCTCGACATGCGCGGCCTGTGGTGGCGTACTGGTCCGTGACCTCGGTCAGTTCACCGACCGGGGGCAGCTGCGTTGGGGCATCGAAGGGCGGTGCCGAGCTTGCCCGAACGCGTGGTGCGAGACGGGCGTCGGCCCGGCTCCCCAAGAGGTCAGACAGGCACTGCTTGCCGAGCACGGGACCACTCGGCTTCGCCTGGCTGCCAAGGAGACCAGTCTCGTCCCCGTGTTGCGGGCGCTGCGCGAGGTGCGGCACCTGTCACTGGGCGAAGCCCGCCTGACGGCCGCCGACCTGAGCGAAGGCGGCCTGGTCGGCACGTTCGTGGAAATGGCGCACCTGGCGCAAGGACTTCACGAGCGGGCCGTCGCCACGACACTCTCTCCGTCGCCCACCTGACCGCTCTCGAAGCTGCCCGGACCGGTTGACGAACGGCATGAGCAATCGATGGGCAGGATCTGGACCAGTCCGACCCGGTTGTCCTCGTCCGCTTTGATGTGGGCGGCTCGGACCCTCCAGTGGCCGGCGTGCAGCGGGATGGCTGCCTGGGCGGGCATTCCGCCGCCGGGATACTCGACGTGCAGTTCGGAGCCTGCTTCGGCGGAGTCCATGAGCACGGCTGGGCCGTCCAGCACCCACGAGCCGCACTCCTCCCACGGGGTGGCGGGGTCCGCCAGGACGGCCTCGGCCGCGGCCCTCAGCCCCGCCTCGGAGTCGGCGGCGAGCCACCGCAGGAAGGCCCGGTGCTCGGGCAGATAGCAGCTGGTGGCCGGCTCGTCCGCCAGCACCAGTGCCTGCGCACCGCTGTGGCCGACGGCGATCACACCGGCCGGACCGTCCACCGCGCAGGCCCGGTCGTAGTCGTCCGGAGCGGTGGCGTCTCCCGCCAGGACCCCCGTCTCCGTGCACCCGCGCCATTCGGACAGCGCGGAGACGGGGATGACGATCAGAGGTCCGCCCATCGACTCCACCCAGACAGGGGAGGTGCGGGACGCATCGGCTGCGGCAGAGGAAGAGGCGCTCATGCCGTCAGTGTGCCCTCGCGCACTGACAACGCCCGATCTGCTGGGGTGGGGATCGTTGAGCGGCTGGTGCCGGATGAGCCGTGGGAGTTGTGCATACCGCCGATCCGTTCTCGCCGCGGCCGACGGCGAGGCAGGCCCGGCCAGCTGCACGGCGACAACGGTTACGACACCGCCGCCTGCGGGAATGGTTACGCGCCCGCGGTATCACGCCCCTTGCCCCACTCGCCGCCGTCCCGCGCCGCTGCAAGTGAGAAGTCCGCTTCGCCACGGGGGGTACGGTCTGATGCGGGGAGTGCGATCCCGGTGAGAATCAGCCCGTCCCGCTGCATCCAGCGTCCCGAGACGCGCCTGGGGACACGTGCGAGTCCGCTGCCTGTGGCCGGCAGCCCTGTCTCCAGGAAGCAAGCGGAGAAGGTGCCTTGCGGATCGATGTCGATTTCGGCTCCGTCGAATCCCAGCAACCGTTTGGTGAGCGGGTACCAGACCTTGTAAACAGCCTCCTTGCAGCTGAAGAGGAGTCGGCCCCAGGGCACTGTGCCGTCGCGATGGTCCAGGCGGTCCACCATGGCGCGTTCGTGCGGCAGGGCGATGGACTCCAGTACGCCGTCCGGGAGCGGTGCACGTACTTCGGCGTCGATTCCCACCGCTCGCACCCGGCTTTCCCGCGCTGTGGCGGCGGCCCGGTAGCCGGGACAGTGGGTCATACTCCCCACCACGCCGAGTGGCCATACCGGGGCCCGTCCGTCGCCCGGAATCAAAGGGGCCGGGGGAATTCCGAGCTGCTTCAGCGCGGCCCTGGCGCACTGTCGGACCGTCACGAACTCCCGTCGGCGCGACGGGACGGCCCTGGCGATGACGGCGCGCTCCTCAGGGAAGAGCTGGAACAGTTCAGCTCCCTCGTCGCCGAATGCTTCCTCCGTGGTCACCTCTGGGGGAAGTATTTCCTCGATCACATCATTCCTCCAGAGGCGGCGAGGACGGTACGACGGCCTCACGGTTGTGTGGCAGCTCCGCCATTGATGTGGCTGATGCCGGACCGAGGAAGCGGGGCCAGAGCCTATGCGGGGTTGATCACGCGGGTCAAGACATAGGTTGCTGACGGCTTATCGGCGCAGGTCAGCCGTGGTTGGACTCATCGTCACGCCTGTGAACTCACTGCGAACTGCAAGGCTCGGGGAATTTCCGGAGTGTTGGCTTCCGGCTTGGTTCGGCATAAGTGGCAGCGGGGGCGGCGAGGATCTCGGGGTGTTGTGTCTGTGCCATCTCCGGAAGGCCGACGTTGCATTCCGGCGGCGGCCGGCGCTTGGGGCCGCCCTGGGCATCAGCGGCCCGATGGGCTCCTGCGGCCGAACCGCGGGCCCCGGCCGCATCGATGCCCTGCGTGCTGAGGCCACGGATCGAATTGGGGTCTTGATCTGAAGGGGTCGTGGCCTGCTAAGGTCGAGCCCGCTGGACATGAGGGCGATGTGGCCGTGGGGCCCCCGTCGCCGAGGCCAGTGCAACGGGGTGAGTCAGCCGACGACCGAATCGGCCGAGTTTACGGGGGAGACAGAATGAAGCTCTACGGAGTCTAGTAAGACCTTTCTGGATGTTCCGGGGACAGCTGTGTCGCCGGCATGTCTTTCAAGCGCCTGCTGAGTTGTGGTGCTCAGGGTGCGTTTTTCCTTCGGCAGTGCCGGGTCGGTGGTGTTGACGCGCTGCAGGCCGGATTGGTGGTCTCGCCGTCCGGTCACGTTCGCAGCGGAACTCGGCATTGAGATCCCCGGGGTCTTTGCAGTGTGCTCCGGACCTTTCTCTGGCCGCTCCTGTGATCAGGTGCCCCAGCCGGTTTGGCGATCTTCTGAAATGGATATCGATGACCGAATCGCGCACGTTCACCGAGACCTTCACTGTCACCGCCGACAATCCATTGCTGGCCGGGCACGTCGTTTATGGACGCAGCCTCCTGCCGGGTGTTGGATATGTCGACCTGGTGCTGCAGGTTCTCGCGCGGCACGGTCACGCGATGCCGGACGTGGAACTGCGCGACGTCGCCATTCTGGCGCCGCTCGTCGCAGGCCCGGGTGAACGGGTGCTGACCACGGTGGAGGGCCATCCCGCGGCGACGGGGGGATGGCGGATCGAGGTGCGCAGCCGCCGCCCGGAGGACGGCAGCGACGTCGTGCACGCCGTGGTGCGCGCACGGCTGCGCGAGCGTGCCGGATTCGGGGACAGGTTGTCGTTGCCGCTCACCGGGGCGCATCAGTACACACCGCTCACCGACATCTACACCTGGTGCAGGCAGTACGACCTGCTGCATTCCGGAATGATGAAGATCGACGGCACGGTGCACCACCGGCCCGAGGACTGGGTCGCCGAACTGGAGCTGTCCCCGGAGCACCAGGGCAGTGCCGACGGCTTCCTCTTCCACCCCGCACTGTTCGAGGCCGGACTGCTCGGCGGCGGTGTGGCCCTCAGCATGTTGCACGCGGGGAATGAGGGAGCGGGGCTGTACCTGCCGCTCGTGTTCGAGTCGTTCCGGGCGGCGGCGCCGCTCGGAAAGCGCTGCTTCGTCCGCGTCCCGGCGGCATCGGTGCACCGCGACGACGAACTCATCCGGCTTGCCGTGGAGTTCTACGACGCCGACGGGCTGAAGGTGGCCGAGGTCGGCCGGTTCGTGGCGAAGAGGATTCGGGCTGCGGCGGCTCTCGACGTCAGGGACGAGCCCGCTCGTGAGGTGGTGGCGGGGTCCTTGCCGGCCGGTGGGGATCTGGTGGGTGTGCTGCGGGATCTGGTGGCGGTGCGGTTGGGGGTGCCGTCGTCGGGTGTGGATGTCTCTGCCGGTTATTACGAGTTGGGGTTGGGGTCGGCGGATCTGTTGGCGCTGGTGGCCGAGTTGGAGGAGCGGCTGTCGGTGTCGTTGTCGCCGACGGTGATGTTCGAGCACGGTTCGGTCGCGGAGCTGGCGGCGTGGCTGGAGGGTCAGGTCCCGGCGGACCGGCTCGCGGTGGGCCGGCCTGTGGCGGACCAGCCTGCGGTGGGCCGGCCTGTGGCGGACCAGCCTGCGGTGGGCCGGCCCGCGGCGGCTCTCGACGTCAGGGACGAGCCCGCTCGTGAGGTGGTGGCGGGGTCCTTGCCGGCCGGTGGGGATCTGGTGGGTGTGCTGCGGGATCTGGTGGCGGTGCGGTTGGGGGTGCCGTCGTCGGGTGTGGATGTCTCTGCCGGTTATTACGAGTTGGGGTTGGGGTCGGCGGATCTGTTGGCGCTGGTGGCCGAGTTGGAGGAGCGGCTGTCGGTGTCGTTGTCGCCGACGGTGATGTTCGAGCACGGTTCGGTCGCGGAGCTGGCGGCGTGGCTGGAGGGTCAGGTCCCGGCGGACCGGCTCGCGGTGGGCCGGCCTGCGGCGGACCCGCCTGCGGTGGACCAGCAGGCCCCGGCGGCCGCCGCGCCGGAGAACGGCACCGTTCCCGAGGACGCGGGGGCCGTCCTGCGCACCGCCGTCGTGGACGAGGTCTCGGCACTGCTGAACGTATCGGTACAGGACATCGACCCAGCCGCCGAGTTGCGGGACTTCGGACTCGACTGGACCGGTCTCGCCCAGCTCGCCGACCGGCTCAGCGCCCGGTTCGGAGTGACGCTCACCTCCGCCGACCTGGTCGAGCACCGGACCGTGAACGCCGTGTCCGCTCACCTCGCGGGGACCGTGAGCGATGCCGGGACACCCACCCCCGCGCGGTCACGCCGGCCCGCGACCGAGGACCCCGTCGCGGCGCCCGGACAGCGGGCACCCCACCCGATGCTCCAGGAGATGACGGAGTCGGACGCGACGAGCGTCACCTACCGGACGCGCCTCGACGGCAGTGAGCCGTACCTGCGCGACCACCGGGTGCGGGGCGTTGCCGTACTGCCCGGTGTCGCCCACCTGGAGATGGCCCGCGCCGCGGTGGCGGCGTTTCTCGGCCGGGAGGACGGCGACGGCGTACGGCTGACCGACGTCGTGTGGCTCCGGCCCGCCGTCTGCGGCCCGGACGGGCTGGAACTGCGCGTGACCGTGCAGACCACGCCGGCCGGATACGAGTTCACCCTTCACTGCCTGGACGAGGCGCATGGGTACGTGGTGTGCAGCCGGGGCCGTGCCACCGTGCCCCCCACCGACCGGCCGGCGCCGCCCCCTCTGGAGGAGGTACGGGCCGCCTGCGCCCAGCGCACGCTCGGCGCGGCCCACGTGTATGACGTGTACGCGGGTCTGGGCCTGGACTACGGACCGGCGCAACGCTCGCTCACCAGCGTGGGCATCGGCACCGACGACACGGGACGCCCGCAGGTGCTGGCCGAGTTGAGCCTGCCGACGGTCGAACGGCTCGACGACCGACTCCTGCACCCCGCCATCCTCGACGGCGCACTCCAGGCGACGATCGGCCTCTGGCTGGAAGCAGCACCGACGGACGACCGCGGCCCCGGCCTGGCCCTGCCCTTCGCCCTGGAACGCCTCGACGTGGCCGCCGCCACGCCGGCCCGGACGTACGCCTGGATCCGGCACCGGCCCGGCAGCGGAACCGAGACCGCCGCGGCTCGGCTGGACATCACACTCCTCGACGAACACGGCCGGGTCTGCGTGGACCTGTCCGGGCTGAGCACACGCGTGCTGCCGCAGGCCGCGCCCGGCGCGGAGCAGGCCCCGGGAACCGCCTCGACACCCCTGCGGGAGCTCCGCCCGGTGGGCGAGGACCGGGCCGCGGACGAGCCCCTGGGCCGGCCGGCGTCCCGTGCGCCGTTCGACATCGCGGTCGTCGGAGTCAGCGGCCGCTACCCGGAGGCGGCGGACCTCGACGAGTTCTGGAGGAACCTGCGCTCCGGCCGCGACAGCATCCGGGAGGTGCCCGCCGAGCGCTGGAACCATCGCCGCTACGCCGACGGCGGCGGCCCGGTGCCCGGCCGGTGGGGCGGCTTCCTGGACGACATCGACCGGTTCGACCCCCAGTTCTTCAACATCTCGCAGCTGGAGGCCGAACACCTGGACCCGCAGGAGCGGCTGTTCCTGGAGTGCGCCCACCACGTGCTGGAGGACGCCGGATACACCGGCGACCGGCTGTCCCGCGTCGCCAAGGTGGGCGTCTTCGTCGGCGTGATGTACCAGGAGTACCAGCTCTACGGCGCACAGGCACAGGAACGCGGACGACCGGTCGCCCTGTGGGGCAGCGCCGCCACGGTCGCCAACCGGGTCTCGTACTTCTACGACTTCAACGGCCCGAGCATGGCGGTCGACACCATGTGTTCCTCGTCGCTGACCGCCATTCACCTGGCCTGCGAAGCCATTCTGAGCGGTCAGTGCGGCGCGGCGATCGCCGGCGGCGTCAACCTCAGCCCGCACCCGAACAAGTACCTGATGCTCAGTCAGCGCCAGTTCCTGTCCAGCGACGGCCGCTGCCGCAGCTTCGGCGCCGGCGGCGACGGCTACGTGCCCGGGGAGGGCGTCGGAGCGGTCCTGCTGAAACCGCTGGAGCGGGCCGTCGCCGACGGGGACCACATCTACGGCGTGATCAAGGGAACCGCGGTGAACCACGGCGGTCGTACCTCGGGCTACTCCGTGCCCACCCCCGTGGCACAGGGGGAGGTCATCGCGGACGCCTTCGCCGCGGCCGGCGTCGACCCCCGGGCCGTCAGCTACCTGGAGGCGCACGGCACCGGAACATCCCTCGGAGACCCGATCGAGATCGCCGGTCTGGACGGGGCCTTCCGCAAGGCGGGCGGCCGGCCGCGGCGCTGTGCGATCGGATCGGTGAAGTCGAACATAGGCCACGCCGAGAGCGCCGCGGGCATCGCCGGCGTCACGAAGGTGCTGCTGCAGATGAAGCACGCGGAGCTGGTGCCGAGCCTGCACTCCGGCACCCTCAACCCGCACATCGACTTCGCCCGTACGCCGCTCCGCGTCCAGCAGCACCTCGAGCCGTGGGAACGGCCCACGCTGGAGACCGACGGAACGCACCGGGAACTCCCGAGGATCGCCGGTGTGTCGAGTTTCGGCGGCGGTGGTGCGAACGCGCACGTGGTCCTCGCCGAGTACGAGCCGGTGGCGGCGCCCGCGGCGGCTTCCACCGACGGCCGGCCCTCGCTGATCGTGCTGTCCGCGCGCACCGAGGCCCAACTCGTCGCATCGGCCCGGCGGCTGCACGCCCGGCTCGGGGAGCTCGACGAGGGCGACCTGCCCCATGTCGCGTGGACACTGCAGACGGGACGGATGGAACTGGAGGAGCGCCTCGCGTTCGCCGCTTCTTCCCTGGCCGCCGCCCGGGACGTGCTGGAGTCGTTCGTCACGGATCCGGGGCGCGCCGGTGCGTGGTTCCGGGACACCGTGCCGCCGCACCGGAGCACCGACGGCGAGGAGCTGTCCTCGGCGGTGACCGCCTGGTCCCGGCACGGCCGGTACGACACGCTGCTGGCGCTGTGGACGGCAGGGGCGGCGGTGGAGTGGGAGGCCGTGCACCCGTCGGCAGCGTCGGCACGCCGCATCAGCCTGCCCGGATACCCCTTCGCGCGTGAGCGGTGCTGGGTGGACCTGGACGCCACGGAACCGGAGACCCCGCCGGCCGCCCTCGTCCCGGGGCAGGGGGAGGACGCCCCTCGGGCAGGCCAGGACACGGCCGGATCCCACGAGACACCCGACGCCGACGACGACGTGCTGCTCCTGCGCCCCGGCTGGGTTGTCGAGGACGACGGGGTGTCCCGGGAGGGATACGCGCAGGCCGCCGGGGCGGAGCGCTTCTCCGAACGGCACGTGGTGCTGGTCGGCCGGGTCGCCGCCGGTGAACGAGACGCGTTCCGGGCCGCCCTGCCCGACCACGTGGCGTGTCACTTCGTCGAGGTCGAGGACGCCGCGCTGGAGCGTCAGTACACCGAGCTGACTCGACGCGTCTTCACCCTCGTCCGGGAACTCCACGAGCGAGGCGTACGACGGCCGACGCTGTTCCAGGTCGTCCTGTGGGGCGGCACGGAGGGCGACCTCGACCGGGAGCGCCTCGGCTGCCTCCGGGGACTGGCCGGTCTGCTGAAGTCGGCCCAGCTGGAGCAGCCGCTCCTGCACACCCAGTACGTGGAATGCCTCGACGGCTCGTCCCCCGCTGTCGTCGCCGCCCGCCTGGCGGCCGAGGGCACCCGGTTCGCGGAGCCCGAGGTACGCCACCGGGACGGACGACGCTACGTGGTGCGTCTGGCGGAGGTCGACTCGGCCGGGACGGCACAGGCCCCCTGGAAGGAGGACGGCGTCTACCTGATCACCGGAGGCGCCGGGGCGCTCGGGCTGCTCGTGGCGGGGGACATCGCCGCAGCGGTCGGTCACGCCACAGTCGTCCTCGCCGGGCGCTCGCCGCTGGACGAGGAGCGGCGCAAGGCCCTGGCGGCGCTGCGCGCGGCGGGCCTGACCGTGGACTACCAGCGCGTCGATGTGTCCGACCGGGCCGCGGCCGCCCGGCTGCTGGAGCACATCGCGGACAACCACGGACCCGTGACCGGCGTCCTGCACAGCGCGGGCGTCATCGACGACAAGTTCATCCTCCGCAAGCGTCCCGAGGACCTCCAGGCCGTACTCGCGCCGAAGGTGTCGGGGCTGGTCCACCTGGACGAGCTGACCGAGGGCATGCCGCTGGAACTGTTCGTGTGCTTCTCGTCGATCGGCGGAGCCTTCGGCAACCCCGGACAGGCCGACTACGCCGCGGCCAACGCCTTCATGGACGCCTACGCCGCCTACCGCGACCGCCTCGTGGAGGCCGGACTGCGCCACGGCAGGACGCTGTCCGTGGGCTGGCCGTTCTGGGACGAGGGCGGCATGGGCGCCGACGGGCCCGTGCGGGAGCAGCTGCGCGGCCTCGGGCTCGCGCCGCTGGACACCGCCCGCGGGCTGGCGGTCCTGCGGTGGGCGCTGACCACGGACGGGCCGGGCGGCGAAGGCGGCAGGCTCCTGGTCGTCGCCGGCCGCCGCAGTGAGCTTCTGGCCCGGTTCGCCGGTCACCGCCTCGCCTCTCCCACCGCCGGACACGCCACCGCGGACGGCGCTCCGCAGACGGCAGACGAGGTCCGTGGCCTGACGGAGAAGGCCGTGGGCCATCTGCGGCGGATGGTGGCGGCGGCCCTCAAACTGGCTCCCGAGCGCATCGACGCCGACACGCCGCTGGAGCGGTACGGCATGGACTCCGTCATGGCGGTCAACCTGACCTCCGGGCTGGAGGAGACCTTCGGCCCGCTGTCCCGGACCCTGCTCTTCGAGGTGCAGACCGTCCGCCGGCTGGCACAGGTCCTCGCGGAACAGCACCTCCCGGCCCTGCGCACCCTCCTGGGCGTACCCGGCACTCCCCAGCCTTCCGGCACCGGCGACGCGGAACCCGCGCCGGTGACCCCGGCGGCCCGCCCGACGCGCCGTGGCATCCACGGCACCGGCCGGTCCGAGGTCACCGGGGCCGCCGAGCGCGCCGTCGGCAGGAAGGACCGCCGGTCCGGCGGCGAGGAGATCGCGGTCATCGGCATCAGCGGCCGCTACCCGCACGCCGACGACCTGGACGCCTTCTGGGCCAATCTGCGGGAGGGCCGGGACAGTGTGACCGGGGTCCCCGCCGACCGCTGGGATCTGCCGGAAGGTGACGCCCGGAGCGCGACCGGCCCGGACCGGGGCATGTGGGGCTCGTTCCTCGACGGCGTGGACCGGTTCGACCCGCTGCATTTCGGCATCTCCCCCCGCGAGGCCGCGGCCATGGATCCGCAGCAGCGGCTGTTCCTGGAGACGGCCTGGCATCTGCTGGAGCAGAGCGGGGTGACTCAGGACGTCATCGAGGAGCGGTACGGCCGCCGTGTCGGCGTGTACGTCGGAGCGGCGTACCTGATGTACCGCACGGACGCCTCGGACCCCGTCCTCGCGGCGCTCACCTCCTCCGCCTCGTACAACCTGATCGCCAATCGCGTCTCGCACTTCTTCGGACTCCAGGGCCCGAGCCTCGCGGTGGACAGCATGTGCACCTCCTCCGCGATGGCCGTCCACCTCGCCTGCTCCGACCTGCTGCGCGGAGAGTGCGAACTGGCCCTCGCCGGCGGCGTCAATCTCACGCTGCACCCGGACAAGTTCGTGGCACTGGGCGAGATGCAGCTGCTCGGCAGTCACACCGGCAGCCGCAGCTTCCGGAACGGGGACGGCTATCTTCCGGCCGAGGCCGTGGGCGCCGTGCTCCTCAAGCCGCTCGACGCGGCCCTGCGCGACGGCGACACGATCCACGCCGTCATCAAGAGCACCGCCTCGATGCACGCGGGCCGGTCCAACGGCTTCATGACACCGAGCCATCGCACTCAGGTGGACGTGATGCGGCGGGCCCTGGAGCGGGCGGGAGCCGCACCGGGCTCGATCGGCTATGTCGAGGCCGCCGCCAACGGGACGACGTTCGCCGACGAGGTCGAACTCCGCGCACTGAGCGAGGTCTTCGCGGACGCGTCCGAACCGGTGCCCGTGGGCACCGTGAAGTCGAACCTGGGCCACCCCGAGGCCGCCTCCGGTATCGCCCAGCTCACCAAGGTCATCCTGCAACTCAGGCACGAGGAGCTGGTGCCCCTGGTCGACGCCGGCGCGCCCAACCCCAACCTCCGGCTGGCGGACACCCCGCTCAGGCTGTGCGACCGGCTGACGCCCTGGGAGCCGCGCGGTGGCGCGGCCGAGGACGGCTCTCCCGGTCCCCGGCGCGCGCTCGTCAACTCGGTCGCCGCGGGCGGAAGCCACGTCAGTCTGGTCGTCGAGGCACCTCCGCGACCGCAGGCACCGGCGGAGTCCGCCCCGGACGGCGGGCCCCAGCTCGTCGTGCTGTCCGCCAGGAACCGCGACCGTTTGCGGACTGCGGTGCGGCAGCTGCACGACCATCTGCTGCGTGACGACACGGCGCGGCTGGAGGACGTCGCGTACACCCTGCAGCTGGGCCGGGAAGCGCTGCCCGAACGGCTTGCCGTGGTGGCCGCCTCCCCGGCGGAACTGCGGCAGGCCCTGGCCCACGCCATGGCGGACGGCACCGACGGCCCGGTTCCGGCCGACGGCGGCTTCCACGCCGTGGCCCTCTACCGCGGAAACGCGGACGAGGACGCCGGACCGCTGGGCACGCTGCTGTCCGGCCACCGGGGTGGGGACTTCCTGACCGGACTCATCGCGGACCGGGACCTGGAGCGTCTCGCCGAACTCTGGGTGCGCGGCGCGCGGGTGCCGTGGCGGGCCCTGCACGACGGGCCGCGCCGCCTCGTGCCGCTCCCGCTGACCGCGTTCGACCGTCGGAGCTACTGGGCCGGCCGCCGTCCCGCCGCACCGGCCGCGGCCGGATCCGCCGGGGCCGCACCCGTGGCCGCCCCGCACGCCACCGACCGCGCCTCCGCGGGCGTACCGCAGGACGGGACACTCACCGGCACCGAGCGTCTGTTGCTGTCCGCCTGGGCGGAGCTGCTCCAGCTGGAGGACGATCAGCTGAGCGGGATCGACGTGAAGACCGACTTCTTCACGCTCGGTGGCAACTCACTGCTCGCCACCCGTCTGATCAACCTCCTGAAGCAGCGCACCGGCGTCGTCCTGCCCGTCGAGGCCGTGTTCAACGCACCGCGACTGGCCGACATGGCGGCGGAACTGGACCGCCGTACGCCGGCGGCCGAAGCGGCCGGCCCGCTCGACGCGGACCTGATCCTGCGGAACATCGACCTTGTCGCCGGTATGAGCGACGAGGAACTGGACGCCCTGGACACCGAGAACAGGCAGGAAGAACGAGGATGAGCAGCACTCATCAGGACACCGGACCGGACCTGCTCCGGAAGATCCGCTCCCTGCCCGCGAAGCGGCAGCGCGTTCTGATCGCGCTGCTCCGGCAGCAGGGCGTCGACCTCTCCGCGCTGGATGCCGTCCCCAGGCTGCCCCGGTCCGCCGACGCGCCCGTCCCCCTGTCCTTCACCCAGCAGCGGCTGTGGTTCCTGGCGCAGATGGACGGCCCCAGCTCGGCCTACAACATCCCGATGGCGATGCGTCTGAAGGGCCGCCTCGACCGCGCCGCGCTGATCCGCGCCCTGGAAGCGGTGGTGCAGCGGCACGAGGTGCTGCGCACCCGGTTCGTGGACCACGACGGCGTCCCGTACCAGCACATCGGCGACGGCCGGGATTTCCGGGTGCGCGAGGAGGAACTCGCGGATCCGGACCGGCTGCCCCTGATCTGCCAGGAGGAGGCGGCCACCCCCTTCGATCTGGAGCGGGACCTGTTGATCAGGGCCCGGCTGCTGCGTCAGGACGACCACGAGCACATTCTGCTGGTGACGACGCACCACGGTGTGTCCGACGGCTGGTCGGTCGGCGTCTTCTTCCGCGATCTGGCCGCGCTGTACGAGGCGTTCTGCGCCGGGTCGCCCTCCCCGCTCGAGCCGTTGCCCGTCCAGTACGCCGACTACGCGCAGTGGCAGCGCCAGTGGCTGGCCGGCGAGGTCCAGGAACGCCAGGTGGCGTACTGGAAGCAACAGCTCGCCGGGGTCGACCCCAGGCTGACGCTGCCCGCCGACCGGGAGCGGCCGGCGGTCAAGACGTACCGGGGCGCCCGCGAGGACCTGCGCTGTCCGGAAGAACTGCTCGACCGTCTGCGGGACATCGGCCAACAGCACGGCGTCACCCTGTACATGACGCTCCTGGCCGCCTACATGGTCGTACTGCACCGCTACACCGGACGGACCGACGTCGCCGTCGGCACGGTGGTGGCCAACCGCAACCGGCCGGAAGTGGAACAGCTGGTCGGCTACTTCGCCAACACCCTGGTGATGCGCGCGGACCTGTCCGGCGACCCCGCTTTCACCGAGTTGCTGGCCAGGGTGAAGAAGACCGCGCTCGGGGCCTACGAGCACCAGGACGTGCCCTTCGAAGCGGTGGTGGACGCCCTCGAACCCGAGCGGAGCCTGAGCCACTCGCCCGTGTTCCAGACGATGTTCGTGCTTCAGCAGGCGCAGACCGAGCGTGAGGCCGCCCTGGGCGACCTCACCGTCTCCGAGGTCGGGGTCAGCCCCGCCTTCACCAAGTTCGACGTCACCGTCGATGTGCGGGAGACGCCCGACGGCCTGCTCGGCAGCGTCGAGTACAACACCGACCTGTTCGACCGGGACACCATCCGCCGTTTCGTCGACCACTACACCGAGCTGCTGTCCGCCGTCGCGGCCGACCCGGACGTCCGTACCTCCCGGCTCGGCATGGCCGGTGAGCGGGAGCGGCGGCAGGTGGTCGAGGTCTGGAACGACACCCGCCGTCCCTACACGGACGACCGGTGCCTGCACGAGCTGTTCGAGGAGGCGGTGGCACGCCACCCCGAGCGGACCGCCCTGGTGGACGCCGAACGCTCCTGGAGCTATGCCGAGCTGAACGCCTGGGCCAATCGCATCGGTCACCGTCTGCGCGACCACGGCATCGGGCCGGACCAGCTGGTCGGCCTGCGCCTGGAGCGCTCCGCGGAGATGGTGGCGGCCATCCTGGGCACGCTCAAGGCCGGCGGCGCCTACATGCCGATCGACCCCTCCTACCCGGACGCCCGCGTCGAGGAGTTGATGACCGGCTCCGGCGCCGGTGTCGTGCTCACCCAGCCGCACCTGGGGACCGCGGTGTTCGGAAGCGTCCCGGCGCTCGCCCTGCACCGCGACGGCCGCGTGGGCGACGGCGACGACGCTCACCCCGCCCCGCCCCGGGAGGACAACCTCCCGGCCGCCGACCTGGGCCTCGGCCCGCAGCACCTGGCGTACGTCATCCACACCTCCGGGTCCACCGGCCGCCCCAAGGGCGTGATGATCGAGCACCGTGCCGCGGTCAACCGCATCGAGTGGATGCAGAACGAGTACCGCCTCACCGCGGAGGACGTCGTCCTGCAGAAGACGCCGTTCAGCTTCGACGTCTCCGTGTGGGAGTTCTTCTGGCCGCTCCTCTTCGGTGCCCGGCTGGCCGTCGCCGAACCGGGCGGCCACAAGGACCCGGGCTACCTGGTGTCGGCCATCCGGCGGTTCGGGGTGACGACCCTGCACTTCGTGCCGTCCATGCTCCGCTCGATCCTGGAGGAGCCCGCCTGGCCGGAGTGCACCTCCGTGCGCCAGGTGTTCTGCAGCGGCGAGGCCCTCCCGGCGGAGCTGTGCGCACACCACTACCGGCTCCACCCGGCACCCCTGCACAACCTCTACGGTCCGACCGAGGCCGCCGTGGACGTCAGCCACTGGACCTGCCCCGCCGACCAGGTGCCGCGCACCGTTCCCATCGGCCGCCCCATCCAGAACATCCAGCTCTACGTGCTCAACGACGCCCTGGAACCACAGGGCATCGGATGTGTCGGCCAGCTCCACATCGCGGGCACCGGCCTGGCCCGCGGCTACCTCAACCAGCCGGAGCTCACCCGCGAGCGGTTCGTGCCCAACCCCTTCGGCGACGGCCCCGACGCGCGCATGTACCGCACCGGCGACCTGGCGCGCTGGCTGCCCGACGGAACCCTGGAGTATCTCGGCCGGGCCGACGACCAGGTCAAGCTGCGCGGTTTCCGTATCGAACCGGGCGAGATCGAGCACCGCCTGAGCCGGCATCCAGCGGTACGGGCCTGCGCGGTCGTCGTCCGTGAGGACCAGCCGGGCCGGCCCCAGCTGGTGGCCTACACGGTCCCCGCCGACGGGTCCGCCGACGCCGGCACCGACCTTCGCGCCGAACTCGCCGGCCACCTCGCACACAGTCTGCCCGAGTACATGGTGCCCAGCGCCTTCGTCATGCTGGACGCCCTGCCCGTCACCGCGCACGGAAAGCTGGACCGCGCCTCCCTGCCCGCCCCCGGCATCGAGGCCTACGCCCAGCGCGCGTACGCCGCCCCCGAGACCGGCACGGAACGGCTCCTGGTGTCCGTGGTGGCCGAACTGCTGGGCCTGCCCGGGGAACGCCTCAGCGTCGAGGACAACTTCTTCGCCCTGGGCGGCCACTCCCTGCTGATCACCGTGCTGGTGGCGCGGTTGAAGGAGCACGGCCTGGCCGTGGGCGTACGCGACGTCTTCAGCGCTCCCACGCTCCGCAGCCTGGCCGCGCGGATCGACGCGACGGAGGGCGCGGCGGACCACCGGGTTCCGCCGAACCTGATACCCGAGGGCTGTGAGCGCATCACACCCGGGATGCTGCCGCTCGTCGACCTGGACCAGGAGCAGATCGACGCGATCGTGGACACCGTCCCCGGCGGCGCGCCCAACGTCCAGGACATCTATCCGCTGGTCTCGACGCAGCAGGGCATCCTGTTCCACCACCTGATGGACCCGGACCACGACCCGTACCTCGTGTCCACCGTGTACGTCGCCGAGGACGAAGCCGCCTGCGCGGCGTTCGTCCACGCCCTGCAGAAGATCATCGACCGCCACGACGTCCTGCGCACGGCCGTGCTGACCGCCGGGCTGCCCGAGGCCGTCCAGGTCGTGTGCCGCAGCGCCCGCCTGCCGGTCACCCGCGTCCGCCTCGAACCGGACGGGGATCCCGAGGAGCAGGCGCACGCCCTGCTGGACCGGCTCGGCCGGATGGACCTCGGCCGGGCCCCGCTGCTGCGGCTCGTGATCGCCGAGGATCCCGTATCCGGGCGGCGCTACCTCGTGCTGAACGCCCACCACCTCATCGAGGACGCCACCTCCCTGCGGCTGCTCCTCGGTGAGCTGGGGACCCACATGGCCGGCCGGAGCGACCTGCTCCTCCCCCCGGCGCCCTACCGCGACTTCGTCGCGCACACCCTGGTGCAGCAGTCCTCGGACGCCACGGAGGCCTACTTCCGGGAGGTCCTCGGGGACGTCGCGGAACCGACGACGCCGTTCGGCCTCACGGACGTGCGCGGCGACGGCCGCCGGGTCCGCCGGCTGCGCCGCGCGCTTCCGGCGGAGCTCGCCCGCGATCTGCGCACCCAGGCCCAGCGGCTGCGGCTGAGCCCGGCCTGCCTCTTCCACGCCGCCTGGGCCTGTGTCGTGGCCGCCTCCAGCGGACGCGACGACGTCGTGTTCGGCGCCGTCCTGTCCGGGCGCCTGCAGGGCGTGCCCGGGGTGGAGCGCATGCTCGGCAACTTCATCAACACCCTTCCGCTGCGGACCCGGCTCGCCGACCGGACCGTGCGGGACCTGATCGCCGACGTCGACACCGGGCTGCGCGAGCTGATCGCCCGGGAGCAGACCCCGTTGAGCCTGGCACAGCGGTGCAGCGGCCTGGACGGTGACGCGCCCCTGTTCAGCGCGGTGGTCAACTTCCGTCACTTCGAAGCGGAGCAGGGCCCCGCGGCGGCGCCGCGCATCGACGACCACGGGGTGCGTTTCCTGGCGGCCGTGGACGCCATCAACTACCCCGTGACGGTGTCGCTGGACGACTTCGGCACCGAGCTGTCGCTGGACATCCAGGTCGAGGAGACGGTCACCTGCGAGGCGGTGGCCGACTACGTCGAAACCGCGCTGTCCGGGATCGTCGCCGCGCTCGCCCGGGACGACGGCGCCGGCACCGCCGCGCTGGACATCGACGTCCTGCCGGCCGACGAACGGCGGCGGCTGCTCACCGAGTGGAACGACACCGCCGTAGCCGTGGCCCACGAGACGCTCGCCGCGGCGTTCGAGGCCCAGGCCGAGCGCACCCCGGACCGGACGGCGCTGGTCTTCGAGGGCAGCACCCTGTCCTACGCGGAGCTGAACGCCCGCGCCAACCGGCTCGCGCACTGGCTGATCGAGCGCGGCGCCGGGCCCGAGCGGCTGGTCGCGATCCGGATGCCCCGCTCGTTCGAGCTGGTGATCGCGGTCTACGCGGTGGTGAAGACGGGAGCGGCCTATCTGCCCCTGGACACCGACCTTCCGGACGAGCGCGTGGAGCAGGTGCTCGCCGACAGCGAGCCCCTGCTCGTCCTGGAGGACCTGCCGGACACCGCCTCCTGCCCCGGCACCAACCCGCGGGTGGCGGTGTCCGGTGAACACCCCGCGTACGTGATCTACACCTCGGGCTCGACGGGCCGGCCCAAGGGCGTGGTGATCTCCCACCGCGCGGGCCTGAACTGGACGGCGTGGAAGCAGGGCCGCTACGGCATGGGCGGCGACGACCGGATGCTGCTGAAGACCTCGGTGGGATTCGACGTGTCGGTACCGGAACTCTTCTGGCCGCTCCAGGTCGGCGCGGCCCTGGTGATCGCCCGCCCCGACGGCCACCGGGACCCGGCGTACCTCGCCCGGCTGATCCGTGACGAGCACGTCACCGACCTCCACTTCGTGCCGTCCATGCTCGCCGAGTTCCTGGCGGAGCCGGCCGCGGCCCGGTGCACCGGCCTGCGCCGCGTGGAGGCGGCCGGCGAGGTGCTCCCGGTCGAGCTGGCCGAACGGTTCGCGCGCCTTCTCCCGGACACCGAACTGCACAACCTGTACGGGCCCACGGAGGCCGGCCCCACCACCGCCTGGCTGTACCGGGCCGAGCCCGGTGCGACGAGCGTGCCCATCGGCCCGCCGGTGTGGAACACCCGCGTGTACGTGCTCGACCAGGCGCTGCGGCCGGTGCCGCCGGGAGTGCCGGGCGAGCTGTACGTCGCCGGCGACGGCCTGGCCCACGGCTATCTGAACCGGCCGGAGCTGACCGCCGAGCGCTTCGTGACCGGCCCGTCCGGCACCGAGGCGCGCATGTACCGCACCGGCGATCTCGTCAGCTGGCGTCCGGACGCCACGCTCGACTACCTCGGCCGGGTCGACGACCAGATCAAGGTGCGGGGCTTCCGGGTCGAGCCCGGAGAGGTCGCCAACGTACTGCTCACCCATCCCTCGGTGCACCGCGCCGTGGTCGTCCCCCAGGGGGAAGGCGCCGCCCGCAGGCTGGCCGCCTACGTGAGCCCGACGCCGCAGTGGCTGCACACCGCCGACCGGGAGGACGACGCGGCCCACCTCGACCACTGGCGGCGGCACTTCGAGGACCGGTACGCCCGCCCGGACGGCTCCACGGACCCGGCACCGGCGGACGGACACGATGAGTCCGCAGCCGGATCCGCGGAACCGGAGCCGGCCGAGGACACGCTGCGGCACCTGAAGGGGCTGCGGCCCAAGCGGGTCCTGGAGATCGGCTGCGGCACGGGAGCGCTGCTCTTCCGCTACGCGGACGACTGCGCCTCGGTGCACGCCCTCGACGTCTCCTCCACGGCACTCGACGCCGTCCGCCGGGGCGTGGCGGACCGTGGCTGGTCGCACGTCTCGGTGAGCCAGGGTGACGCCCTGTCGGTCTCCACGCTGCCCGCGGGGAGGTTCGACACGATCGTGCTCAACTCGGTGGTCCGGTACTTCCCCAACCGGCAGTACCTGGACGAGCTCCTCGGCCTGCTGCTCCCGCTCCTCCAGGACGGCGGGCGCGTCCTGGTCGCCGACGTGCGGAACCTGGACCTCCTCGACGCACAGCTGTGCGCCGCCGAGCGCGGGCGCGCGGAGCCCGGCACCACGGCCGCGGACCTGGCCGCCCGGGTGCGGCGCGGCCGCCGCCAGGAGACCGAACTGCTCGTCAGCCCGACCTACTTCGCGCAGACGACCGAGCACTTCCCCGAAGTGGGTGCCGTCGACATCATGGTCAAGCGCGGCGCGGGCGACGGCGAGAGGCTCGCGTACTGCTACGACGTGGTCCTGACCAAGGGCGCCGCCCGGCCGGCCGAGCCCCTGCCGTGGCGGGAGGCCGACACACCGGCGCAGCTGCGTGCCCTCCTGGACGGCGGGGCTCCCGACCGGTTCGGCGTGAGCGGTCTGACCAACCCGCGCGTCGCCGACGACGTGCGCTTCAGCGAGGGACTCGGCCGCCGGTCGCGGACCTTTGACGGGGAGCCGCCCGCCCTCGGCGCCCGGCTGTCCGCGCGGGCCACCGAGCAGCTCCGGGAACTCGAAGACGTGCTCCAGCACGCCGAGAAGCTGGGCTACCAGGTGGCGGCCACGTGGTCGCAGGACCGGCCCGACGGCCTCGACGTGGTGCTCGGCAGGGGCGAGCCGCCCCGCGTGCGGGCGCGTGCGCCCTATCGCGCGCCGTCCCTGACGAACCACCCGCAGATCGGGCACAGGGGACCGACGCTGGCCCGGTCGCTCAAGGACTTCCTGTCCGCGCGGCTGCCGCACTACATGGTTCCCGGCCTTTTCGTGGTCCTCGACGAACTGCCCGTCACCCCGAACGGCAAGGTGGACAAGCGGGCCCTGCCCGCCCCCGACGAGGACGACGTGACCAAGGAGGTCTACGTCGCCCCGCGCACCGAGGCCCAGCGCATGCTGTGCCGGGTCATCGCCGAGGTCCTCGGCCTCGGCGAGGTCGGACTCCAGGACAACTTCTTCGATCTCGGCGGGCACTCCCTGCTCGCGACCCGGCTCACCCTCCGGGTGAAGAAGGAGACGGGCGCCGAGCTGCCACTCCAGCTGATCTTCAGCGGAGCCACGGTCGAGGAGATGGCCGCTGCCCTGGAACAGCAGCCGGCGGCCCCGGTCGCAGCCGTGCAGGAGAGCGGGGAGCGGGGGGCGGCACCCATCACCCTCCAGCAGCGCGACCTGTGGTTCCTCAACCGGCCCGAGCACCTGGGAGCAGCGCACGACAACGTCCAGCTGGCCTTCCGGCTCAACGGTCCACTGGACCGGGAGGCCTATGCGCGCGCCGTGCGTGCCCTGGTCGAGCGCCATGCGGTCCTGCGGACCAGCTATGAGCGGCGTGACGGCACCGTGACCCAGCGGGTCAACCCCGCGGGGGATTTCGCGGTGCGGGTGCTGGAGACCGACGAGGAAGCCGTCACCGAGTGGCTGCGCGCCGAACGGCTGCGGCCCTTCGCCCCGGACGACCGCCACATGGTCCGCGCCCACCTGCTCACCCTGTCCGACCACGCGCACATCGCCGTGCTGACCCGGCCCTGGGGCGTCTTCGACGGCTGGTCGGTGAACGTCGTGCTGTCCGAGCTGCTGGTGCTGTATCGCGCGCTGAGCCGGGGTACGACTCCGGAACTGCCCGAACTGCCGCTGTCGTACGCCGACTTCGCCCGCTGGCAGGCGCGCGCGACAGGCGCCGAGGAGCTGGCCCGGCAGGAGCGCTACTGGCGGCGGCAACTGCAATGGCTGCCGGCCCGCCCGCCGCTGCGTACCGACTACGAGCGGTGCCCGGTCAAGACGTACCAGGGTTCCTCGGTGGAACTCCGCCTCTCCGCCGAACTCCTCGACCGGCTGCGCCGGTTGAGTCAGGAGCGCGGGGTCACGCTCTACATGTCGCTGCTGTCGGCCTTCGCCGTCCTGCTGGGCGGTCACACCGAGGGCGACGACCTCGCCATCGGCTCGGCGGTCTCCAACCGGCCCCGTGCGGAACTGGAGGGCGCGGTCGGCTACTTCGTCAACCTGGTGGCCCTGCGGCTCGACGTGCGCGCGGACCGCTCCTTCACCGACGTGCTGTCGCAGGCCAGGCGCGTCACCACCGAGGCCCACGAGCACAAGGACCTGCCGTTCCCCGACCTGGTCCGGGCCCTGGTGCCCGACCCCGACCCCGGCTGGTCCCCGCTCTTCCAGGTCATGTTCAACATGCTGCCCGCGTCCGCTCCGCCCGCGACTGACGACACGGGCACCCCGGACATCGAGGTGCTGCCCGTCCGCGCGCCCGTGACCACGACCAGGTTCGACCTCAACCTCGTGGCGCAGGAAACGGCTTCGGGTCTCCAGGGCTACCTGGAATACAGCACCGACCTGTTCTCCAGGAAGACCGCCGAGCGGATGGCACGTGCCTACGAACGGCTGCTGGAGGAGATCGCGTCGGCCCCGGAGTCGGAGGTGGCCCGGCTGCGCGCCGCGGCGACCGTGCCCACCGGTTCCACGGGGGACGGCTGCCCGGTGACGGGGCGTACGGGGGATGCGGGGGAGCACCGGACGCCACGGTCCCTGCCGGCCGGACCCGATCAGCACGACACGCAGGGCGCGGCCCCGCGGAGGCAAGCGAACAGGAGAGACACCACCATGACGTCGACGACCACGGCGGCCTTGACGCCGCCCACGATGACGGGCCACCCGGTGTTCGGGTCGCTGATGGACCTGCAGCGGGACACCCTGGGGACGTACCGCCGGGCGCAGCGCGACCACGGTGACGTGGTCCGGTTCACCGTGGGCCCGCCCGGTCTGCGGGCGGAGTTCTACGGCGTGTTCTCGGCGTCGGGCGCTCAGCAGGTGCTGGCTTCCTCGGCCCATGTCTTCAGCAAGGAGAACCGGTTCCTCGGGGAACTGCGACAGTCCTTCGGCAACGGGCTGCTGACCAGCATGGGCGACGAGTACCTGCGGCAGCGCCGGATGCTCCAGTCGCTGTTCACCCCGCGTCAGGTGGACAACTACGCCTCCGAGATCACCGAGGAGACCCGCAACCTCGTCGAGCGGTGGCGGAAGGTACCGGAGGCCACCGTCGACGTGGCCCAGGAGATGACCGGGCACACCCTGCGGACGATCACCCGCATCCTCTTCGGCCGGAAGAACGACGTGGACACCATGGTCCCCATCGTCCAGCGCAACTTCCCGCGGATCAACGACTACGCGGTCAAGCGGGCCTTCGCCCCCGTGAACCTCTCCCGGAAGATCCCCACGCCGGGCAACCTCCGCGCGGCCAAGGCGCACCAGGAACTCTACGAGGTGTGCGACGAGATCATCGCGGCCCGACGGGCCGAGGAGGCCACCGCCCTCACCGACCGGCACGACATGCTCAGCCTCCTGTCCCGGGCACGCGACGACGAGGGCAACCCGATCAGCGCACAGGAGACACGGGACCAGGTCCTGGTCTTCCTCGTCACCGGCCACGAGTCGACCGCGACCACCGTGGGCCTGACCCTGCACCTGCTCGCCACCCACCCGGACGTGCTCGCCCGCGCACACGAGGAGGTCGACAGCGTCCTGGGCGGCCGCGAGCCGGTCGCCGCGGACCTGGACAAACTCCCTTACCTCACGCGGGTGCTGAAGGAGACGCTCCGCCTCTACCCGGCGGCGCCGGCCCTGGGCCGGATCACCACCGAGGACGTGCAGGTCGGCCCGTACACCATTCCGGCCGGCGCCGATGTCGTGGTCAGCTCCGGTGTCATCCAGCGCCACCCCGACCTCTGGGACGACCCGGACGCGTTCGACCCGGACCGGTTCCTGCCGGAGCGGGAGGGGGACCGCCCGCGCTACGCCTGGTTCCCGTTCGGCGGCGGCCCGCGCGCCTGCATCGGCCAGCACCTGGCCATGCTGAACGCCACGCTCACGCTCACCGTGCTGCTCCAGCACTACTCGTTCACCGCGGTCGACACCGACATACCGCTGAACACCGGAATCACCCTGCGCCCCACCGGCCAGGTCCGCTGCAAACTGACCCCGCGTACCTGAACGCGGCGGCCCGCGGAGGAACGCAGGGTTGTCGCCGGAAATCCGGCCGGGCTTTCCCGGAATGCCTTGCCCGCATACAAGTGATCGGGTTAGCCTGGCCAGGATTTGCGGCGTGATCGCCGAATTCTTGTGGGCTGACGCCGGCCGGTTGTGTGTATTCCCGGTCCGCGGTCGAACCCGTCCACCGTTGTCGGCCTTGCTCGGCCGCGCGGTTCCTTGCCATCACACACACGGATCAATGTCGGCCGGTCGGCGAATGGCCGACGCGCGAAAGGGTTTTGGCGGTGCGCAAAGATTTCGCTCTGGTGACCGGGGGAACCAAGGGGATCGGTCTCGCTCTGAGCGGGCGGCTGGTGTCGTTGGGTTACCAGGTGGTGGCGCTCTACCGGGGCGACAAGGAGTCGGCTGCGGCGGCGGAGCGTGAGATCGGCAACGGTCTGCGTGCCCTCCAGGTCGACCTGGCGGACCCCGGCGCGGCGACCGCCGTGGCCGACGAGCTGCTCACCACGTACGGCGCGCCGAAGGTCCTGGTCAACAACGCGGGCCGGAACATCGACCGCCCCTTCCTCGACATGTCGTTCGACGACTGGAACCAGGTGATCGCGGCCAACCTGTCCGCGCCGTTCTACCTCACCCGGGCCCTGGCGCCGGCGATGCTCGCGGCAGGCGGCGGTTCGGTGGTGAACGTGTCGGCCACCACGGGGATCCGCCCGCGGCTGAACGGAGTCAATTACTGTGCCAGCAAGGCGGGACTTCTGCATTTCACCAAGTGTCTTGCAATGGAACTCGCGCCCACCATCCGCGTCAACTCGCTCATTCCCGGGATGATCGACACCGAGGAGATGCGGACGCGTTTCCGGACCGACGAGCCGTATTACCGCGAAAAGCTGCTCGAAGAGATCCCGCAGGGACGCATCGGCGACGTCGACATGATGGCCGACGCACTGGAGTTCTTGATCAGTGAGAAGGCCTCTTACATCACCGGGCAGAAACTGATCGTGGACGGTGGTCAGTTCATGTGGTGATGGCCATGGCGCGAGCGGAGCCGGCCCCTGCGGCACGGCGGGACCGGAAGACCCCCTGATTTCACGAGAAGAGGACTGTGCACGTGCGTTCACGTATGGACCGGTACGAGGGATTCCTGGCCGAGCAGTACCGGCACGGCTTCACGAAGTCCGACGAATACTCACTGGACGAGCTGTCCGAGGACCTGCGGGCCCGGATCGCCGACGGTCACTTCAAGCGTGTGGTCTTCACCGGCATGGGGTGCTCGGCGATCGTCTCCGACGTCGTCCGCGCCTTCTTCATCTCGGCCGGCGCCGAGGTGGAGTTCCACGTCTTCAACGACTACGACTACGCGTACCTGCTGCCGTCCTCCGTGATCGACGACGACCAGACCCTGATCATCCTGAGCTCCTACAGCGGTCACTCCGTGGAGCCGGCACAGGCGTTCCAGACGCTCTCGCACGCCCACCACCGGATGATCCTGCTCACCTCCGGCGGACGCCTGGCCGAGCTGGGCCGTGAGGCCGGTGTCTCGATCATCCGGTGGGAACTGAGCGAGCCGGACCGCGAGTACCCCCTGTTCCACGTGGGGCAGTACTTCGCCATCCTCCTCGAGGTCTTCTTCCGGCTGGGACTGGTCCGGCAGGACTTCGGGGAAGAGGTCCGGGCGCTCCCGGGCCACCTCGCGCACGACTTCACGGACGCCCACCGGGAACTGGCGCACACCGCGGCCATGCGCAGCCGGGAGGCCAACGTCATCATGATCGCCTCGCCGGCGTGGCACGAGAGCCTGCTGAAGCTGGCCAAGATGCACCTCAACGAGATCGCCATGGTCCCGGCCACCCGCAACTATTTCCACGAGTTCTGCCACAGCGAGGTGGCCACCCTGTCCGACCCGACGCGCAGGCACAGCGTGCTGCTCTTCACCGACGACGAGGACGACGAATACACCAAGGGGAAGATGAAGAACCTGCTCGGCCTGCTCACGAGCGACCTCCCGCAGAACCGCAACATCGAGGTCACCCAGATTCCCATGACCCAACCGACGTTCATGCGGAAGTACTTCACCGCCCTGGAGTTCGTCCAGCATCTCACGCTCGCGCTCGGCCGCGCGCACGAGACCGAGTCGCGCAACCTGATCTCCGAGGCCGCCGGGAACCCCTGGTACCACGGCGACACCATTCGCGCGGAGGCGGCCGCCCGCTAGGGGGTTCCGTTTGGATCAGCCCGGGTCCGCGACGCCCGGCACGGCGCCTCGCCGCGTTGCCGGATCACCCGAGTACGCCCAGTACGCGGGTGATCCTCCGCCTTGCGATGCACCGCACCGGACGCCGCGGCCTGGTCCGACCTGATCCGCACGAAACCCCTGGCCGCTCGTGCCGCCGGGGCCGCGCGCCGCGTGTCTCCCCCGCGGGGAGACACGCCACGCCCCCGCCCACGCGGGCGCACCCCGCCCCGGCGCCCCCGCACATTCCGCACAGCACAGCAGATCTGTCGGGCTGCCGCCCGCAACCGGTACGGAGCGACCCGCCTGACCCGGCCCGGTCAGGCACGAGGACGAAGGAGTGTTGGCTCGGTGAGCAGCCCGGATGACCCGATGGTGGCCGAGACGGACGTTGCGATCATCGGCATGGCCGGGCGGTTCCCCGGCGCCGACGACCTGGACTCCTTCTGGCACCTGCTGAGCGAGGGCCGGGAGGGCATCACCCGGTTCAGCCGCGAGGAACTGGCGGCCGCCGGCGTCCCCGCCCGGCTGCTGGACGACCCGCAGTACGTCCCGGCACACGGCGTCATCCCGGACGTGGACCTCTTCGACACGGGCTACTTCGAAATCACCCCGGCCGAGGCCGAGATGACGGACCCCCAGCACCGCATCCTGCTGACGGCCGGCCACGCCGCCCTGGAGCACGCCGGCTACGACCCCACCCGCTTCGGCGGGCTGATCAGCGTCTACGCCGGCGCCGCGATCAACACCTACCTCCAGCAGCAGGTCCTGCCGCACGTCGACCAGACCACCACCTCGAACCATTTCGCGGTCATGGTCGGCAACGACAAGGACTTCCTGGCCACCCGGCTGTCGTACAAGCTCGGCCTCACGGGCCCGAGTTACACCGTCCAGACCGCCTGCTCGACGTCGCTGGTCGCCATCCACCTGGCCTGCCAGGGGCTGATCAACGGCGAATGCGACATGGCACTGGCCGGCGGCGTCACCGTCAAGCTCCCGCAGACCAAGGGCTATCTGTACGAAGAGGGCGCCATCCTGTCCAAGGACGGGTACGTACGCACCTTCGACGCGGACGCCGACGGCACCGTGCTCGGCAACGGCGTGGGTGTCCTCGTCCTCAAGCTGCTGCGCGACGCCCTCACCGACCGGGACACCATCCACGCGGTCATCAAGGGAACCGCGACCAACAACGACGGTTCGGGCAAGGTCAGTTTCGCCGCCCCCGGCGCGGCCGGGCAGGCCGCCGTCATCCGGGAGGCACACGCGGTCTCCGGCGTCGACCCCCGCTCGATCGGCTACGTGGAGGCACACGGCACCGCCACCCGGCTGGGCGACCCGGTCGAAGTGTCGGCACTGACGAAGGCGTTCCGGGCCGCCACGTCGGACACGCAGTTCTGCTCGATCGGCTCGGTCAAGTCCAACATCGGCCACCTGGACGCGGCCGCGGGGGTCGCCGGTGTGATCAAGACGGTGCTGATGATGAAGCACCGCACGCTGGTGCCCACGCTGAACTACCACACTCCCAACCCGGCCATCGACTTCGCGGCAGGGCCCTTCAAGGTGAGCACCCGCACCGAACCGTGGCCGGCGACCGACCGGCGGCGCGCCGGTGTCAGCTCCTTCGGCATCGGCGGCACGAACGCCCACGCGGTGCTGGAGGAAGCTCCCCGGCCGCCGGCCACCGGGGACTCCCGCTCGAGCCAGGTGCTCGTCCTGTCCGCACGCACCCCGGGGGCGCTGCGCACGTCGGCCGCGGAGCTGGCCGGGTACCTGGAGAGCGAGGACACCGCCGCGCTCGCCGATGTGGCCTACACCCTGGCGGTCGGGCGGCGGGCCCACGAGTACCGCCTGGCCGTCCTGGGTGCCGACCGCACCGCCCTGGCCGCCGCCCTGCGCGGCGCCACCATCCCCGAGCGGCAGGCCACGGGCGAGGTCTCCTTCGTCTTCACCGAGCACATCGCCGACGCCGAGGCCCTGGCGGAGCAGTGGTGCGCCGCGGAACCCGCCTTCGCCGAGCACTACCGGTCGGCGATGTCGGCCGGAGCGGACGGACAGGGCCTGGCCGGGCAGACGTTCGCCCTCCAGTACGCGCTGGGCCGGCTCTGGCTCGGCTGGGGCGTGCGGCCGGTCGCGCTGCACGGCGACGGTCTCGCGGCCCGGGTCGCCGCCTGCGTCACCGGCGCACTGTCCCTGGCCGAGGGCCTGACCGGGCTCGACGGGCCGGCTGCCACCACACCGCCCAGCGCGGGCACGGACTCCCGCTTCCCGCTGCGCGGTGCGGGGGAGGAGGTCCGCGGGCGCGCCCTCGGGGTGGCCGACGGACCGTGGGGTGCCGTCGCCCGCGCCTGGGAGGCCGGGACCGACATCGACTGGCAGGCCTGGTTCGCGGACGAGGAACGCGGCCGGGTACCGCTGCCCACCTACCCCTTCGAGGGCCGCCGCTGCTGGCTGACCGGGCCTCAGGCGCCGGCTGCCGGGGATGCCGCCCGACCGGGCCCGCACCCGATGCTGGACGAGAACGTCTCCACCCTGGAGACCGTCGCGTACCGCAGCTCGCGTACGGGCGAGGAGTTCTACCTCGCGGACCACCGGGTGGAGGCCGAGCCGGTGATGCCGGCGGTCGGCTACCTGGAACTGGCCCGCGCCGCGGGTGAGCTGTCCGCCGGAGCGCCGGTGCGGCTGCACGACGTCTCCTTCGACCGCCTCCTGTCGTACGCCTCCGGACCACGCGACGTCCTGGTCTCCCTCTGGCGTGACCAGGACGCGGTCGCTTTCGAGGTCGCCCAGGACGACACCGTCTTCGCGGCGGGTGAGATCCGCACCGGCCCGGGTGAGCCGCACGCCCCGCTCGACCTGGCGGAGATCGCCGCGCGCTGCACCGAGTCCGTCGGCCACCAGGCCTGCTACACCCGGCTGGGGGACCTCGGCCTCGACTACGGCCCCCGGATGCGGGCCCTGTCCGAACTGGCGATCGGTGACCGGGAGGCACTCGCCACCCTCGAACTCCCCGACGGCGCGGCGCTGGACAGCGCGGTGCTGAACCCGGCGCTGCTCGACGGGGCTCTGCACGGCCTGGTGCTGCTGCTGGCCCGGGCCTACGGCACCACGGCCGGCGGCTTCCTGCCCATGGCACTGGGAGAACTGTCCACGTACGCTCCGGTCGACGGCCCGTGCCGGGCCCACGTGACGATCGGCCGGCTCGGTGAGCGCTCCGCCCACGCCGACGTGACCGTGCTGGACTCCCGGGGGAACGTCCTCGCCCGGCTGCGCGACCTCGTCGTCAGGGTGCTCGACCGCCCCGACGGGGCGGAACTGCTGGCCCGCCGCTGGGTCGAGGCCCCGGCCGGAACCGCCGGCGGCGGCATCGGTACCGCGCTCGTCGTCGCCGCCGACGCCGACCGCCGCACGGCCCTGGCCGGCACACTGACGTCGCTGGGCGCCGAGGAGGTCAGCGCCGTCCCGCCCGGGACCCCGGTGGCGGACGGCCTGCCGGACACCGTCCTGGCCGTGGAGCCCGAACCCGAGCAGGCCCTCCACCTGGTGCAGCAGTTGCTGAGCGGCCGGCCGACCGCCCCCGTCAGGGTGCTGCTGGTCCACCGTCACGACACCGCCGGTGCCCGCCCCGAACACGCCGCCCTGGCCGGCTTCGCCCGCGCTGTGCGGGCGGAGAACCCGTTGCTGCGGCTCCAGGTCGTCGGACTCGCCGACGACGTGGACGAATCGGTGGCACTCGCCGCCGAACTCGCCGGGCCGGGCGGCGATCCCGAGGTCGCGTACACCGCGGCGGGACGCCGTGTCCCCCGCCTGGTCCCCGCCCCGGCCGCCCCGCCCGTCCCGCTCCGCGACGGCGGTGTCTACCTGATCACCGGTGGTGCCGGCGGTCTCGGCCGGGCCGTGGCCGACTGGGTGCTGCGCCGCGTCGATGCGCGCGTCGTCCTCCTCGGCCGCAGCGCGCAGCCCTCGGCACAGCTGGACGAGCGGGTGGTGTACCGCAGCGCCGATGTCACCGACCCCGCCGCCCTGTCCGCGCAACTGGCCTCGGTCCGTGCCGAGTTCGGCCCCCTCAACGGCGTCGTCCACGCGGCGGGCGTACTGCGCGACGGCTTCGTCCCGACCAAGTCAGCGGCCGACTTCGCCGCCGTACTCGCCCCCAAGACCACCGGCCTGCGCACCGTGGAAGCCGCTACGGCCGACGACCCGCTGGACTTCTTCGTCGTCTTCTCCTCGATCGCCGCGCACATCGGCAGCGCCGGCCAGACCGACTACGCCTACGCCAACGCGTTCACCGAGGCGTACGCCGAGCGCCGGGACCGGATGACCGCCGTCGCCTGGCCGATGTGGGCCGACGGCGGCATGCGGCAGAGCACCGAGGCGGCCGCCGACATCGCCGCCCGCACCGGCTTCGGGGTGCTGCCCACCGAGACCGGCCTGCACCTCCTCGAACAGGCGCTCGGCGCCACCGGCGCACTGGTGGCGGCCTACGGCAACACCGGACGGATCGCCGCCGCGCTGTACGCCCCGCTCACCACCGCACCGGCGGCCGCCGCCGGCCGTCCGTCCGTCGCGGACGGCACGGACGGCACGGACCCGCACGCGGCCGCCGTGGAGCTGCTGCGCGAGCTGATCGCCGTCGAAACCGGGCTGGACCCCTCGGAACTCGACGAGGACGCCCCCTTCGACCGCTACGGCATCGACTCACTGGTGATCACCAAGCTCAACAGCGAGCTGGACCGCCGCTTCACCGGCCTGTCCAAGACCCTGTTCTTCGAGTACGCGACCCTGGGCGAGCTGGCCGCCTACTTCGCCGAGCAGCACCCGGCCGAACTCGGTGGTGCCCGCCGGGAGGAGCCGGCGCCGCCCGCCGAGGCCGGCCACGTCACGCCGAGCCGCGCCCGCACGCGCCGTCCCGCCATGGCCGCCGGAACCGAGGACCGGGCGGTCGCCGTCATCGGGCTGGCCGGCCGCTACCCCATGGCCGACGACGTCGAGGAGTTCTGGGCCAACCTGGTGGCGGGCCGTGACTGCATCGAGGAGATCCCCGACGACCGGTGGGACAGCACCCGCTGGTACGACCCCGATCCCGCCGCGCCGGGCCGCGCCCACACCCGCTGGGGCGGATTCCTGCGTGATGTGGACCGGTTCGACCCGCTGTTCTTCGGTATCTCCCCACGGCAGGCCGAACTGATGGACCCGCAGGAACGGCTCTTCCTGCAGAACGCCTGGCACGTGCTGGAGGATGCGGGCTACCGCCGCGCCGACCTGTCCGGGCGCCCCGTCGGCGTGTACGTCGGCGTGATGTACGGCGAGTACCAGTTCCACGGAGCCCTGGACGCCCTGCGTGGCGGCCGCCCGCTCACCGGCTCCTCGTTCGCGACCATCGCCAACCGGGTCAGCCACGCCCTCGACCTGTCAGGGCCCAGCCTGGCGCTGGACACCATGTGCTCCTCCTCGCTCACGGCGATCCACCTGGCCTGCGAGAGCCTGCGCAGGGGCGAGAGCGAACTGGCGATCGCCGGCGGCGTCAACGTCTCCGTCCACCCCTACAAGTACGCCTTCCTCAGCCAGGGCCGCTTCCTGTCCTCCGACGGCCGCTGCCGCGCCTTCGGCGCGGGCGGTGACGGCTACGTCCCGGGGGAGGGGGTCGGCGCCGTCCTGCTGAAGCCGTACCGGCAGGCACTGGCCGACGGCGACCGCATCCACGGAGTGATCCTCGGCAGCGCCATCAACCACGGAGCCCGGACCAACGGCTACACCGTGCCCAACCCGCACGCCCAGCAGCGGGCCGTCACCAGCGCCATGGAGCAGGCGGGCGTCGCCCCCGAGGACATCGGCTACGTCGAGGCGCACGGCACCGGCACCGCCCTGGGCGACCCGATCGAACTCACCGGACTGACCAACGCCTACCGGTCGGCCGCCGCGGAACCCGGCCGCTGGCCCATCGGGTCGGTGAAGTCCAACGTGGGACATCTGGAGTCCGCCGCCGGTGTCGCCGGGCTGACCAAGGTGCTGCTGCAGTTCGCGCACCGCACGCTCGTGCCCTCGCTGCACGCCGACGAACTCAACCCGAACATCGACTTCGACCGTTCGCCCTTCCGCGTGCAGCGCGAACTCGCCGAGTGGCCGGACACCCCTCGTCCGCGCCGGGCCGGGCTCAGCTCCTTCGGCGCGGGCGGCGCCAACGCCCACCTGGTGCTGGAGGAGTCGCCGCGGCCCGAGCCGGGCTCCACCGTGCCGGCGGGCGAGCAGCACACCGACGAGCCCGTCCTCTTCCTGCTGTCCGCACGCGATGAGGAACGGCTGCGCGTCTACGCCGGGCGGGCCGCACGGTTCCTGCGCACCGAGCGGGTCCCTCTCGCCGACGTCTGCTTCACCACCCAGGTCGGCCGCGAGAGCATGGACGCCCGGCTCGCGGTGCTGGCGACCGGCGGCGCCGAGGTCGTCGCCGCGCTGGAGCGCTTCGCCGAGGGCGGGCCGCTGCCGGAGGTTCCGGCCGACGGCGCGCTCGGTGAGCGGGCCCGGCGCTGGCTGGACGGCGCCGAGGTGGACTGGACCGCCTGGCACGCCTCCCGGCCCGGCCCGGCGCCGCGCCGCAGCCGAGCCCCGCGCTACCCGTTCGCGGACGAGCGTTACTGGATCCCGCTCGACCCGGAACCGGCCAGGGCACCGCATCCGCTGGTGGACGCCAACGAGTCCACCGTGACGGAGCTGCGGTTCCGCAAGACGTTGCGTCCCCGGGACCCGCTCGTGCGCGACCATGTGATCGAGGGCCGGCCCCTGTTCGCCGGCGCCGCGACCCTGGAGTTCGTGCGCGCCGCCGCCGACCTGGCCGAGCCCGGTGTGCGGCACGCGCTGCGCGATGTGCTGTGGGGCCGGGCGATCGAACCCGCCGACGCCGAGCTGGCGCTGTACGTGGCCTTCCGGCCGGACGGCGACGGGCTGGCCTTCGAGGTGTACAGCGAGGCCGCGGACGGCCGGGTGACGCACGCCCGCGGCACCGTGGTCGGCAGCCCGGGACCGCACGGTGACGCCCCGGACCCGGCCGGCGCGCGGGAACGGCTGCCCGTCGTACGGGACCGGGCCGAGGCCTACGCCGACTACCGCGCCGCGGGCTTCGTGTACGGCTCGTCGTTCCAGGTGGTGGACGAGATCCGCAGCGCGTCCGAGGAGGCGGTGCTGCGGCTGAGCGGCCGGCTCGCCGAGGAGGGGATGACGCTGCCCCCGGGGCTGCTCGACGGAGCCCTGCGGGCGTGTCACTGGGTCGGCCGGGACACCGCGCCGCGGCCCGGTGAGCTGCCCGTGCCGTTCAGCCTGGGCGCGCTCGACGTGTTCGCGCCGCTGCCGCCCGTGGTGTACGCGCACGCCCGGCTGGTGGGCGAGAGCGCCGGCGTACGCCGTTTCGACATCGCCATCCACGACGAGGGGGGCCGGCTGCTGGCCTCTTTGAGGGATTTCGCCGGCCGCGTACCGGGCGCCGCCCCCGCCACGGCGCCGGACACCCCGGCCGGGGACCGGACCGAACAGGGCCAGGGCCAGGCGCGCTTCTACGAACCGTACTGGCGGCCCGCCGCCGACCCGGAGCCCGCGGCAGCCGCACCCCGCACGCTCGCCCTGCTCGGCGACGCCCCGGACCTGGCGGCCGCGCTGACCGCGACCGGCGCCTGGCGCCGCGTGATCAACCTCCCCGGAGACCCGGACGGGGTCTCGCGGCTGCTCGCGGGCGCGGCGCAGGAGGACGGCCCCGAGGACGGTCTGGACATCGCCTTCGTCCAGGCACTCCTCCGCCCGCCGACGTACACGGCCGGCGACGACGCCTCCGCCACGGACGTCCTCGACTGTTCCTGCTTCCTCGTGCTCGACGTCCTGCGGGCCGTGGCATCCGGTGAACTGCCGGGGAGGGTGCGGTGTCTGCTGGTGCACCCCCAGGACGGCGACGCGGAACGACCCGAGTGGGCCGCCCTGGCCGGATTCGCCCGGTCCACGGCCGCAGTCGCCCGGTTCGAACTGCTGACCCTGGGCGTACCCGCGCAGGCGCCCGCCACCGAAACGGCCGCGGCCATGGCCGTCGAACTGCGTGCCGCGCCGCGAGCCGCCGGACTGGAGGTACGCCGTACGGCGACCGGCGACCGGGAGCTGCGCGGGCTGCGGCCCGTGTCCGCGTCCGGCCCGTTCGCACCGCCGCTGCGCGACCGGGGGGTCTACGTCGTCACCGGCGGCGCGGGCGCCATCGGACGCGTGCTCACCGGATACCTCGCCCGCACCCATCGGGCGCGGCTGGTGCTGGTCGGGCGTTCCGAGCCCGACCAGCGCCTGCTCGGCGAACTGGCCGGGTACGGCGCGGAGGTGCTCGCGCTGCGCGCCGACGTGACGCGGGCCGGGGAACTCGCCGCGGCCCTCGCGGCCGCCCGCGAGCGCTTCGGCGCGCTGCACGGTGTGTTCCACCTGGCCGGGGCCGCCGACGACGGGCACGCCACCGACGACGACTTCGGCCACGACAGGTTCGCGCGGGTGCTCGCGGCCAAGACCCGCGGCCTGGTCCACCTCGACCGGCTGACCCGGGACGACGCCCTCGACCTGTTCGTGGTGTTCTCCTCGATCTCCTCGCTGATCGGCGACTTCGGCGCGGCGAGCTACGCCACGGCGAACCGTTTCGCCGACCTCTACCTGGTGCTGCGTGACTCCTGGGTGCGCCGCGGTGCCCGGTCCGGCCGCAGCCTGTCGCTCGGCTGGCCGCTGTGGTCCGCCGGCGGCGTGGACGCGCTGGTCGGCCGGCCGGAGCTGGCCGCGTACGCCCGGCGCAGCGGGATGCCGGCCCTGGAACCCGAGGAGGGACTGGCCGTCTTCGAGCGCTCGTTCGCGGTCCCGGCACCCTGGCTGGTCCCCGCCTGGGGCGACCCGGCCCGGATCGACGCGGCACTGGCCGACCCGGCCGCCCCGCCCTCGCCGGCCGGGCAACAGGCCCGGACGGCGGCGGGCACGACGGCCGCACCGGCGACCCGGGCGGCGGTGGACGGCCGGCGGGCACAGCTCGTCGAGCATCTGCGCGGCATCCTGGCCTCAGTGCTCAAGCTCCCGGTGAGCCGTCTGGACAGCCGGGTCCCGCTGGACGACTACGGCCTGGACTCCGTCCTGATCATGGAGTCCAACACCGTGCTGGGCCGGGACTTCCCCGGTCTGCGGGGGACGGTGTTCTTCGAGTACCGGACGGCGGACGAGCTCGCCGACCACCTGCTCACGGAGCATGCCGACGCGGTCGCCCGCCTGTTCCCCGAACCGGGCGACGCACCACCGACCGCGCCACCCGCCCCGCAGCCCTCCGACCCCCAGCCACCTGTCTCCGCGGCGCCCACCGCGTCGGCACCGGTAGCCTCGGCACCGGTCGCGTCGGCGTCCGTCTCCGCGGCACCGGCCCCGCCCCCGCCGGCCGGGGCCGCGGACGAGCCCATCGCCGTCATCGGCATCAGCGGGCGCTATCCGCAGGCCCGCGACCTGGACGAGTTCTGGCGCAATCTCGCGGCCGGACGCGACTGCGTGACCGAGATCCCCGCCGACCGCTGGGACGCCGAGGCCCTCTTCGACCCGGATCCCGCTGCCGCGGGCCGCAGCTACAGCCGTTGGGGCGGCTTCCTGTCCGACGTGGACGCCTTCGACTCGCTGTTCTTCCAGATCTCGCCGATGCAGGCCCGTTCCATGGATCCGCAGGAGCGCCTCTTCCTGGAGACCGCCTGGTCGGCGCTGGAGAACGCGGGGTACCCGCCCTCCCGCCTCCCCGCCCCCCGGTTCGGCGGCCAGGGTCGTGACGTCGGCGTCTTCGTCGGGGCCATGTGGGACGACTACGCCGTGCTGGCGGCCACCGAGTCCGCCCGCGGCAACCCCCAGGTCGTCCTCGCCAACCGGTCCTCGATCGCCAACCTGGTCTCCTACGTCGGCGACTTCCGCGGACCCAGCGTGGTCGTGGACACCGCCTGCTCGGCGTCCCTCGTGGCGGTCCACCAGGCCTGCGAGAGCATCCGCCGCGGCGAATGCAGCTACGCCGTCGCCGGTGGCGTCAACGTGTCCGTGCACCCCGACAAGTACGTGCACCTCAGCCGCAAGACGATGCTCTCCGCCGACGGCCGGTGCCGGGCCTTCGGCGCGGGCGGCAGCGGGTACGTGCCCGGCGAGGGCGTCGGCGCCGTCGTCCTCAAACGCCTCTCCGAAGCGGTCCGGGACGGAGACACCGTGCACGCGGTGATCAGGGCGACCGCGGTCAACCACGGCGGCCGGACCAGCGGGTTCACCGTGCCCAACCCGCACGCCCAGCAGGCCCTCGTGGAGCAGGCGCTGGCCACCGCCGGCATCAGCGCCCGCACCATCGGCTGTGTCGAGGCGCACGGCACCGGAACCGCTCTCGGTGACCCGATCGAGCACACCGCGCTGGCCCAGGCCTTCGCCCGGCACACCACCGACACCGGGTTCTGCGCGCTGGGTTCGGTGAAGTCCGCCATCGGCCACCTCGAGGGCGCGGCCGGCATCGCCGGGCTCACCAAGGCGGTGCTCCAGCTGCGGCACGCCACACTGCTGCCCACGCTGCACGCCGAGGAGCCGAACCCGGCCATCGACTTCACCCGGTCGCCGTTCACCCTCCAGCGGGAGACGGCCTTCTGGCCCCAGCCGTACGACTCCGACGGGCGCCCGCTGCCGCGCCGCGCGGCGGTCAGCTCCTTCGGCGCGGGCGGCACCAACGCCCACGTCATCCTGGAGGAGTACGTGGCACCCGGGCCGGCACCGGCCGGACCCGAGGCGGCACCGGCACCCGAGCTGATCGTGCTCTCCGCCCGCGACGAGAAGCGGCTGCGGCACTACGCGGCGGAGCTGGGCCGGGCACTGGACACTCCCGCCGAACCGCCCCTGCGGCTCGCCGACGTCGCCCACACGCTGCGGGTGGGCCGCGAGCCGATGGCCGAACGCCTGGCGTTCGTCGCCACCGGCCTCGCCGAGGCGGCGTCCCGGCTCGCCGCCGTCGGACGCGGCGAGGACGGGCAGTGGCTGCACCGGGGCCGGGTCGCCCCGCACCCGCCGCTCGCGGGCCTGTTCAGCGACAGCGTCGGCGGCGACGACTTCCTGACCGCGCAGATCCGCTCCGGCAACGACGAGCTGCTCGGACGGCTGTGGGTGTCCGGCGTCGACGTCGACTGGAACCTGATGGAGCAGGGCCGGCCGGGCTCGCGGCGCCGGGTGCCGCTGCCGACGTATCCGTTCGAACGTGCCCGGCACTGGCTCAACCTGGGGCCTGCGCCGGTGAGCCCCGCGGGTGGCGGGCACGCGCCGTGGCGGCGCACCCTCGCGGTCACCGCGCCGGTGCTGCGGGACCATGTCGTCGGGGGCCGCGTGATCCTGCCCGGCGTCGGCCACCTCGACCTCGTCGCCGAAGCCCGCGGCGAGCAGGCCGGACCGTCCTTCGCCGACGTGCGCTGGATCGCGCCGCTGGAGGCGGCCGGCGCCGGGACCGACGTCGCGGTCAGGTTCGACGGGGACCGCTACGAGGTGCTCGGCGCCGACGACGCCGTCCGTTCGTGCGGACGCCTGGTCGACGCGCCCCCCGCGCCCCCCGCGGTCGATGTCGCCGCGCTGCGGGCTCGGCTGGACGAGGGCCCCGGACACACGGCCTTCTACCGGCTGCTCGAGCAGCAGGGCCTGCCGTACGGGCCGTTCTTCCGGCGCGTCCGGCAGGTCTGGACAGGCGAGGCCGAAGTCCTCGGCAGGCTGGGCGCGGTCACCGAGGACGCCGTGCACCACCTGCACCCGGGAGTCCTGGACGCGGCGCTGCACACCGTCGCGGCGCTGCTGGTCCGGCGCCGGGGGCCGGGTGCCCGGCCACTGCTGCCCTTCGCGGCGGACCGGGTCGAGGTCTTCGGGCCGGTGCCGGCGAGCGGGTGGTCGCACATCCGCGAGACCGGGCCCGACCGCTGCGACGTGCTGCTTGTCGACGACACGGGCGAGGTGCGGGTGCGGTTCACCGGCCTGGTCTACCGCGAGGCGAAGCCGGCGGCCCCGGCAGCCGTGGAAGCAGGGAGCGCCGGGGGAGCCGTGGCGGCCGGGGGAGCCGTGACGGTCTACCGGCCCGTCTGGACGCCGTCGCCGGCCGAGGACACCGCCGAGCCCGCCCGCCGGGTGCTGCTCGTCGCGGCGCGGCCGGACGCCGAACCGGCCCTGAGCATGGCCCGGGCGCACCCGGACGCGGAGGTGCACCTGCTCGCGATCGGTCAGGGGGGCCTCACCGACAGCGAGGTGGACCGGGCGCTGGCGACAGCCGCACCCGACGTGCTCTATTTCATCGGCGCCGCCGCGGAACCCGAGCCGGCCGACCGGGCGGGCCTGCGGGCCGTGATGGAACGTGGCGTCGTCTCCTTCCACCGCCTCGTCCGCGCCCTGGACCGGCACGGTCTGCTCGACCGGCCGCTCCGGATGAAGGTCGTGACCGCGGACGCGTACCCGCTCGCCGAGGACGACGCCTCCGCGCCGTGGGAGGCCGGGCTCGCCGGGGCCGCGATGGTGGTCGCCAAGGAGTTCCCGCACCTCCGGATCGCGCTGGTCGACATGCGCCTGGCCGAGGCCGCCGACACGGCCGCCGCGGTGGCGTCCGAGCCGTTTCCGGCCCGTACCGTGCCGGTGTCCCTGCGAGCCGGGGTGCGGCGGGTCAGGACGTTGGAGTGGGTCGAACTGCCGCACCAGCCGTCCGCGTTCCGGCCCGGTGGGGTGTACCTGGTGGTCGGCGGTCTGGGGGCCGTGGGCCGGGACACCTGCCGCCACCTGGCGCGCCACCACGGGGCCAAGCTGGTGGTCGTGGGGCGCTCCCCGCTCGACGGCACCCGACGCGAGCAGATCGCCGAACTCCAGGCGGCGGGTGCCGACGTGCGCTACGTCCCGCTGGACGCCACCGACCCGGCCGCCCTGGCCGAGGCCGTCGCCCTGGCCAAGCGGGAGTTCGGTGCCCTTCACGGCGTGATCAACGCCGCGATGGTCCTGGTCAACCGAGTGGTGCGGGACCTGCCGGAGGCGGAGCTGCGCTCGGCGCTGGAGTCCAAGACCGACACCACCTGGAGTCTGCTGCACGCCGTGCGCGACGAGGCCCTGGACTTCGTGCTGCTCTATTCGTCCGGTGTCGCCTTCGAGGGCAACCACGGCCAGGCGGGATACGCGGCGGGCTGCACGTTCGCGGACGCCTACGCCCGGCACGCCGCGCGGGGCCTGCCGTTCCCGGTGCGGGTGCTCAACCTGGGCTACTGGCACGCGGGCGGTGACCAGGACCGTCAGCGGGTGCTGCGCCGGGTGGCCGCGGCCGGTATCAGGCCGCTGACGGCGGAACAGGGCATGGCGGTGGTCGAGCGGACGCTGGCCGCCGGGCTGCCCCAGCTGCTCGCCCTGGACGCGGACCAGGACATCCTCGACAACCTGGGTGTTGCCCCGGACCGCCGGCTCGTCGCGCTGCCCGGGAGCACCCCTCCCGCGCTGCCCGAGGTCCGGCTCGGCCGCACGCCCGTGGACGACCCCGAACTGACCGCGCACCAGCGTGCGGTGACGGAGACGGAAGAGCTGGCAGGACGCCTGCTGGCGGCCGTACTGCACCGTGCGGGCGTCTTCGCCCGACCGGAACGCCGGCACGACCGCGCCGCACTCGCCGCCCGGCTGGGAGTGGTGCCGGAGCACGCGGCCCTGTTCCAGCGGCAGCTCGACCTGCTCGCCGCCGCCGGATACCTGCACGCCCAGGACGAGTGGGTCCAGCCCACGGGCCGCACGGTCGAGCCCGAGAGCGACGTGGTCCGGGCGGTGGGACAGCTGATCGCGCGCCGTCCCGGCATCGAGCCGGTCGCCGCACTGCTGCGGGACTGCCTGACGGCGCTGCCCGACGTGCTGACCGGACGCCGTAGCGCCATGGAGGTCCTCTTCCCCGACGGCACGCCGGACCGGGTTGCCGCTGTGTACCGGGGCGATCCGGTCACCGACCGCTGCAACGCCGAGGTGGCCCGGCTGGTCCTCGAACAGGTCGAGGCCCGGCTGGACGCCGCGCCCGGCACCACCGTGCGGGTGCTTGAGGTCGGCGCGGGGACGGGTGGTACCAGCGCGGCGGTGCTCGGCGCGCTGGCACGGCACGGCGGACCGATCGCATACGTCTTCACCGATGTCTCCCCCGCCTTCGTCCGCAAGGCCCGGACCCGGTTCGCCGAGCACTCCTTTGCACGATTCGAGGTGCTCGACATCGAGGCCGACCCGACGGAGCAGGGGTTCGCGCCCGGCGACTACGACATCGTGCTCGGCACCAACGTCCTGCACGCCACCCGCTCGCTGGCCACCACCCTGACGCAGGTCAAGCGGCTGCTGCGGACCGGCGGTGTGCTGCTCGCCACCGAGGGGACGAGGCCGCTGCACCAGCTCGCGCTGATCTTCGGTCTGACGCCCGGCTGGTGGCTGTCCGGTGATCAGGAACACCGCATGCCCGGCTCCCCGCTGGCGTCCGAGCAGCAGTGGCGGGACGTACTGGCGAGCTGCGGCTACCGGGACATCAGCGTGGGATCGCCCACGACCGAGGCGGGGCCGGCCTTCCAGAGCGTGATCGCGGCGGTCAGTGACGGCCTGGTGCCCCTGACCACCGGGGACGGGGCGGCCGTGACCGCTCCGGAGCAGGGGACGCCCGCCGGTACCGGGGTGCCCACGACCACGGTCCCCGCCGGCCACGACGACGCGCTGGAACAGGTGACCGCGGTGTTCGCCCGGGTCCTGGAGATGGCCCCGGACCAGCTGGACCCCGATCTCACCTTCGAGAACTACGGGGTGGACTCGTTGGTGGTGCTGGAACTGACGCGCGGCCTGGAGGCCGTGTACGGACCGCTGTCCGCCACCTTGTTGTTCGAGCGGATCACCATGCGGCAGCTCGCCGACTTCTTCCGCGACCGGAGCGCCCCGCGGCCGGCGGCACAGACGGCGCCGGAACCAGGGGCCGCCGTACCCGACGAAGCCGAGCGCCTGGTGGCGGACCTGTCCGACGAGGCCGTCGACGAGTTGCTGGACCGACTGCTCTCCCAGCGCGGGGAGTCCGAAGGAGGCGGACGATGACCCCTGAGCCGTTCAGCTGCGTGGTGGTGGGAGAGGAAGCCCTCCTCGTCGAGTGCACCAGAGTGCTCCGGGCCCGCGGGCACGAGGTCGTCGCCGTGGTGTCCCCGGCCCCGGACCTGATCGCCTGGGCCGAGGGCGAGGGGCTGGCGACCGTACCGTTCGGAGCGGACCTCGCCGAGCGGCTCGCCCCCCTGCGCTTCGACTACCTGTTCAGCATCGCCAACCTGCGGATGCTCCCGGACGAGGTACTGGCGCTGCCGGCTCGGCTGCCGATCAACTTCCACGACGGCCCCCTGCCCCGGCACGCCGGTCTGTTCGCCACCAGCTGGGCCATCCTGGACGGCGACGAGGAGCACGGCGTCACCTGGCACGTGATGACCACCGAGGCCGACACCGGTGATCTGCTCAAGCAGCGCCCGGTGCGCGTCGACCCGGCGGCAACCGTGCACGACCTCGACATCGCCTGCTTCGACGCGGGGATCGAGTCGTTCGGCGAGCTGGTGGACGAACTGGCGACGGGCACCGCCACCCGCACCCCGCAGGACCTCGGCCTGCGGACCTACCACGGCAGATACGACGGGCCGCCCCGGATGGGCCTGTACGACTGGCGCCGGCCCGCCGCGGACCTGGACGCCCTGGTGCGGGCGACGTCGTTCGGGCGGCGTCCCAACGACTTCGGGATTCCCCTGGTGGCGCTCGGGGACGCCCTGATCGCCGTGCGGGCCGTGGAGGTCCTGGACCGGCCCTCGTCCGCGGAACCCGGCACACTGCTCGACGCCACCCCGGACGCGCTCACGGTGGCGACCGGGGACCGGGACGTCCGCCTCACCCACCTCGCCGAGCTGACGGGGGAGCGGCTCGACCCGGTCGACGTGGCCAGAACCCTGACCGGACGGCATGCGAGCCGTTTCCCGCACCTGACCGACGCCGAAGTGGCCGAGCTGACCCGGGCCGGGCGCGCGGCACACCGCCAGGAGACCCGGTGGCTGCGCACCCTCGGCGCGCTGGAACCCGTCCTGGTGCCCAGGTTCGGCGCGCTGCGCACCGTCACCCGGCCCGCCGACCCGGTGGCGCTGCCCGCTGCCCTGTGCGGCGCGGCCACCGAGCCGGTGTGGCCGGCCCTGGCCGGCGTGCTGGCCTTCCTGGCCCGGCTCGCCCGCGAGGGTGAACGGGACATCGCCCTGCCCGCGCGGAACGCCGGGGCCGGCCGGCTGCTGGCCCCCGAGGTACCGCTCCGCCTCCCGGAGAACCTCCTCGACGGGACCCTGCCGGACCTCACCGAACGGGTCACCGCCGACGTAGCGGCGCTCCGGGCCCGCTCCCCCCACCGCCGGGACCTGCTGCTGCGCCACCCGTCCGCGACCGCTGTCGCTCGCGCGGGGCTGCCCGTCGCCGTCCGGCTGCCGGGCGACGACGAGGAGCCCGCGGACCGTCCGTTGACGATCCGGATCGACGCCCGGGGCACGGTCGGGTTCCACGCCGGCGGAGAACTGACCGCTGATCAGGTGCGCTGGCTCGGCGAGCACCTCGCCCAGTTCCTGGACGCCGTGGCGGCCGAGCCGTGGCGTCCGCTCGGGCAGGTGCCGCTGCTCACGCCCGGGGAACGGGAACTGGTCGAGGACCGCTGGAACGACACCGCCGAGGACTATCCGAGGGAACGCACCGTCAGCCGGCTGGTCTCCGACCTGGCCTGTGCCGTCCCGGACAGGCCGGCGGTCCGGTTCGAGAGCCGCGAACTGACCTACGGCGAACTGGACCAGGCCGCCGACCGGCTGGCCCGGCACCTCATCGAGCGGGGCGCGGGGCGAGGCTCGGTCGTCGGCGTCCTCCTGGAGCGCTCACCGGAACTGCTGGTGGCGCTGCTCGCCGTGATGAAGACCGGGGCGGCGTACGTGCCGATCGACCCGATCTATCCGCCGGCCAGGATCCGCCACATGGTCGCGGACTGCGGGGCCCGGCTCGTGGTGACGGACGAGGTGCTGGGCACCACGCTGACGGCCTTCCCGGTGACGCCCGTGATCGTCGCACCGCACACCGGGGCCGGCCCCGCGCGGGAAGAGCCGGCCGCACCGGTGGACCGCTCGGAGCCGGACGCCGCCGCGTACGTCATCTACACGTCGGGGTCCACCGGGCTGCCCAAGGGGGTGCAGGTGGGGCACCGGGCGCTGGTCAACTTCCTGTGGACGATGGCCCGCAGACCCGGATTCGACGCGCGCGACGCGCTGTCGGCCCTCACCACCGTCTGCTTCGACATCGCCGGTCTGGAGCTGTTCCTGCCGCTGGTGTGCGGCGGGAGCGTCGATGTGCTGCCCGCGGCGGTGGCGGCGGACGGCGTCGCCCTGCGCGAGCGGATCGAGCGCACCCGCCCGACCGTACTGCAGGCCACGCCCACCACCTGGCAGATGCTCATCGCCGCGGGATGGCCCGGCGACCAGGGCCTGCGCGCTCTGTGCGGCGGCGAGCCCCTGCCGGCCGACCTGGCGGACCGGCTGACGGAGCTGGTCGGGGAGCTGTACAACATGTACGGCCCCACCGAGACCACGATCTGGTCGACCGTCGACCGGGTGCGGCCCGGTGAGCCGGTCACCATCGGCCGTCCGATCGGCAACACCCGCTGCCACGTCCTCGACGAGCGGGGGGTGCCCGTCCCGCCCGGCGTCCCCGGCGAGTTGTACCTCTCCGGCGACGGCGTCGCCGACGGCTACCTGGGCCGCCCCGAACTGACCGCCGAACGCTTCGTCGCCGCCCCGCTCGGCCCCGGCCGGGCCTACCGCACCGGGGACCTGGTGCGGTACCTGCCGGACGGCCGTCTGGAGTACCTGGAACGGATCGACGGCCAGATAAAACTGAACGGCTACCGGATCGAGCTGGGCGAGGTGGAGTCCGCGCTCCGGCGGATCCCCGGAGTGACCTCCGCCGTGGCGCTGGTCCGCGAGGACCGGCCGGGCGAACGCCGGCTCGTGGCGTACGTGACCGGCTCCGCCGGGCTGCCCGAACCCGCCGGCCTGCGGGCGGCGCTGCGCGACGGCCTGCCCGCCTACATGGTCCCGGCCGCCGTCGTGGTCCTGCCGCGGGTCCCGCTCACGCCGAACGGGAAGATCGACCGCAAGGCGCTGCCCGTGCCGCGCACGGCCGGGACCGCGGGGGCCGGTGTCGAGGTCCGCACCGACCTGGAGCGCCGGATCGCCGAGGTCTGGTGCCAGGTCCTCGGAGTGGACCGGGTGGGCGCGGAGGACAACTTCTTCGACCTGGGCGGCGATTCACTCCGGCTCACCTCCGTGACGGCGATGCTGCGGGAGCGGCTCGGCCGGCCCGTCACCCGGCTCGACATGTTCGGGCATCCGACCGTGCGGGCCATGGCCGTGCACCTGTCCGACGACGCCGTACCCGTCGTCGGACAGCAGCGGCGCGGCCGGGACGTCGCGGCGCTGGCCCAGCGCCGCAGCCGAAGGAAGGGGCGGGCATGACCGACTCCGCCGCCCACACCGCAAACAGATTCCAGACAGGTTCCACAGGGGGTTCCGTGTCCAGCTGCAAGGTCTGCTCGCTCAAGGCCGACCATCCGGGGATAACGCTCGACGACCAGCAGGTGTGCAACCTGTGCAACCTGGACTTCGCCGAGGACCTCCTGACCAACTACCGCTACACCAGCGAGGTGTTCACCGAGTTCCAGCAGGCGCCGCCGGCCGCCGGGGAGTACGACTGCCTGTTCATGTACAGCGGCGGCAAGGACAGCACCTACATGCTGGACAAGTTCGTCAACGAGTACGGCAAGCGGGTACTGGCCTTCACCTTCGACGTCCCGTTCGAGAGCGAGCACGCGGCGCAGAACATCGCACTGGCACGGGAGAAGATCCCGGCGACGTTCGTCCTGGACGCCGACGACGACAACATCAAGCTGATGATGCGGGAGGTGTTCAACCGTCCCGCGCCCAAGAAGCCCGGCAAGTACCTGGACGAGAAGCTGCCCTGCGTCTCCTGCCGCACCTTCTTCGTGCTGCGGGCCATCCTCATGGCCTACCGGCAGAAGATCCCGTACATCGCCCTGTGCGCCGATCCGCAGCAGATCCTCACCATGGAGTCCAACGTCCGGGAAGTCGTCCGCGGCTTCTACAAGACGTTCGGCGAACGGCTGACCGACACGCTCTTCGGCGGCGAACTGGAGGAACTGCTCTTCGACGAGGACGAGAACCTCCCGAAGATCGTCTTCCCGTTCATCGCCATGCGCCACGACTACGACCCGGACCGGATCGTCGAGGAACTCCGGGCGAAGGGCCTCTACCAGTCCTCGCCCCTGGAGACCCACTGCACCCTCTTCCCGCTCCTGAACTACTACTCGTTCAAGAACTGGGACTGCATGTTCTACAAGCTCAACGCGGCCAGCCACGTGCGGTCGGTGAAGCGGAACGCCGACTACGACCGCAACACCTTCAGCATCAAGTTCCCCCGCTCGCTGGACCTCGCCGACGTCGAGGAGCGGCTCGGGCAGGTGGTCATGGCCATCGCCGCGGGTGAGGGCAGCCGGGAGCAGCACGAACGGACGCTGGTGGACCTGTTCCAGCGGATGGACGCCTCGGAGGACGCGGCCCGTTTCGTCGCCCGCAGCTTCCTCGACATGCGCGCGGTCGCCTCCGACCTCGGCATCCGCCTCGGCTGAGATCTGCGTAGGAGAATCACCATGACTTTTTCGGACTCCGATGTCGCGATCATCGGCATGGCCTGCCGCTTCCCGGGCGGTGCGGACACGGCCGACCGGTTCTGGGACGTCCTGCGCGAGGGCCGCGAGACCCTGACCCGGTACACCGACGAGCAGTTGCTCGCCGCCGGTGTACCCGCCGCACGGCTGGCCGACCCGCGTTACGTGAAGGCCGGCCAGTCTCTTCCGGACGTGGACCTGTTCGACTCCGAGCTGTTCCAGTTCACCCATGACGAGGCCGAGATCCTCGACCCGCAGCACCGGATCTTCCTGGAGTGCGCCCATGAGGCTCTCGAACGCGCCGGGTACGATCCCGACCGCGCCGAAGGGCACATAGGTGTCTACGCGGGCGCCGGGATGAACACCTACCTGCTGCACAACCTGGGCGAGCGGTACCGGGCCGCTTCCTCGGTCGACCACTACCGGCTGATGCTCGCCAACGACAAGGACTTCCTCGCCACCCGCGTCTCCTACAAGCTGAACCTGCGCGGCCCCAGCATCAGCATCAACACGGCCTGCTCCACGTCTCTGGTAGCCGTCCACACCGCCTGTCTCGGCCTGCTGGGCGGCGAGTGCGACATGGCCCTCGCCGGGGCGGTGCACCTGGCGCCCCCCAACCAGGGCTACCAGTACCAGGAAGGCATGATCTTCTCGCCGGACGGCCACTGCCGCGCCTTCGACGCCGAGGCGCGGGGTACGGTGATCGGCAGCGGCGCCGGCGTGGTCGTCCTCAAGCGGCTCAAGGACGCGCTGGCCGACGGGGACTGGGTCCACGCCGTCATCAAGGGCTCGGCGGTCAACAACGACGGCTCCCACAAGACCGGTTACACCGCCCCGAGCATCGCCGGGCAGGCCGAGGTCATCGCCGACGCCCACGAGGTCGCCGACGTCGAACCGGACACCATCGGCTACGTCGAGGCGCACGGCACCGGCACCCCGCTCGGTGACCCGATCGAGGTCGCGGCGCTCACCCAGGCCTTCCGCCGCGGCACGGACAGGTCCGGATTCTGTGCCCTCGGCTCCGTGAAGACCAACATCGGACATCTGGACACCGCGGCCGGCATGGCCGGACTGATCAAGACGGCGCTGATGCTGGAGCACGGCACCCTGGTGCCGAGCCTCAACTACACCTCGCCCAACCCCGAGATCGACTTCGCGGCGAGTCCGTTCTACGTCAACACCGAGACCACCGAGTGGCCGACGGCCGGCGGGCCCCGGCGAGCGGGCGTCAGCTCGTTCGGCATCGGCGGCACCAACGCGCACGTCATCCTCCAGGAACCCCCCGCGCGCACCGCCGCCCAGCCCGGACGAGGACGCGAACTGCTGGTCGTCTCCGCCCGGTCCGAGGAGGCGCTGCAGCGGGCTGCGACGACCCTGGCCCGCCACCTCAAGCAGCGCCCCGACCTCGACCTCGGCGCCGTCGCGCAGACCCTCGGCCTCGGCCGGCGCGGCCACGCGCACCGGCTCGCGCTGGTGGCCCGCAGTGCCCGGGACGCCGCCATGGCACTCGCGCTCGGCGACGAGGAGCGGGTGCTGCGGGGGACGGCCGACGACCGGGAGCCCCTCGGCCCCGTCCTGGTCCTGACCGGCGCCGGAGCCGACGAGGCGGACCGCGCCGAGCTGTACGGGGCGGTGCCTCGGTACCGGTCCGCCGTCGACGCCTGCGCCGCGGCCCTGGGCCGGTCCGCCGGGGCGGACGGCTCGCTCGACGGACCGGGCACGCTCTCCGCCTTCGTACACGAGTACGCCCTCGCCACCACCCTCCTCGCCTGGGGCGTCGTACCCTCGGGTCTGGCGGCGAGCGGCACCGGTCTTGCGGTGGCGGCGGCTCTCGCCGAGGCCCTGCCCCTCGCCCGGGCCCTCGCCCTGGCGGAGGGCACCGCACCGGTCGGCATGGCGGCGCCGCGCATCCCGGTCCTCTCCCCGTCCACCGGCCGGTGGATGACCGAGGACGAGAGCCGGCTGGCCGGCAGCTGGACGCACTCCAGCGGTCCGGGCGAGCCGGACGTCTCACGTGTCGGCTCCGGCCGGCTCCTCCTCCGCCTGGCACCGCAGGACCACGCCCCGGCCGGTCTCGGCCACCTGCTCACCCTCGCCGGGCAGGCCTGGGTGCACGGCGTGCCGCTGGACTTCACGGCCGTCCACGCGGACACCGAGCCCCGCCGCGTCCCTCTGCCCACGCACCAGTTCGAGCGGCGGCGCCACTGGGTGGAACCCGGCGGTCGCCCCACCGCCGCCGCGCCGCAGGACGCCGACCGGCTCATCAGCCGGTTCGACCCGCAGGACCCGTCCAAGAACGTCCGGATGATCACGGACTTCGTGGTCGAGCAGGTGGGCAGGGTGCTCGGCGACCCGCGGCGTGCCGCCCTGGAGGCCAACCTGTTCGACCTGGGCCTCGACTCGCTCGTGCTGATCGAGGTCGTCGCCAAGCTCAGCGAGGAACTGGACTTCCCCGTCCCGGCCACGTCCTTCATCGAGTTCCCGACCATCCGCGCGTTCGTCGACAACCTCGCCGAGCTGATGGGCCTCGCGTCCGCCCCGGCAACACGCCCGGAGGAGTCCGCCGTGCGGACCTCCCGGCGAGCACAACGGGCCGCGGCCCGGTACGGCGGTACGGCCTGAGGCCGGTGTACCGACGGTCGTTCGCCCCGGCCCGCAGCGGCCGACCCCAAGACCTGTGAGAGAGAGCAACTGTGGACGACAAGCGAAAGCTGCTGCTGAGCCTGCTGAACCGGGCGTCCGCCCCGGCCGCGGCGCGCACGGACGTGGCGATCGTCGGTGTCGCCGGCCGCTACCCGTCGGCCGGGACGGTCGGCGAGCTGTGGGACAACCTCGTCGCGGGGCGGCACTGCATCCGGGAGGTACCGGCCGACCGGTGGGACGCCGACGCGCACTTCGACCCGGCCGGGAAGCACGGGAGCTACAGCAAGTGGGCCGGCTTCATCGACGACGTCGACAAGTTCGACCCGCTGTTCTTCCAGATCTCGCCGGCCGACGCGGAGGCGATGGACCCGCAGGAGCGGCTGTTCCTGCAGACCGCGGCCGCGACGCTCGAGGACGCCGGCTATCCGGCGGCCCGGCTCGCGCAGCGCGGGCCGGTCGGTGTGTTCGTGGGCGTGATGAACAGCAACTACGAGTGGATGGGCGGTGAGGCCAACGCGCTGGGCGTGCCCACCGACGCCCACTCCAACCACTGGTCCATCGCCAACCGGGTGTCGTACGTCTTCGACTTCACCGGACCGAGCATGGCCGTGGACACCGCGTGCTCGGCCTCGCTGACCGCGATCCACCTGGCCTGCGAGTCCCTCCGGACCGGCGAGTGCGCCGCGGCGATCGCGGGCGGCGTGAACCTGATCCTGCACCCCATGCACCTGCGCACCCTGGCGCAGCGCGGCATGATCTCGCACGACGACCGGCTCAAGGCCTTCGGCGCCGGCGCGGACGGATTCGTCGACGGCGAGGGCGTGGGCGCCGTACTGCTCAAGCCCCTGGCCGCGGCCGTCGCCGACCGTGACCGGATCCTCGGGGTCATCCGCGGCTCAGCCATCAACTCCGGTGGCAAGACCGGCGGTTACACCGTGCCCAGCGCGGCCGCCCAGAGCGAGGTGATCCGCGGCGCGCTCAGCCGCGCCGGCGTCGAGCCGGACACCATCGGCTATGTCGAGGCGCACGGCACCGGCACCCCGCTCGGCGACCCGATCGAGATCGCCGGCCTGGTCGAGGCCTTCGGCGGCCGGCTGGACCCCGAACAGCGCGCGCAGCGGCCGACCGTCGCGGTCGGCTCGGTGAAGTCCAACATCGGTCACCTGGAGTCGGCGGCCGGCATCGCCGGACTCACCAAGGTGCTGCTGCAGTTCCGGCACGGGATGCTGGTGCCCTCACTGCACTCGGCACGCCGGAACCCGGAGATCGACTTCACCACCACACCGTTCGAGGTGCAACAGACGCTGCGGCCCTGGACGAGGCCGGGGCCGGCCGGCGCGGACGGAGGGCCCGAGCGGCTGCCACGGCGCGCCGTCGTCAGCTCCTTCGGCGGGGGAGGCGCCAACGCCTGCGTCGTCGTGGAGGAGCACCTGCCGACGGGCGGGCCCGAGCCGGCCGTGGACACGGCACCGCAGCTGCTGGTGCTGTCCGCGAAGAGCGAGGACCGCCTGCGCGCCTACGCGGCCGACCTGGCGGCGTTCCTGCGCCGCGAGGCCGCCCCGCGCGACACGGTCGAACCGGAGGCGCTGGCCGCCGCCCAGGAGCTGGTCCTGCGGCTGGCCGCCGAGACGGTCGGCGTGGCACCGCACGACCTGGACCTCGGGACCGACCTCACCGAGTTCGGCTTCCAGGTGGCGGAACGCGCCCGCTTCCACGCGCTGCTGGCCGCCGAGGCGGACACGGACCTGCCCGCGGCCGCCACCTCCGCACGCACCCTCGCCGCGGTGGCGCAGGCGATGGCCGCCGGCCGGCCCGCGACTGCGGCCGGTGACGCGGCGCCCCGGCTCGCCGATGTCGCCCACACCCTCCAGTCGGGCCGCACCGCCTACGAGTTCCGGCTCGCCCTGGTCGCGGGGTCGGTGGCCGAGGCCGCCGCGCTGCTCGCGGCCCACGCCGCCGGCGACGACGGCGCACGCGTCAGCGTCGGCCGGAGTGCCCGCACCCGGGTGCGGTTGTCCGACGAGGAGGCCGCCGCACTGGAGCAGGCGCTCGACCGGCGCGACCTGGCAGCGGTGGCCGAGCACTGGGTGAGGGGGGCCGAGGTGGACTGGCAGCGGATCACCTCCGCCACCGCCCGCCGCATCGAGCTGCCCGGTTACCCGTTCGCCCGCAAGCGCTACTGGATTCCCCAGCCGCCCACAGCCCCGTCGCCGCCCGCGGCCGCCGGCGCATCCGCCCCCGAGACCGCGGAGACCGTGGAGGCCGCGGAGGCCCCGGAGACCGCGGAGACCGTGGAGGCCCCGGAGGCCGCGGAGGCCGCGGAGGCCGCGGAGCGCAACCTTCCGGACTTCTACCGCCCGGTGTGGACACGGACGCGGACACCGGACGGCGGACCGGTGCCCCCCGTCACGGGCCGGGTCGTCGTCCTGGCCACCGGCGCCTCGGTCTGGCTCGGCGAGGCGCTGGCGGCCCGCTGCCCGGACGCCGCGGTGGAACTGGTCCGGATCGACGAACACGCCGTACCGGCCTGGCTGCCCAGGGTCTCCGGCGCCGACCTGGTCCTCCACCTGGGCGGGGTAGGGGCCAGGATCACCGACGGTGTCGGCACCGCGCAGGCGGCGGAACACCTGCGGCACGGCCCGCTCTCCCTGTTCCACGTACTGCGCGACGGCGGCGCGGACCGGATCCTCGTCGTCACCAGCGATGTGCACACCGTCGCCGGCAGCACGGCACAGAACCCCTTCGGCGCAGGCCTGCACGGTCTGCTCCAGGTCGCGCCGAAGGAGCGCCCCGGACTGCGGGTCGCCGCGCTGGACTTCGCCTCGGCCGAGGTGGCCGGCACCGAGCAGGCCCAGGCCCTGGCGGACGCGATCCTTGCCGAGCCGCTCGATGGCACCGGCCGCACCGTGTGCCTGCGCGGCGGGGTCCGCTACGTCCGCCGGCTCGGCAAGGTCGTCCTGCCGGAGACCGCCGAGGTGTTCCGGGACGGCGGCGTCTACCTGCTGGTCGGAGGTACCGGCGGCATCGGGCTGGAGCTGAGCCGGCACCTGGCCCGGCGACACCGGGCGCGGCTGGTCTGGTTCAGCCGGGGCGAACTCGGCCCCGAGCAGCGAGCCGCCGCGGACGACGTCCGGGCCCACGGGGGAGAGGTCGCCCATGTGCGCGGCGACGCCTGCTCCGTCGACGACCTGGCAAGGGCGGTGGCCGAGGCGCACCACCGCTTCGGCGCACTGCACGGCGTCGTGCACGCGGCCATGATCTTCGACAACCACCCGCTGACCGCACTCGACGAGGCCCGCTTCACCGCCGCGACCAGGGTCAAGACCGAGGGAGCGGCCGCGCTGGCCGCGGCCGTCGCCGGCGAAGCGCTGGACTTCCTCGCCTACTTCTCGTCGGCGGGCTCCTTCGGCAGCTTCGCCGGGAACGGCGCGTACATCTGCGCCTCCGCGACCGAGGACGCCTACGCGCTGTTCCTGCGCGAGCGGCTGCCGTACCCGGTCACCGTCGTCAACCAGGGCTACTGGGGCCTGATCGGCTCCGGCGCCCGGCCCGGCCTGGCGGAGATCTTCCAGGGACTCGGCATCGACGGCTTCAGCGCCGCCGAGGGCATCGCCGCGGTCCGGCGCATCCTGGGCAGCGGCCTGCCGCAGGTCATGCCGATCCGGGCCGGCCGCCGGGCGCTGGAGGCCATGGGCCACGACCCCGCCTGCGACGGCGAACGGTTCGGCGGCGGCCACCCGGCCGCCCTCGCGAACGCCCCGCTCCGACCGGGCGCCGGCAGCGGCGCCGACGACGCGGCCCTCCAGGTCCTCGCCGGCTACCGGGAGCTGGAGGCCGTCTCGGCGCCCCTGCTGCTGGACGTCTACCAGCGGATGGGTGTCTTCACGCGGCCCGGCGAGCGTCACCGGTGCGAGGAACTGCGTACCCGGCTCCGCATCCTCGACAAGTTCCAGCGGCTCCACCGGGCGTTGCTCAACATCCTGGCCGAGGCCGGCTTCCTGATCCGGGACGGCGAGTGGGTGACCACGACCGCCGAGGTCGACGCGACGGTCCGCGAGCCGGCGGTACGGTCGGACGCCGAGTTCGACAGACTCGCCACCGCCTACCCGGACATCGAGCCGACGATCACCCTCAACCGGCTGTTCCTGGAGGCGTATCCGAGGATCCTGCGGGGCGAGGTCGGAGCCACCGAGATCATGTTCCCCGGCTCCTCGATGAAGCTGGTGCAGAACTTCTACAAGGGCAATCCGCTCACCGACTCCTTCAACCTGCTGGTGCGCGACACCGTCCGCTGCTTCCTGGACCTCCGGCTGCCCCGGCTGCCGAAGGGCGACACGATCCGCGTCGTGGAGCTGGGGGCCGGCACCGGGGCCACCAGCGAGCGGGTCCTGCCGGAGCTGGCCGGCCACGCGGACCGGGTCCGGTACACGTTCACCGACATCTCGCCGCGCTTCCTGGACCACGGCCGCGAACGCTTCGCCGACCGCTACCCGTTCACCGGGTTCGAGGTGCTCAACCTGGAGCGCGGACTCGCCGAGCAGGGTTTCGAACCGGCCCGCGCCGACCTGGTCCTGGCCACCAACGTGGTGCACGCCACCAGGAACCTGCGGGCCACCCTGCGCAAGGCGAAGGCGCTGCTGAAGCCCGGCGGCTGGCTGGTGCTCAACGAGCTGACCACGGTGCGGCCGCTGCTCACCGTCGGCGGCGGCGTGCTGGAGGGCTGGTGGCTCTTCGACGACGCCGAACTGCGCCTGCCCGACTCACCACTGGCTTCACCGGAAGGCTGGCTCAGGCTGCTGCACGAGGAGGGCTACACACCGGTTCGGACCCTCGGCGGCGAGCACACCGATCTGGGACAGACCGTGCTGGTCGCGGAGAGCGACGGGGTGGTGCTCGGCGCGGCACCGGCCCACGGCCCCGCGCCCGCCCCCGCGACCACGGCCGACCCCACCGACGGCGGCGGAGCCGACGCGGTCGCGGAACGGCTGAGCGAGCTGGTCGAGCGGATCCTCGGCCTGGACGAGCGGATCGATCCCGACCGCCCCCTGGCCGACTACGGGTTCGACTCGCTCAGCGGCATGAAGATCGTGTCCGCCGTGGACGAGGCTTTCGGCGTCACCGTGCCGCTCGGTGACTTCTTCGAACGCCCGACCCTGCGCGAGCTGTCCGCCCACCTGGCCGCCGGCCGGCTCGCCGGCGCCGCCGCCGGGTCCCCGCCCGCCGCCGGGTCCCCGCCCGCCGCCGGGTCCCCGTCCGCCGCCGCGGCACTCCCCGCGCCGGCCCGCCCCTCCGGCGCCGTGGACCAGGCCCCGCCGCTCCCGGCGGCAGCCGCGGCCGAGCTGGTCCTGCGGCCCCGCAACGACCTCGTGGCGACGACCCATCCACTGTCGGAAGGACAGCGCGCACTGTGGGTGATCGAGCAGATCGCCCCCGGCACCTACGCCTACAACCTGCCGCTCGCCCTCTGGCTCGACCCGGACGTCGACGTGCTCGCCCTGCGGGTGGTCCTGCAGGACCTGCTCGACCGGCACGAGGAACTGCGCGCGACCGTAGGGGCGGACGAGGCCGGGCCGGTCATCCGTGTCACCGCCGAACCGGAACTCCCCTTCCAGCAGGTCTTCCTGACCACCGTCGCGGAACCGGACCTCCGGGACCGTATGCGCGCCGACCTGCGCCGCGCCTTCGACCTCGGGACCGGTCCGCTGGTGCGGGCCACGCTCTACACGCTGGGTGACGGCCGCCAGGCACTGCTGCTGACGTTCCACCACCTGGTCTTCGACGGCGTGTCCATCGCCCTGCTGCTCGCCGAACTGGAACGGGGCTACCACACCGTCCGGGCCGGCCGGCTGCTGCCCTCCGACCGCCCCGCCCGCACGTACGCCGACTTCGCCCGTGGGCAGCGCGACCTGCTCACGGGCCCCGAGGGCCGGCGCCTGCGCGCCTACTGGACCGAACGGCTGCGCGGCCGGCAGACCACCGTGCCCCTGCCGCTCGACCGGCCGCGCCCCGCCGTCCCCGGCTTCCGGGGCGCCAGTGTGGACGGACGCATCCAGGCCGCCGTGGCGGAACAGGCGCGCGCGCTCGCCTCGGCGGAGCGCACCTCCCTGTTCGGTGTCCTGCTCGCGGGCTGGTTCGCGCTGCTGCACCGCTACAGCGACCAGTCCGACATCGCCGTCGGCACCCCCACGGCGGGACGTCCCGCCGACGGTTATGACGACGTGCTCGGCTACTTCATGAACATGGTCGTGCTGGCCGAGCGGATCGACGGCGAGGAGACGTTCCGCGACCTGCTCCACCGGGTGCGCCGCACGGTCCTCGAAGCGCTGGAGCACGGCGCGTACCCGCTGATCACCCTCGCCGAGGAACTGAAACGCCAGGACCCCGCCGCCCCGGCCGCACCCTTCAACGTCGCCTTCTACTTCCAGAACTGGACCCGCGGCACCCAGCGCGAGGGCCTGGTGCGCGGCCACGTGCCGGGCATCCACCAGGAGGGCGAGTTCGAACTGACCCTGGAGGTGGTCGAGGAGGCCGACGGCTGCCGCTACTCGCTGAAGTACGACCCCGACCTGTTCGACGCCGTCACCGTGGAGCGGCTCGGCGACCACTTCACGACGCTGCTGGCATCGGCCGTGGCGGCACCCGACGTCCAGGTCGGACAGCTCGACCTGCTCACCGACGCCGAGCGGGCGCTGCTCGCCCCGCCGCCCGTCGCCGAGTACCCGGCCGACACCCTGGTCTGGGAGCTGGTGCGGCGACAGGCCGAGGCCCGCCCGGACGCCGTGGCCGTCCGGCACGGTGACACCGAACTGACCTACGGCCGGCTCATGGAGCGGGTCGGGGAACTCGCCGCCCGGCTGACCGCCGCCGGCGTGGGCCGGGGCCGTACCGTCGGGGTCCTCCTGCCCCGCGACGCCGATCTCCCCGTGGCCCTGCTGGCGGTGCAGGCCGCCGGCGGCGCCTACGTACCGCTCGACCCCGCGTACCCGCGGCAACGGCTCGCCTACATGGCCGAGGACGCCGGGCTGCACCTGATGCTGACGCACTCCGGCATCGAAGGCGGGTACGGGGCGGTGCCCCGGCTGCTCGTCGACGGCGACGAGCAGCCTCCCGCGGCGGACTCGCCGGGAACCGCCGGCCCGTCGGACACCGCGTACGTGATCTACACCTCCGGCTCGACCGGCCGGCCCAAGGGTGTCCGCGTCCCGCACCGCGCCCTGACCAACTTCCTCTGGTCGATGAGGCGCGAGCCCGGCTTCGGGCCCGGGGACACCCTGTTGGCCCTGACCACCGTCTGCTTCGACATCTCCGGACTGGAGCTGTACCTGCCGCTGATCACCGGCGGTACGGTGGAGGTGCTGCCGACCGAGACCGCCCGGGACGGGCTGCGGCTGCGGGAGGCCGTCGAGCGCAGCGCGGCCACGGTGATCCAGGCCACCCCGGCGACCTGGAGCATGCTCCTCGCCGCCGGCTGGCAGGGCGACCCCCGCCTCACCGTCCTGTGCGGCGGCGAGGCACTGCCCGCCGACACCGCGCAGGCCCTGCTGGCCCGCAGCCGCGAGGTGTGGAACCTCTACGGGCCCACCGAGACCACCATCTGGTCCGCGGTGAGCCGGCTGAGCCCCGGCGACCGGGTCACGATCGGCACGCCGATCGCCAACACCCGCCTGCACGTGCTCGACAGCGCGCGCCGGCCCGTCCCGGCCGGCGTGGCCGGCGAGCTGTACATCGGTGGCCACGGCGTCGCCGACGGCTATCTGGGCCGCCCGGACCTGACCGCGGAGCGCTTCCTGCCCGACCCGTTCGGGGACGGACCCGACGCGCGCATGTACCGCACCGGTGACCTGGTCCGACGGCTCGCCGACGGGCGGATCGAGTATCTGGGACGCATCGACTCCCAGGTCAAAGTGCGCGGCTTCCGGGTCGAGCTGGAGGAGATCGAGGCGACCCTGCGCCGGCTCGACGGGATCCTGGACGCCGTGGTGGTGGCACGCGGCCAGGGCGCCGGCCGGCACTCCCTGCTGGGCTGCTACCTGCTCGCGGACGGGGCCGCCGAGCCGACCCGGGAGGACCTGGCGGCCTGGCTGCCCGACCACATGGTCCCCGACGCCCTGGTCCGGGTCACCGGCTTCCCCCGGACGCTGAACGAGAAGGTGGACCGGGCCACGCTCGCGGCACTGCCCCTGCCGGAGCTGCGCGCCCGCTTCGGGGCCGCCGCCCCCGAAGGCGCCCCCGGGCACCCCGCCGAACCCGCCGGCCACAGCGAGGCACTGACGGCCGCACTCGCCGGGACGGTCGCCCGGCTGACGGGACTGCGCCCCGAGGAGATCGGCGCGCACACACCGCTCGGCGAAGTCGGCATGAACTCGGTGACCTTCACCGAGCTGAGCGCCGAGCTGCGCAAGGCCTACGGCATCGAGGTGTACCCGACTCTCTTCTACCGCAAGGGCACCCTGGCCGCGCTCGCCGAACACCTGTGGGAGCACCACCCCGCCGCACTGGCCGCACGGCTCGGCACCGCCCCTGTGCCCGCCACCGCCGTCCACCGGCCCGCCGAGGACGCCGGCCGCGAGGAGCCGGCGCCGCCGCCGGCCGCGCCCGGCCGGGACGACATCGCGGTCATCGGCATGGCCGGCCGGCTCCCCGGCTCGCACGACCTGAAGGAGTTCTGGGACCACCTGGTCGCCGGGGACGACCTGATCCAGGAGATCCCCGCCGACCGGTGGGACTGGCGCGAGCAGTCGCGCTCCCGCTCGCGCTGGGGCGGCTTCCTCCCGGACGTGGACCGCTTCGACGCCGCCTTCTTCGGGATCTCCCCGCGCGAGGCGGAACTGATGGACCCGCAGCAGCGGCTGATGCTGGAAGTCGTCTGGTCGGCCATCGAGGACGCCGGCTACCGCCCCTCCGAACTCGCGGGCAAACGGGTCGGCGTGTTCGTCGCCGCCACCAACTCCGACTACGTGGAGGTGCAGCGGGCCGCCGGGCGGCACAGCGAGGGGCACACGCTCACCGGCGCGGCGCTGTCGATCATCCCGAACCGGATCTCCTACATCCTGGACCTGCGGGGCCCGAGCATCGCCGTGGACACCGCCTGCTCCGGCTCGCTCACCGCGGTCCACCAGGCCTGCGCCGCGCTCCGCGACGGCACCTGCGACCTGGCGATCGCGGGCGGTGTCAGCCTGATCCTCTCGCCCGCCGTGTACGAGGCACTGAGCCAGGGCGAGATGCTCAGCCCCGACGGCCGCTGCAAGGCCTTCGACAGCAGGGCCGACGGCTACGTACGGGGCGAGGGCGCCGGCGTCGTCGTGCTCAAGCCCCAGGAGCGGGCGGAGCGGGACGGGGACGCCGTACACGCGGTGATCAAGGCGGTCGCGGTCAACCACGGCGGACGGACCACCTCGCTCACCGCGCCCAGCCCGGACGCCCAGGCCGACCTGCTCGTCGAGGCCTACCGCGCGGCAGGCGTACCCCTGGAGACCGTCGGCTACATCGAGGCGCACGGCACCGGCACCGCCCTGGGCGACCCGATCGAGAGCACAGGGCTGAGCACCGCCTTCCGCCGGCTGCGCGCGGAGTGCGGGACGACAGCCGCACCCGGCTGCGTCATCGGCTCGGTCAAGACCAACATCGGCCACCTGGAAGCCGCGGCGGGCATCGCCGGCCTGTTCAAGGTCGTGCTCGCGCTGCGCCACGGCGTCATCCCCGCCAACCTGCACTTCCGCGAGCAGAACCCCTACCTGGAACTCGACGGCGGCCCGTTCGAGGTGGCCGCCGCCCGCAGGCCCTGGCCGCGCCCGGTCGACACGGCCGGCGCCGAAGGGCCGCGTCGCGCCGGAGTCAGCTCCTTCGGCTTCGGAGGGGCCAACGCGCACATCGTGATGGAGGAACCGCACATGCCGGACACCCGCGAAGAGCCGGCCCAGGAGCAGCTGTTCGTGCTGTCCGCCCGGGACCCCCAGGCGCTACGGCGTGCCGCCCGGCGCCTCGCCGACCACATCCGGGACGAGGACGTCCCGCCCGGGGACCTGGCCCACACCCTGCAGACCGGCCGGGAGCCGATGGCACACCGCCTCGCCGTCGTCGCCGACAGCACCGCCGAACTCGGCGGCGAGCTGGAGAACTACCTGTCCGGGCGGCCGTCCGGCGTGCGCACCGCGCACGTCCAGGGCCGCCCGGCCCCGCCGGCCGCCGTCGCGCCGGGGAACGCCGACGAGGCCGCGGACGCCTGGCTGGCGGGCGCCGACATCGACTGGCAGGTACTGCACCGGGGGGCGCGCCGCCGCCGGGTGCACCTGCCCGCCTACCCCTTCGCAGGGCCCCGCCACTGGGTGGCGCCCGGCTCCGGGCCGACGCCCGCACCCGAGCGGCCCGCGGGCCGGCTGCACCCGTCCCTCCTCGACGCCAACGTCTCCACCTTCGGCGGACACGCCTTCGCCAAGACGCTCGTGGGAGAGGAGTTCTTCCTGCGCGACCACGTCGTGGACGGCGAGCCGGTGCTGCCCGGTGTGGCCCACCTGGAGATGGCGCGCCTGGCCGGTGAACTGGCCGCCGCCGGGGCCCGGGTGCGTGGGATCGACGACCTCGTCTGGACGGCCCCGGTCCGGCTCCCCGCCGACGGCGGCTACCGCCTGGTGGTCCGGGTCTCCCAGGAGGACACCGGGGCCTCCTTCGAGGTGCGCGGCGCCGGGGACGGCACCCCGGTACACGCGCGCGGAACCCTTCTGTTCGGCGATCCCGGCCCGCGGCGCCAGGGGATCGACCTGACGGCCGTACGGGCGCGCTGCCCGCGCACACGCACCGGTGACAGCTGCTACGACGACTTCGGCCGGCTCGGATTCCGCTACGGCCCGAGCTTCCGGGTGATCGAGGACGTCACCCTGGGCGACGGCGAGGCCCTGGCGACACTGCGGCTGCCGGCCCACCGCCGTGCGGACGCCGGCGACTACGTGTTCCACCCGTCCCTGTTCGACGCGGCCCTGCAGGTGGCCGGGATGCTCGCACCCGGCACGGCCGACCCCGCACGGCCGGCGCCGTACCTGCCGTTCTCCCTGGGGGCGGTCCGGCTCCACACGGAGCTGCCGGAGCGGGTGTACGCGTACGCCACGCCCTCGGCGCGCACCGTTCCGGCCGGCACGCTCTGCTTCGACATCGCGCTCGCGGATGCCGACGGAACCGTGCTCGCCACGATCGACGGCTTCACCCTGCGGCCGGTGCGCACGCCCGAGGCCGTGGCCGCGTTCGAACCCTTCTGGCGGCCCGCCCCGCGAGCGGGACGCCTGCCGGACGGAAGGGTCCTGGTGCTGGACCCCGGCACTCAGGGAACCGCGGTGTGCGCCGCCCTCACGGCCGCGGGGCTGGAGAACCGGCGCATCGAACTCGGCGCCGGATTCGACGCCGACGCCGTCCTGCGTACCGAGGGAACCGCGCCGCTGCACGTCGTCCACCTGGCCGGTGAGCACTCCGGCACCGGCGGCGCGGTGGAGCAGGGTCTCCACACGGCGATCGCCTTCCTCCAGGCCTGGCAGCGGCAACGGCGCGGCGCCCTGCGCTACCTGTACGCCTATCAGGAACCGGCCGCCTCACCGGCTCACCCGGCGATGGCCGCGTTCGCCCGCTCGGTACGCCAGGAGCACCCGTCCGTCGACCTCGGCGTCCTGGCCGTGGACGCCGTCTCGCTCGCCGACGCCGTCGTCGGCGAACTCGGCGCAGGTGGCGACCCGGAGGTGCGCATCGACCGCTCCGGCCGGACCTGCCGGGCCTGGCGGCAGGTGGACCTCCCCACCGCGCGGCCCGTGTTCACGGGTACCGGCGCGCACCTGATCACCGGGGGCACCGGTGCGCTGGGCCTACGGGTCGCCGAGCACATCGCGGCCGTCCGGCGCGCTGCCGGTGTCCTCGACGGCGGGATCGTCCTGGCGGCCCGGACCGCTCCCGGCCCCGAGGCACGTGCCCGGATCGAGGCCATCGGCGCACGGGTGGTGCCGACGGACGTCGCCGACGCCGCCGCGGTCCACGCCCTGGTCGACGAGGCCCGTCGCGCCCACGGGACGGTGAGCGGCGTCCTGCACCTGGCCGGTGAGCTGCGGGACGGTCTGCTGCGGGGCAAGGACCGCGCGGACGCGGACGCCGTGCTGGCCGCCAAGGTGCACGGCACGGTGCTGCTGGACGAGGCGACCCGGGACGAATCCCTGGACTACTTCGTGGCCTTCTCCTCGGCGGCGGCGGCGTTCGGCAACGCGGGCCAGACCGACTACGCCTTCGCCAACGCCTTCCTCGACCACTTCGCCGAACTGCGCGAGCGGCGGCGCCAGGCCGGGACGCGCCGGGGCCGCACCCTTGCCGCCGCCTGGCCGGTGTGGACCGAGGGCGGCATGCGCATCGACGCCACGGCCGAGGAGTACATGGGCACGGTGCTCGGCATGCGGCCGGTGGCCACCGAAGCCGGCCTGGACGCCCTCCAGCGCGCCCTGGCCGGCACCGCCCCCAGACTCCTGCTCACGCCCGGTGAGCCGGCGAGGACACTGGCGGCCCTGGACGGCGGGCCGTTCCGCACGGGCGCCCCGGCCTCCGCGGCCGGCCCGACGACGCCGGCCCCCCAACCGCGGCCCACCGCCCCGGCGACGGACCCGGCCGGCGGCAAGGTCACCGCCGAGCAGTTGGTCCTGCGCCTGCTGGCCGAGGAGCTGAAGCTGCCCGAGACGGAGATCACCGTCACGGAGCCCTTCGACCACTACGGTGTGGACTCCCTGATCACCATGAGCCTGATACGACGTCTCGAAGACCACGTCGGCCCCCTGTCGAAGACCCTCCTCTTCGAGCACGTGACCGTGAGCGAGCTGGCGGAACACCTCACCCAGGCGCACCCCGACGCGTTCGCCGCCACCACCGTCCGCACCACCGGGCCCGCCCCCGCCGCGGAGGCCACCACCGGCACCGCACCCGCGCGGCCCGGCACCGCCGGCGCCGAGATCGCGATCATCGGCGTCGCCGGACGCTTCCCGCAGGCCGACGACGTGGACGAGTTCTGGCGGAACCTGCGGGCGGGCCGGGACAGCATCGAGGAGATCCCGGCCGAGCGCTGGGACCACAGCCGGTTCTACGACGCGGACAAGTCCGTCTTCGGCAAGACCTACGGCAAGTGGGGCGGATTCGTCCGCGGCGCCGACCGGTTCGATCCGCTGTTCTTCCGGATGTCACAGATCGAGGCCGAGCACACCGATCCCCAGGAGCGGGTGTTCCTGGAGACCGTCTGGCATCTGCTGGAGGACGCGGGCTGTACCCGCGAGCAGCTGCGCGGCACCCGCACCGGTGTGTTCGTGGGCATGATGTACGGCCACTACCAGCTGTACGGGGTGCAGGACGCGCTGCGCGGCAAGGGCTTCGCCACCTCCTCGTCGTACGCCTCCGTGGCCAACCGCGTCTCGTACTTCTTCGACTTCACCGGGCCCAGCGTCGCCCTGGACACGATGTGCTCCTCCTCGCTGGTCACCGTCCACCAGGCGTGCCAGGCCATCCGCGACGGCGACTGTGACGTCGCGGTCGCGGGCGGCGTCAACATCTCCAGCCACCCGGTGAAGTTCCTGCAGCTCGCGCAGCGCGGTTTCCTCGCCGAGGACGGCCGCTGCCGCAGCTTCGGGGAGGGCGGCACCGGCTACGTTCCCGCCGAGGGCTCCGGCGCCGTCCTGCTCAAGCGCCTCGACGCCGCGCTGGCCGACGGCGACCGGATCCTGGCGGTGGTCAAGGCCTCCGCGGTCAACCACGGCGGGGCGGGCGCCGGCTACAGCGTCCCCAGCCCGCAGGCCCAGGGCGACCTCCTGAGGGCCGCGCTGGACCGGGCCGGGCTGCGGCCCGGCGACCTGGACTATGTGGAGGCGCACGGGACCGGAACCTCCCTCGGGGACCCGGTCGAGGTCACCGGCATGCTGCGGGCCTTCCGCGACGAGGCCCCCGAGCGGCTGCCGATCGGCTCGGTCAAGTCGAACATCGGGCACGCCGAGTCGGCGGCGGGGATCGCGGCCATCACCAAGGTGCTGCTCCAGATGCGGCACGGCGAGCTGGTGCCCTCCCTGCACTCGGACCGGCTCAACCCGAATATCGACTTCGCGGCCACCCCCCTGCGGGTGCAGCGCGAACGCGCCCCGTGGCCGCGCCGCGTCGACCCGGACGGCACGGTGCGACCCAGGACCGCGGGCGTCAGCTCCTTCGGTGCCGGGGGCACCAACGCGCACATCGTCCTCCAGGAGTACCTCGACAACCGGGGTTCCCGCCCCGGAGCCACCGGTGCCCAGCTGGCCGTGCTGTCCGCGCGGGACGCCGACCGGCTCACGGAGCAGGCGCGCCGCCTCGCCGCACATCTGCGCGCGGAGGGCGCAGCGTCGGCGCCGGAGGAGGTCGCCTGGACGCTCCAGACAGGCCGCGAGGCCATGGCCCACCGGTTCGCCGTCCTCTTCCGGGACCTGCCGGAACTGATCGCGCGCCTCGACGAGTTCGCCGCAGGTGGCACCCCGGCCGACAGCTGGACCGGTGTGGTCGACCCGCGCCGGGCGATCGCGGGCGAGCCGCCTGCCGCCCCCGGGCCGGCCGCCTGCGCCGCGGCCTGGTGCTCGGGGCAGCGGGTGGACTGGTCGGCCCTGCACCCGGCCGGCCGCCCGGCCCGCGTGTCACTGCCGGGCTATCCCTTCCTGGGCGAACGGGTATGGCTCGCGGCGGCCGACGAGGAACTGGCGCGCCAGGACGGTGACCGGATGGCCGGAGACGGGCTGCTGCTGACCCGGCACTGGGTCCCGGCGGAACCGGACGGGCGCACCGCCCCGCCCGTCCGGACCGCCGTGCTGACCGTGCCGGGCACCGAGGCCCTGGCAGCCCGCCTGTCCGCCGCGCTGCCCGGCGCCGAGATGCTCGACCACGACCGGATGGCGGCGGACCTCGCCGCCGCCGGCACCCGCTGGGACCGCTTCGACGCGGTGGTCGACCTGGCCGGCTGCGCCGATCCCGCCCTGCCGTCCGCCCACTCGGTGCTGCCCGTGTGGCTGCGCTGGATGCAGCACGCCGTCGAGCACAGCCGCGGCGGCCTGCGCGCCCTGCTGGTCTCCCGTGGCACCCGGGCCGGGACCGACGGCGCCGCCGGACTCGGCGGCGCGGCCCGCGTGGGGCTCTACCGGATGCTCCAGAGCGAGTACCGCCACGTCCGTTCCCGGCACCTGGACGTCGGACAGCACGCCACCGACGAGCAGGTGTGCCGCTGGACGGTCGACGAACTGCGCGCCGAGGCGGAGTACGCGGAGGTGTCCTACCGGGACGGCCTCCGGCACCGCGCGGTACTGCGCGAACCGGTCGACGGGCCCGACCACCGGGAGATACGGTTCCCCGCGGGGCACGTCCTCTGGGTGACCGGGGGTACCCGAGGCATCGGGCTGCTCACCGCCCGGCACTTCGTCGCCCGGCACGGTGTGCGCAAGGTGGTCCTCACCGGCCGCGAGGAACTCCCGCCCCGCTCCGAGTGGGCCGCGCACATCTCCGCGGACACCGCTCTCGGCCGCAAGCTCCGCCCGCTCGCCGAGCTGGCGGAGCAGGGGGTGGAGCTGGAGGTCGTCGCCGTACCGCTGGAAGAGCGGGAGGCCCTGGCCAAGGTTCTGGCGGACGTGAAACAGAAACTCGGGCCGGTCGGCGGAGTCGTCCACAGCGCCGGGTTCACCGACTTCGAGAACCCCGCGTTCGTCCGCAAGCCGCAGGACGGCATCGCCCGGGTGCTCGGCCCCAAGATCTTCGGCCTCGACGCGCTGGTGGAATGCTTCCGCGAGGAGCCGTTGAGCCTGTTCGTGCTGTACTCGTCGGTCGCCGCGACGGTGCCCGCGCTGGCGGTCGGCCAGAGCGACTACGCCATGGCCAACGCCTATCTGGACGCGGTCGCCGAGGCGCGGCCGTACGGGCTGCCCCTCGTCAGCGTGCAGTGGCCCAGCTGGAAGGAGACCGGCATGGGGGAGGCGCGCAGCGCCGCCTACCAGGCTTCGGGGCTGGCCGCTCTCTCCGACGAACAGGGACTGGCGCTGCTGGAGCGCGCGCTGCGCAGCGGCGCCCGTGTGGTCATGCCGGTCGTGGTGCGCCCCGATGCCGACTGGCGTCCCGAACGGCTGACGGACCGTCGGCTGGACGCGGCACCGGCACCGGCCCCGGCGCCGGCGGCCGAGGCAGGCGCCGCGCAGACCCCGGCTCCGGTCGCGGACTCGGTGCCGCCCCGCGACGCGGGCCCCGCCCAGGTCACCGGCGCGGTCGGCGCGGCGGCTTCCTGGCTGCTCGACCGGCTCGCCGAGGACCTGCGTTTCGACCGGACCAAGCTGTCCGGTGACGTGCCGGTGGCCGACTACGGCGTGGACTCGATCATGGTCTCGCAGCTCGTGCAGACGATCGCCCGACGGCTGGACGTGTCGGTCGACCCCTCGGCCCTGCTGGAGCACCCGACGATCGACGAATTCGCCGCCCACCTCGGCGAGGCGCACCCCGAGGAACTCGTCGCCGCCTTCGGCACGAAGCCCGCGGAGCCCGTCACCGACGGGGCCGCGCCCCCCGACCGGGCACCGGCCCCGGCACCCGCCGTCCCGCGCGAGGGCGCCGACGGGCCGGCGGCCCCCGCGCCGTCGGCCACCCGGCGCCCCGCCGGGGCCACCGAGGACATCGCCGTGGTCGGTATGTCCTGTCGGTTCCCCGGCGCCGGTTCCCCGAGCGCGTACTGGGAGCTGCTGCGGCAGGGCCGTTCGGCCCTGCGCCCCGTCCCCGAGACGCTCTTCGGCCGGCCTGTCGACCACCACGCGGGGCTGCTGGACGACGTACTGCGTTGTGATCCCGAAGCGTTCCTGCTGCCCGAGGCGGATGCCGCGGCCATGGACCCGCAGGCGCTGCTCCTGCTGGAGGAGGTGAACGCCGCCACGCACCAGGCCGGCTACCGGCCGGCCGAACTCAAGGGCCGCCGCATCGGTGTGTACGTCGGGGGGCGCGCCACCCACACGCCGGATCCCACCCGGCTGGAGCGGGCGAAGAACCCGGTGGTCGTCACCGGCCAGAACTACCTGGCCGCGAACGTCTCGCAGTTCTTCGACCTGCGCGGGCCCAGCGTGGTGATCGACACCGCCTGCTCCTCGTCCCTCGTGGCGATGGACATGGCCGTGCAGGCACTGCGCGCCGGGGACATCGAGGCGGCCGTGGTCGCGGGGGTGAGCCTGCTGGCGGACGACCGTGCGCACCAGGTGTTCGGGCGGCGCGGGCTGCTCAATCCCGGAGCCGAGTTCCATGTGTTCGACCGCCGGGCGGCGGGGCTGGTGCTCGCCGAGGGCGTCGGGGTCGTCGTGCTGAAGCCGCTGACCCGGGCGCAGGCCGACGGGGACCGGGTGCTCGCCGTCGTGAGGGGCATCGCGATCAACAACGACGGCCGGACGGCGGGCCCGGCGACCCCCAACCTGCAAGCGCAGAAGGAGGTGATGGCCGAGGCGCTGGCCCGCAGCGGCCACACCCCGGGCGACGTCGGGTGGGTCGAGGCCAACGGTTCCGGGTCGACCGTCACCGACCTGCTCGAACTCAAGGCGGTGGAGGCGGTCTACCGCTCCGGCTCGGCCCAGCCGGTCGCCCTCGGCTCGATCAAGCCGAACATCGGCCACCCGCTGGCCGCGGAGGGCATCGCGGCGTTCATCAAGGTCGTCCTCATGCTGCACCACCGTGAGCAGGTGCCGTTCCGCTCCGGTCAGGAGCCGCTGGAGCACTTCGACCTGGCCGCCTCGCCGTTGTACTTCCCACGGGAGCCGCGGCCCTGGCCGGACGCGGCCGAGGTCGCCGCCCTCAACTGCTTCGCCGACGGCGGCACGAACGCCCATGTGCTGCTCGCGCCCGCCCCGGCCGGCCCCCGCCCCACCCGCGCCCCGCTGCCGCAGCCCGTGCTGAACCGGCGACTCGTCCTCCGGGGTACCGCGCCGACAGCCGACCCGGTCAGCGGCGATCCGGTCAGCGCGGGTCCCGTGCCGGCCGCGGGACTGTTCTGGGAGAGCTACCGATGAGCAAGCCGACCCCTTACGGCGACCGCCGCTCGGGCACCGGGACACTGCCCGTCGTCTTCATGTTCTCCGGCCAGGGCTCCCAGTACTACCGGATGGGCCAGGAACTCTTCGACGCCGACCCGGTGTTCCGTGCCGCGCTGCGACGCCATGACGCCACGGTCGCGGAGGAGCTCGGGGAGTCGGTGCTGGCACGTGTTTTCGACCCCGCGAGACGCAAGAACGAACCCTTCACCGAGACCGGGATCACCCACCCGGCGATCGTCATGATCGAGCTGGCGCTGGCGGAGACCCTGCGGGCCGCGGGGATCGAGCCGGACTACCTGCTGGGCGCCAGCCTCGGCGAGTACACGGCGGCCGTCGTGTCGGGCAGCCTCGCCCCGGCCGACTGCCTGCGACTGCTGCTCCGCCAGGCCGGCGCGCTGCGGGCGGGCCCCCGCGGCGGCATGCTGGCCGTGCTCGCGGGGCCGGAGGTGATCGACCGCGTCCCCGCCCTGCGGGCCTGTGACATCGCGGCCCGCAATTACCCCGGCCACTTCGTGGTCGCGGGTACCGAGGAGGACCTGGCCCGCGCCGAGTCCGCACTGCGCGCCGCCGATGTGGTGCACCAGCGCGTGCCGGTGGAGTACGGCTACCACTCCCGCCTGATGGACCCGGTTCTCGACGGTTGTCACCAGGCTTTCGCAGGCGTGGAGTTCGCACCGCCGCGCATCCCGTGGGTGTCCAGCGTGGACGGCGGTCTGGTGGACCGGCCGACCGTGGACCACTTCACGAGGGTCGCCCGACGACCCATCGAGTTCGCGGACACCATCGCCCGCATGCGGGAGCGGGGGGAGTTCCTCTACCTGGACCTCGGCCCGTCCGGCACCCTGCACAACTTCGTGCGCCAGAACCTCCCGCCGGGGACGCGCTCCCGGTCCCTGCCCCTGCTCAGCCCCTTCGGACACGACCCGGGCCTGCTGACCAGAATCCAGCAGCTCGCCGCCCCACAGACACCCAGGAAGGCACACCGCATGAAGGTCTACGGATTCCCAGGCCAAGGATCCCAGCAGCGGGGCATGGGCAAGGGCCTGTTCGAGAAGTTCCCCGAGCAGACTGCGGCGGCGGACCGGGTGCTCGGGTACTCGATCGAGGAGCTGTGCACCGAGGACCCCGGGCGCCGGCTCGGCCGCACCGAGTTCACCCAGCCCGCGCTCTACGTGGTGAGCGCCCTGTCCTACCTCGAGCGGGTCGAACAGGATCCGGTACCGGCGGACTACCTGATCGGACACAGTCTCGGCGAGTACGTGGCCCTGTTCGCGTCGGGGGTCTTCGACTTCGAGACCGGGCTGAGGCTCGTGCAGCGGCGCGGCGCGTTGATGGCGGCCGCCGATGGCGGTGCCATGGCCGCGGTGGTCGGCGCCGACGAGGCCACCGTCATGCGTGTCCTCGCGGACTCCGGCCTCGACGGCTTGGACCTGGCCAACCACAACGCCATGGACCAGTTCGTCCTGTCCGGTCCGGGCGATGAGATCGACGCTGCCTGCCGCGCGGTGGAGGCCGCGGGCGCCCGGGCGGTCCGGCTCAACGTCAGCGCGCCCTTCCATTCCCGCTACATGCGGGGAGCCGCCGAGGAGTTCGCGCGCTTCCTCGAGGGGTTCACCCTGCGGGCGCCCGGCATCCCCGTACTGGCCAACGCCGACGCCCGGCCGTACCGCTTCGAGGCGCTCAAGGAGACCCTGGCGGCACAGATCTCCTCCCCGGTCCGGTGGAGCGAGACGGTGCGCTCCCTGATGGGACACGGCGACTTCGAGTTCGTGGAGCTGGGCCCCGGCCGCGTGCTCACCAAGCTGGTGAGCCGCATCAGGGAGGCTGCCGAGCCGCTTCCGGCACCGTCCGCGGCGCCCGCGCCCGTGGCGCCCCGCACCGCCACCGCGACCACCACCAGCGACACCGTGACCGCGACGACCACGCCCGCGGCGGAGCGCCGTGAAGTGAGCGCCGACGGCCTCGGGGCCCGGAGCTTCCGCGAACGGTACGGGCTGCGGCGCGCCTATCTGGCCGGTTCGCTGTACGGCGGCATCTCCGGCAAGCAGATGCTGACGGCGCTGGCCAAGGCGGGACTCGTGGGCTTCCTGGGCACCGGGGGTCTCGGCACCAGCGAACTGGACCGGCACCTGCGTGAGCTGACCGGGGAACTGGGACTCGGCAGTGCCTTCGGCGTCAACCTGCTCTACCGGCACGGGGCACCGGAGCAGGAGTCCGCACTGGTCGACCTGCTTCTGCGCCACGGGGTGGACCTGATCGAGGCCTCGGGCTTCCCTCTGATCACGCCGGCCCTGGTCCGGTTCCGGCTCAAGGGCGGACGGATCATCGCGAAGGTGTCCCGGAGCGACGTCGCCGCGGAGTTCCTCGCCCCGCCACCGGAGCGTGTGGTGCGGCAGCTCCTCGAAGCGGGGGAGGTGACCGAGGCGGAGGCGCGCACGGCCGCGGCGCGGCCCATGGCGGACGACCTCTGCGTGGAGGCGGACGGCGGCTGGCTGAGCAGCACGGCCGACCTGCCGACCCTGCTGCCGACGGTCCTCCGCCTGCGGGACGAGAAGGCCCTTCCCGGCCACCGGGTGCACGTCGGCTGCGCGGGCGGGCTCGGCACTCCCCAGGCGGTCGCGGCGGCCTTCCTGCTGGGAGCCGAGTTCGTGCTCACCGGATCGGTCAACCAGTGTTCCGTCGAGGCTGCGACCAGCGTGGAGGTGAAGGACATCCTGCAGGAGGCGCGCGAGTACGACGTGGACACGGCCCCCTGGGGCGAGATGTTCGAACTCGGTGTGCAGGCCCGGTACCTCAAGCGTGGGCTGTTCTTCCCGGCCAGGGCGGCGAAGCTGCAGGAACTCTGGCGCCGCCACGGGTCCGTCGCCGAACTCGACGAGGAGACCAGAAGTCAGGTTCTCGACCGGTACCTCGCGGGAGTGTCCGTCCCGCCGGGCTCCCTCGGACAGGACCCGAAGGCGGAGCTGGCCGCCTTGTTCCGCGGCTACTTCGACCGCGGCTTCCGTCTCGCGACGACAGGCGACCCGCGGTCCCGGGTGGACTACCTGGTCCATTGCGGCCCCTCGATGGGGGCGTTCAACCAGGTGGTCGCCGGCACGTCCCTGGAGCCCTGGCGGGCCCGTACGGTGGAGGCCATCGCCGACACCCTCATGGAGGGCGCCGCCGCGCACATCGAGGCCCGCCTGCGCTCCTTCTCCTAGCTTTCCCGGAGGGCCGGCGCGGCGCGCCGGCCCCCTACGGAGACGAGAGCACGATGCCCTGACCCGGTGTCGGGCCGGGACGGCCGCCCTCAGCCTGTCGACGTAGGCTCAAGGATCATGGAAGAGACCGAGGAGAGTCTGTCCCGCCTCGTATGGGGCGAGACCGAGCAGCGCGCCGCGCAAGGTGAGGTCGCGTTCGTGCGCAGGCTGGGGTCAGAGCTGGTGGACCGGCATGCCGCCGCCTGCGAACAGGTGCGGGAGTACGAACGCCAACTCGCCCATGTCATACGTGTGCTGGCGCTCACGCCCGGCCGCGACAGCCTGACACAACTGCTGCGGCTCCTTGAGGACAAACCTCCCACGGGAACGCGCCCCGACCTGCGGACTCCCTTCGTCGCCTCGCTCCTCGCGGAGCATCAGCAGGTCCCCGACCTGGTCGCCACCGTCTTCGACCGGCGTGAGTGGAAGAAGCTGGACGAACTGCGCGCCTGCCTCTACCACGAACTGCTGCTCCGCGGCGCGGACACCGAGGCCCGCGGGCCGCTGCGGGACTGGACTCTCGTACGACCCGGCTGGCACCCTCTGGCATGGCTTCCGGCACACCGCCGAGACTTCGAAGCCGGCGTGAGTTTTCCCAGCCGTTCCGTGCGCGGCTCCGCCAGCGGAGTGTCGTCCCAGCTGCCCGCCACGGGCCGGATGGACCCGCCCACACCACGCTCGGTGGAACCGTCCGCCCTCCACGACGTCGCCACGGTCGACGTGTACGAGACGATCGTCGCCGCTCCGCAGGCAGGCGACTGGGGTTCCTGCGGAGCCTGGGTCTTCCTGCTGGACGAGGCCATCACGCCCGACCAGGTGCCCGCCCTGCTGCCGACCCTGCCCATGGCCTGCGTGGACGGTCTCGGTCCGACGGATCGTTTCGAGATCGCGGTCCGCCCGATGAAGGAGGTCTGGCACCTGCTGTTCGAAACAGCCTCGATGGGAGGCATCCACAGCTCGGGCGTGCACGGTGCCTTCGGCAGGCTGTGGGCATGGCGCTCGATGGCGGCCCTCAGCGGTGCTCCGGCGGACGCGAGCGCGCCGGAGGTGGAGCGGCAGGCCCTGCAGAGTACGTGGTTCCACTTCGAAGCCGACGCGGAGTGGTTCCACAACGACATCGGCTCCGACTACGGCCTGGCCGCGCTCTCCCCCGATCGCCGCCGGATAGCCGTGCTGGCAGCGACCGACACCGACTAGATGACCGGTTTCAAGGGGTGGACGGCCGCGATGGGGCCCATCGCGGCACGGACTCAGGCGCCCACGGTTCCGTCGATGCCCTCACGCAGGAAATCCGCGTGCCCGTTGTGGCGGCCGTACTCCAGGAGCACGTGCACCATCACCATCCGCAGCGAGACCTCCTCGCCCCATCTCGGCTGGTACCCGGCCTGGTCCAGTGATGCGGCCTCCCGCTCGACACGGCGCGAGTTCTCCACCTCGGCCTCCCAGGCTGCGAACGCCTCCTCCCTGGTCGACGCGCTCGCGTCGTACGCCGCCTGGAAGTCGATCCGGTCGGACCAGACCATGGGCGCGTCGTTGTCCTCGAACACACGACGGAACCAAGCACGCTCCACCTCTGCCATGTGCCGCACCAGACCGAGCAGCGAAAGCGTGGACGGCGGCATCGACTGCTGCCGCAGCTCCTCGTCGGTAAGCCCTTCGCACTTCATGGCGAGGGTCGCGCGGTGGTAGTCGAGAAAAGCCCGCAGTATTTCGCGTTCGCTTCCAAAGCTGGGCGGTCCTATGCGGTTGTCGCTGGTCACTGGCCGTACCCTTCATCCATGCCTGCTGTCAGGGCCAGTATCCACTCCCGCCCACTGTCGATCGGGATGGGCGGTACGCCGACAGGTCACCTTCCTGCCCTACTGCGAGCGCACGCGTACCAGTCGTAGACGCCAGGAAGCTGAAGTCCACTCTTCCTACCGCTCTCAACACCCGGCCTTGTGCCGTGCCGGCGAACTCGTTCTCCCGTGCCCGGCCGCGCGGACGTCACGCGGGCTCGCGCCGAGTTCCCGGCGGCAGGCCTTGTTGAAGGCCTGGAGGTCGGCGATGCCCACGGCCGCGGCGATGGCGGTGATGGACAGGGTGGAGGACAACAGCAGGTGGCGGGCGCGCTGAAGGCGCCGGTGCCGGATGTACGACACGACCGTGAGACCGGTCTCGGCACGGAACACGCGCGTCAGGTGCGTGTGGGAGACGCCGACCGCACGAGCGATGTCCGGTACGGACAGCGGGCCTGCCAGGTGCTCCTCGATGTGGGCCTGTGCGGCCGCCACGAAGGGGTGGCGGCGCCCGGTCGCATCGCTCCTCGGCAACTCGGCGATGCGCCACAGCGCGGCCCAGACCTCGGCGGTGGCTCTTGGGGGAGAGGTCGGCATGGCCGTCACGGCGTGGCGGAGCAGATCGGCCAGGCGCGTGCTCTGTGCCCCGGCGTCCTGCATCACCGGGACCACCCGCGCGGTTCCGCTGTCGTGCATCCGTAGATGCACGTAGAGGTGCTCCGACCTGCCCCGGTAGTGAAAATGCACCTCCGCGTCCGGCGGCACCAGGCTGACATGGCCGGGTCGTACGGGGTGGACCGACCGCCCGAGGGCCAGAGCACCCTCGTAGTGGTAGAGGTGCAGCTGCCACAGGTCGGGCAGCCGGAAGACGTCGTGCGCGGTGGACACGCCGTGCACCCCGATGCCGGCGTCGACCACGGTGGGCGCCCCGTCGAGCCGTAGCGTCACGAGCTTCACGAGGACGAAAAATTACCAGCAGTGGACGATTTCAGCCCACGACCGAGCCGGACTTGGCACGTACGTTCGTCGCATGCCAACCAAGCACCTCCTGACGTCTGTTCAGGTGGCGCGCTTCGTCGCGCAGGGGTTTCTGCGCCTGGACGGAGTGGTGCCGCAGGAGATCAATGAACGCGCCGTCGCCACCTTGGCCGAGGGCATACCGGACGTGTCCTACGGCACTCCGCTGGGCGAGGCGTTCGCAAAGGACAGCTTTGTCCACGAGCTGCTCGCTCTGCCGGTCGTCGCCGGCGCCGTGGAGAGCCTGGTCGGCCCGGAGCCGACCGTGGACCACCATGCGGTGCATGTGCGCGAGCCGCACGAGGGACAGGCGCAGCCGCTCCACGCGGACGCGATCATCGACGTACGGCCGGATGCGTTCGACATCCAGCTCATGTACTACCCGCACGACGTGACCGCCGAGATGGGCGGCACGCTCAGCGTGCCCGGAAGCCATCTGCGCAGGATCAACGAGACGGACATCGGCCGCGTGCAGAACCTCAGGGGGCAGACACGGCTGACCTGCCCGGCGGGCACGGTCGTCCTCGTGCACCACGGCATCTGGCACGGCGGCCGTCGCAACGACACCGCGCGCCGCCGCTCCCTGTACAAACTCCGCCTCAATCCCACCGTGCCGCAGGTACGCCTGTGGGACACCTCCGACCTGCACGACCAGGCCGTGACCGCGGAACTCAACACGTACTTCCCCTGGTACGAGCAGGCCACCGCCCGACTGGAGATCTACAACCGGGTCCTGCTGTGGCGGGCCCTGACCGGTGACGACTCGTTCGACATCGAGCACTGGGTCACGCGCGTCAGCAACCGGCCCGCCCCAAGGAGCCACGCATGAGACAGCGGATTCTGATCCTCTACCTCGCGACGTCGGCCCTCGACGCCGATGTCGTGGGCTGGTCCCGGTACGACGGGACCGGCCGGACCCGTCCGACGACCGGTGACGGCGACGAGCCGCCCTACCCCACCGGGCTTGCCGCGCTGCAGGACGGGTGGCGCCTGTTACAGGCCTCCCCACTGCTGCCGCCGCAGCCCGGCCACGAGTACGACGTCTCCTTTCCCAAGCACGAGTTCTTCTTCGAGAAGCTGGAGGAAACCCCTCGCTCCTGACCCGGTGCCGTGCCCGGCCGCGCTCAGCGGTTGAACGTCAGGCGCGGTACCGCGTTGCGGGCCAGGGTGTGGGCCTGGTCGGGCCACCAGGTGCCGGCGGGCGGATCCACGATGCCGTACTCGGGATCGATCGTGCCGCCGGTGCCGCGTGTGCAGCTGCCGTCGGACTCACCGGGGATCTTGATCCACAGGTAGGCGTCGACCAGGGGGACGCCGGTGTCGGCGGTGGGGCGCGGGCCGAGACCACGGCCGGGCGCGTTGCACCAGACCTCCGGGTCCCCGCTGTACTTGCCCGGCTCCGGGGTCCAGGCGCCCAGACCGTCGCGGCTGGTGTCGATCACGAAGTGACGCAGTGCGTCGGCAGGCGGGGTGCCCACGTTCTGGTCGAACCAGGCGTCGGTCCACCGCCAGGTGGCGGGGTCGGCGGAGGAGACGCTGTTGCCGGGGGCGCCGTCGTTGGGAGCGGCGGACGAGTAGTACTGGCTGGCGCACCAGTCGGTGTGGCCGCGTGCCTGTTCGGGTCCGTCGGTGGCGAACCACATGCACTTGGCTATCCAGGTGCCGTACCTGGCGTTGTGCTCGGTGGGGTGGGTGTTGGACACGTTCAGGGCGAAGCCGTCGCCGTACCGGACCCCGGCGTCCAGCAGCCGCTGCGCGATGTCGCCGACGGCTCGCCACTGGACGTTGCCCGCGTCCAGGTAGACCGCGGTGTGCGGCCTCGCCTTCAGGGTCCTGACGGCGTAGGCGAGGTCGGCGATGCGGGCGGCCGTGAGGTCGCCGGTCGGGTCGGTGGCGGGCCCGCAGTCCTTGGGAAGCAGGGCCAGGCCGTCGGGCTCGACCACGACCACCGCCCTGTTGTCACCGATGCCGGTGGCGAAGGCGTCGATCCACTGCCGGTAGGCGGCGGATGATGCGGCTCCGCCGCTGGAGTACTGCGAGCAGTCCCGGCCCGGGACGTTGTAGGCGACGAGGACGGGGGTCCGCTTGACGGCCCGGGCCCGGCGGACGAGCGTGTTCGCCTTGGTGCGCACCTCGTCGGGCGTGCCCTTTGTGAACCACTCGGCCTGCGGCCAGCTCGCGAGCTTGGCCATGTTCGTGGCGTTCTCGATGTCACCGTTCCTGAAGTCCGCGAGAGCCTGCTTCGCGGCCTTGCTGTGCGGGTCCACGTAGAACTTCGTGGCCGGGGTGATCTCGTCCTGCGCGGGCGCGGCCTGCGCCTGCGTCGCGGTGAGAGCGGCGCACGCGGTGAGCGCCGCGATGACGGCGGCCGCGCGGCGCCGTGGGCTGCGTGGTGTCATGGCTGCTCCTGATCGATGCATGGGTGAGCGGACGGTGCCCGTGGCCGGGCCGCGGGGGCGGATGTACCGGGCCACGGAGTCCTGGATCAGTAGCCGTAGATCATCTTGTAGGCGACCTCGGGGAGGAACTGTCCGGCCGAGGAGCCGGCTCCGACACCGCAGTTGCCGTCGGACTCGCCCGGTGCCTTGATCCACAACAGCATCTCGGCGCCTCCGCCCGTGCGGGTCGGGGTGCCGATGCGGCGGCCCGAGGGGTTGCACCACTGGCCGTTGGAGCCGTTCCCGTTGCGGCTGGTGTCCACGACGAAGGGCTTGGTGTAGCCGTAGCGGGCGCTGAGTTCACTGTTGACGGCGTTGCCGTAGGCGGTGTTCTCGGCGGTGGTGAAGTAGTTGGAGATGTTGAGCGAGAAGCCGTGGGCCTGGCGGAGGCCGGCGTCGTTGAGGCGCCGGGCCATGGTCGCCGCGTCCGTCCAGCCCGGGTTGCCGGCGTCGAGGTAGACCCAGGTGTTGGGGGCCTGGCGGTTGAACTGGGCGAGCGCGCCGGTGAGCATGCCCTGGCGCTCGGCGATCTGAGCCTGTGTCATGCAGCCGTAGTCCCCGAGGGAGTCCGGTTCGAGGATGACGACGGCCGGGCGGCCCGCGATCCCGCCGGCGAACTGGGCGATCCAGGTCGCGTAGGCGGAGGGTGAAGCGGCTCCGCCCGCGGAGTGCCCGCCGCAGTAGTCGCGGTTGTAGATGTTGTACGCGACGAAGATGGGCAGTTTGTCCGAGCGGTCCGCCGCTCCCGCGTACGCCCCCGTGGCGGTGCCGATGGTGCCGCTCCAGGAGCCGAACCAGTGGGCCATCGGGGTGTGGGCGATGGAGGCGTCGATCGCCGGCGCCCGGCCGTCGCCGGGGTTGGCGGCGACCCACCGCTTCGCGCTGGAGTCCGGATCCACGTAGAACCCGCTGGTCATGGTGGTCGGGTCGGCGGCGTGGGCGGACGGTGCGGCGGCGAGCGCCAGCGGCAGGGCGAAAAGCGCTGCCGTGAGGGCGCGGAGTCTGCGGCGCATGAATGTACCTCGGTTTCCTGGCGGGGATGCGTGGCACGCTCTCGTCCCGGGCGTGCGACGCGCTGAGGAAGTGCGGTGGTACGGCGTTCCCTTGTGCTCGTTCTGGGAGCGCTCCCACTGGAAGCAGTCCCAAACACCGCTGAAAATCCATGGGGTGTGGTCGGTATCGTGTGGCGGGCCGGCACAGCTGTCAAGAGTCGACGTACGGGACCAGCCCTTCACAAGGCGCATACAAAGCTCTACAGTCCCCAGAACTGGAAGCGCTCCCAGTCGTCGGTCCCTGACCGGCTCCGCCCCTGTCCCACGTCTTCCCGCCCGGTCGGGAGGGAAAGGCTCATGGTTCATGGCAGCACACGCGCCGCGTCGCCCGCCGACGCTCGACGAGGTCGCCCAGCGCGCCGGCGTCTCCCGTTCCGTGGCCTCCCGCGCTCTCAACAACGCCCCGCACGTCAGCCGCGCCAAGCGCGAGGCGGTCGAACGGGCCGTCCGACAACTCGGTTACGTACCCAATCCGACCGCCCGCGCTCTGGCCACCCGTCAGACGGGCGCGGCCGCCCTGGTGGTCGCCGGAGAGGATCCGTCGATCTTCGCGGATCCGTTCTTCGCCCAGGTGATCGTGGGGGCGTCGGCCGCTCTGGAGGAGGCCGACCTGCATCTGATGCTCTGCCTGGCCGCCTCCGAGCGGGGCCGCAAGCGCGTGGAGGAACTCCTTCGGTCCAAAGGCGCCGACGGGGTCATGCTGATGGCGCTGCGCGACGACGATCCGCTCGCCCGGCTGGCCGAGGAGGCGGAGATGCCCGTCGTGTTCGGCGGACGCCCGGCCGGTCCGGCCCCCCGGTGGTACGTGGACGTCGACAACGTCGGCGGAGGGCGCGCGGCGACCGAGCACCTGCTCTCGGGCGGCCGGACTCGCGTGGCCGCGATCTGCGGGCGTCTGGACACCGAAGCCGGGCGCGCCCGGTACCGCGGCTACCGGGACGCCATGCTGGCAGCCGGCCTCGATCCCCTCCCGCCGCAGGAGGGCGACTTCACCGAGCCCAGCGGAGCCGCCGCCATGGCCGCACTGCTCGCCGAACACCCGGACGTGGACGGCGTGTTCGCCGCCAACGACAACATGGGAGCGGGAGCGCTGCGCACACTGCGGGAGACCGGCCGACGCGTCCCCGCCGACGTCGCCGTGGTCGGCTTCGACGACCTGACCGTCGCAAGGATCGCCGATCCGCCGCTCACCACCGTCCATCAGCCCATCACGGCTCTCGGACGGGAGATGGCGCGCATGCTCGTCGCGCTCGTCAACGGACAGGACCCCACCCCGCTGATCCTGCCCACCCGCCTGGTCACCCGCGCCAGCGCCTGACGGCGCGCCGGCGGGGGCAGGCCCAGGACGAGCCGAGCCCCCTCACACCTATGTGCCGGACGCCCCCGACGCGCGTGGGAGCGAACAGCGGGCGGCGACGGCGCCCGGCACATAGGTGGGGGTGGTTCTCAGGTCCCGGAAGCCGGGGTCATCCGGCGGTCAGAGTCGTCCACTTCTGGTTGGAGCCGCCGGTGCAGTCCCACAGCTGGAGCTGCGTGCCGTCGGCGGTGGAGAAGCCCGGATCGTCGAGGCAGCGGCCGGAGGCGGGGTTGCGGTAGCCGCCGTTGTAGGGCTGCCAGACCTGGTTGGCGCCGCCGTGGCAGGCCCAGATCTGCACCTTGTTGCCGTTGGCCGTGCCCCCGCCGGCGGCGTCGAGACACTTGCCCATGGAGCGCAGGGTGCCGTCGGTGTAGGCGGACCAGACCTGGTTGGCACCGCCGCCGCAGCCCCAGATCTGGACGGCGGTGCCGTCGGCGGTCTTGGCGCCGTCGACGTCCAGGCACTTGCCGGCGATGCCGGACTGCACGCGTGCGGGGGCGGGTGCGGGGTTCTTCAGCCACCCGGCACTGTCCGCGGCCTGGATGCCGCGGTGGAAGGCGTCGGCCATCTTCTGGTAGCCCGAGTCGTTGGGATGCAGGGGGTCGGCCAGATCGGCCGTGGTCAGGCCGCTCATGTCGACGTATGCGACGTGTTTGCCCGCGGCCTGTGCGTCGCGCACGATGTGGGGGATGGCCTGGTTGTACGCGCCCCGGAACCGCTCCTCCGAGCTGCTGGTGGACACGACCAGGGACGCGACCAGGACGGTTGCGTCCGGGGCGTCGGCGGTGACCTGCTGGACCAGCGACGTCAGCCGGGCGATGGCGGTGTCGACCTCGGAGGCCCCTTGGAGGTCGTTGGTACCGATGTGCAGTGTCACGACGTTGGGCCGGTAGCGGGTCAGCGAGGCGTCGGCGAGTGCGGCGATCTGGTCGATGCGGTATCCGGAATGGCCTTCGTTGTCGGGGTCGGACATCGAACCGCCCCGCAACGTGCCCACGAAGTCCAGCGGATGGCCGTCCGCCGCGAGCTTGTTCCACAACGGTCCCCGGTAGCCGTTGCCCGTGCTGCTTCCCACGCCCCAGGTTATGGAGTCGCCCAACGGCATGACCCGTAAGGGCGTGTTCGAGGCGGCGGAGGCGGCGGAGGCAGGGGTCACAGCCGCCGCCGTGACCCCGAGCGCGGCGGCGACGAGCGTGACCAGGGCGAGAATCCAGGACTTTCTCATGCAGACGTCCTCTTCTGAGGGACAGGCCCCCGGTGTGAGCCGGGGGCCTGTGGTCGGTCAGTCGGTCAGCAGGTGGAGTTGGTCTGGGTGAGGAGGCCGAGCCGCCACGGGAGGAGGTTGTAGTCGCCGCTCGCGTTGGGGTTCATGCCCTGGTAGAGGTACTGGAGCCGGCAGGCGGGAATGGTCAGGGTCTGGTCGTACCCGGCGCGGATCATCTCACCGTGGCTGATGTCCTTCGTCCAGGCGCCCGTCGGGAAGCCGACGTTGCTCGCCCGCGCGAACGGATTGCTCTCGGACGCGGCCAGCGGCGTCCAGGAGCCGGCCAGGCTGCCCGAGGTCCAGGAGCGGAAGTAGCGCCGGCCGTCCGATCCGATCGCCTCGACGATGAGCAGGTACTGGTTGCTGCCCTGCACCTTGTACACGTTGCTCGCTTCGAACAGGGCGTACTTGTTGGAGTCCTGGGCCGCGATGACCGTGTTGGTGAACCCGTTCGGGAACTGGGACAGCGTCGTCTGCGAGCGGTACAGGTGCCCGTTGTCGTCCGAGGAGAACAGGTAGCAGTTGGCGCTGTCGCAGATCACCCACATGTCGACCCAGTAGCCGTTGCCGATGTTCTGCTTGATGATGTCCGGCATCGACCCGTAGAAGTTGCGCGGCGCGCTCCAGCCGTTCGGGTTGCTGATGTCCGGGTTGGTGGAGTACGACGCGTTGCCCGTCTGGTAGACGAGGTACCACAGCTTCTGCGGCGCGAAGTAGAACACCTGCGGCGCGGCCCGGTACCCGGAGCCGATGGCGCTGCGGTCCAGGTAGTGGTGGGTGGCGGAGGACGCCTGGGACCAGTCGCTGAAGTTCAGGTACACCAGGTTGTACCCGGAGGAGCTGGCGACGCTCGCGAACACGTGGTACTTGCCGTTGTAGTAGACGACCGACGGGTCCTTGATCCCGGCGATGTTGTGCGTCGAGTCCGGTTTCGGTGAGATCAGCGGGCCGCTGGAGCTCCAGGAGAAGCGGGAGGGCAGCGCGGCGGCGGACCGGGTCGAAGCGGCGGTGGCCTTCTGCCTCGCGGCCGTGCCGCCCAGCGCCGACAGTACCGCCTGGTAAGCGGGCTTCTTGTTGCCGTTGCGGTCGAACAGCAGCGGGTTCTCACCGCTGCGCCAGGAGTCGCTGTCGCGGATGCCCCAGACGGTGATGCCGTTGCAGCGCGGCACGTTCATGCACGCCCGCACCGTGTTCGCGTACGCGGTCGGCGGCGCCTGCGCGATGTCCAGCTCGGTGATCTGGACGTCCACACCGAGGGCGGCGAAGTTCGCCAGCGTCGTCTGGAAACTGGCGGGTGGGCCGCCGGTGCCGAAGTGGGACTGGAAACCGACGCAGTCGATGGGCACGCCGCGGGACTTGAAGTCGCGCACCATGCGGTAGACGCCCTGGGTCTTCGCGTCGCTCCAGTTCTCGATGTTGTAGTCGTTGTAGCAGAGCTTGGCCGCCGGGTCGGTCGACCGCGCGGTGCGGAAGGCCTGCTCGATGAAGCCGTCACCCAGCAGGTTCTGGAACACCGAGGAGCGGTGCTGGCCGCTGCCTCCGTCGGCGAAGGCCTCGTTGACCACGTCCCAGGAGTGGATCCGGCCTTTGTAGTGGTTCATCACGCTGGTGATGTGGTGGTTCATCACGCTGCGCAGCGTGTTCGCGTCCCTGATGGAGCTGACCCAGCCGGGCAGTTGGGAGTGCCAGACCAGGGTGTGGCCCCGTACGCGCTGGCCGCGGGATGTCGCGCCGTTGACGATCTGGTCGGCGGGACCGAAGTTGAACGAGCCACGGGAAGGCTCGGTCGCGTCCCACTTCATCTCGTTCTCGGGCGTGACCGAGTTGAACTCGCGGCCCAGGATCGCGGTGTACGTGCCGTCGCCGAGCCGTCCGGCGGCCACAGCGGTCCCGAAGTACCGTCCGGACTGGGCGGCCTGGGCCCCCAGCGTGGACGCCTGGACCGTGGGGGCGGGCGCGCCGGCTGCGGTCCCTGGTGTCACCAGGGCGGCCACGGCCAGCACGCCCAGGACCGAGGCTCGGCGACGGCCGAGCCGTTTCAGGGGGTTCATGGTTCTCCTCGTACGGTCGGGAGCGGGTGGATGAGTGGTGGAGGGATCGGATCGGTTCAGGGCACGGACAGTTCGAACCGCGTGACGCGGACCGCGCCGCCGAGTGCCTGGGTGGCGTGGTTGAAGAGGGCGAATCGGTAGCCCATGAAGAACCGCCAGTCGTTGCCCATGGAGAAGGCGGGCCCGAGGCGGGTGAAGGTGGTGCCGTCGGTGCTGTAGGAGAAGGTGCCGGGGCGGGCCGCGCCGGGGCGGATGTCCGCGGCCGCGCGCAGCCAGACGCGGCCGCCGGAGACGGGCGCGCTCGCGACCTCGGTGCCGGTGCCGGTGGTGTTCCAGTTGCCGTCCATGGTCAGCCCGTTGACCATCACCACCCGCGTAGCGCCGCCGTCGCGTCTGAGGCCGATCCAGGCGGAGGAGTCACGCAGCAGCGCGAGTCCGGCCCGGTCGCCGTCCCGCATCGCGGAGTGGTCGAGCTGGACCGTGGCGGTGGAGGTGGGGCCCTGGATGCGGTGCGTGAGGGTGTTGCGGGCCCCGTACAGGTCGTTGGTGACGGTCGCGGTGCGCAGCGTCAGGCCGTTGCCGACCGACCACTTGGTGTTGTCCGGGTTGTGGTTCCACTCCCACCTCGGTGTGAGGGTCGTACCCTCGAAGGTGTCGACGCCGGTCATGGGGGTGACCTGGCGGGGTGGGGCGGGCACGGCCGGACCGGGGTACGAGGTGCCCCAGGCGCCGTTCACCAGCTGTACGACGGGCCAGCCGTCCGAGGTCCACGTGACCGGTGCCAGGACGGGCATCCGGCCGCCGGGGTAGGCATCGACGAAGGCCATGTAGTACCAGGCGCCGCTCTGTGTCTGCACCAGCCCGCCCTGGTGCGGGACGCCTCCGCCGGGGATCGGTCCGCGCAGGTCGAGGAGGACCTGCCGCATCGTGTACGGACCGAAGGGGCCGCTGGACGACTTCAGGATGTACTGGCCGTTCGCGGGGCGGGTCAGGAAGATGTAGTAGTGCCCGTTGATCTTGTAGAAGCGGGAGCCTTCGAGGGTGCCGACACTCGACGGTGTGGTGAAGACCTGCTGGGTACGGACCTGGTTGCGGCCGTCGGGCGAGAGCTGGGCGACGCTGATGGTGGTGTTCCCGTACGCCACGTACAGGGTGTCGTCGCTGTCGACGAGCAGCCCGGCGTCGTAGTAGGGCGTGCCGATCGTCGTCAGCCTGCTCCATGGCCCCTCGACGGCGGTCGCGGTGTAGACGTATGTCCGGGCGAAGTCGATCTGGCCGAGCCAGTAGAACGTCCTGTTGCTCGGACGGTAGGCCAGCGACGACGCCCAGATCCCGCGCACATAGCCACGGGCACCGTTGAGGTCGTACTTGGCGCCGAAATCGAGGACGGGCACCGAGTGACCGGCGATCTCCCAGTTCACCAGGTCGTAGGACCGCAGGACGGGGGCGCCCGGCGAGTAGTGCATGGTCGAGGCCGAGGCGTAGTAGGTGCCGCCGACCCGGATGACGTCAATGTCCGCGAAGTCCTGCCAGATCACCGGGTTCGTGTACTCCGCGGCTGCCGAGGCTCCGGCCGCCGGCAGGAAGGCGCCGGTGACCAGGCCGGTGCCGGCGGCCAGCGCTCGGCGGCGGGATATGGATTGACGAGGACATGACATATCCATGTGCCGTTTCTCCCTGTGCGGAGCGACCGGTGGGGTGGGTTCGTGATTTCGAACATTGATTGGCTTATCGACCAATCTGGATGATAGGAGGTCGGTGGATCCCGTCAATACTCCTCGCATGATTCGTCACCTATTTCGAAACATTCGAGCCGATGGATGTCGGGCTCTCGCAGGTCAGCAGGGTGGATGACGTAGATGGGCGCTCATGTGCTGCCCTCACCGGTCGGGCGGTGGAGTCCCGGGCGCCGCAGAGTGTTGACATGTTCGGAGGTCTCTCTAGTATCCGTGAGGCCCCAGACTTTCCGAATGTGGTTCGAAATTTCGAAAAGGAGCCCCGGTGCTCAGACGATCAGGCAGGCGACTGCTCCGCCTCCTCGCGGCCGCCGCGCTGACGGTCACCGCGTCCGTGACGGCCGCCGCTCACTCCACCGCCTCGGCCGCGCCCGGCAGCCCGGCCCTCACCCCACCGTTGGGGTGGAACAGCTGGAACAGCTTCGGGTGCGGGGTCACCGAGGCGCAGGTCCGTCAGGCCGCCGACGCGATGGTGTCCTCGGGCATGCGGGACGCCGGCTACCGGTACGTGGTGGTCGACGACTGCTGGTTCGACCCGCAGCGTGACGCCACCGGCAACCTGCGGGCCAATCCGGCCAAGTTCCCCGGCGGGATGAAGGCGCTCGGGGACTACATCCACAGCAAGGGCCTGAAGTTCGGCATCTACCAGGCCCCGAACGAGCGCACCTGCGCGCAGGCCACGGGCGGCTACCCGGGGTCCACCGGCAGCAAGGGGCACGAGGCCCAGGACGCCGCCACGTTCGCCTCGTGGGGCGTCGACTACCTGAAGTACGACTGGTGTTCCTCCAGCGGCACCCGCGACGAACAGGTGGCGCGGTTCACGCTCATGCGCGACGCCCTGCGCGCCACCGGGCGGCCGATCGTGTACAGCATCAACCCCAACAGCCTGCACGCCATCACCGGCGCCGCCTACAACTGGGGCGAGGTCGCCGACCTGTGGCGGACGACCGAGGACCTGCTCGACATCTGGCAGAACGGCAACACCAACAGCTATCCCATGGGCGTCGGCAACGTCCTGGACGTCACCGCGCCACTGGCGGCGCAGTCGGGCCCCGGACACTGGAACGACCCCGACATGCTGGTCGTCGGCCGCCCCGGCCTGTCACTGACCGAGTCCCGCTCGCACTTCGCCCTGTGGTCGCTGCTGGGCGCCCCGCTCATGGCCGGCAACGACATCCGCACCATGTCCGCCGACGTGAGCGCCATTCTGCGCAACCCGCGCCTGCTGGCGGTGAACCAGGACTCGCTGGGCGCGGGCGGGCGCAGGGTGCGCGACGACGGCAGCACCGAGGTGTTCGCCAAGCCGCTGTCCGACGGCTCGGTCGCGGTGGGCCTGTTCAACCGGTCAGGCGGCACCGCCACGGTCACCACGAACGCGGCGCAAGTCGGCCTCTCCGGCGGGCCGTTCACCCTCACGGACCTGTGGACCGGCGGCACGTCGAGCACGTCCGGGCAGATCTCGGCGAGCGTTCCCGCGCACGGTGTCGCCGTGTTCCGGGTGAGCGGTGGCAGTCCGCTGGCCGCCACCACCTCGCGGCTGCGGGGCACCGCGTCCGGCCGCTGCGTGGACGTGGACAACGCCTCCACCGCGGCCGGGGCCACGGTCCTGCTCTGGGACTGCCACACGGCCGCGAACCAGCTGTGGACCACGTGGGCCGGCGGCGAGATCCGCGTCTTCGGCGACAAGTGCCTGGACGCCTACGACCAGGGCACCACCAACGGCACCCGGGTCATCACCTGGCCCTGCAACGGCCAGGACAACCAGAAGTGGACCGTCGGCTCCGACGGGTCGATCCGCAACGTCCACGCCGGGCTGTGCCTCGACGCCGACCGGGCCGGCACCGCCAACGGCACCCCGCTGGTCCTGTGGACGTGCAACGGACAGGCCGGCCAGAAGTGGACCCGCGCATGAGGGGCGTCGCGCACAGGCCGACAGCCCAGCGGTCCGCCGACGTCCTCAGGAGGCCACGATGACGACCCCGGTCCGGCGGTCGTCCGCCACCGCCACGAGGCTCAGCCGGGCAGTCGCCTGGACCGCCGGTCTTCTGCTGGCGTTCGCCGTCGTTCCCGCCGCGGTGCAGCCGACGGAGGCCAGGGCCGACAACCCGATCGTGCAGCACCTCTACACCGCGGATCCGGCACCGCTGGTCCATGACGGACGGGTCTACCTGTACACCGGGCACGACGAGGACGGCTCCACCTACTACACCATGAAGGACTGGCGGGTGTGGTCCTCCGCCGACATGGTCAACTGGACCGACCACGGCTCACCGCTCAGCCTGGCCACCTTCAGCTGGGCGTCCGCCGACGCGTGGGCGGGCCAGGCCGTGCAGCGCGACGGCCGGTTCTACTGGTACGTGCCGGTGAAGAACCGGGCCACCGGCCGGATGGCCATCGGTGTGGCGGTGTCGGACAGCCCCACCGGCCCGTTCCGGGACGCCCTCGGCCACCCACTGGTGGAGAACGGCGAGATCGACCCGACCGTCTTCATCGACGACGACGGCCAGGCCTACCTCTACTGGGGCAACCCGAATCTGTGGTACGTCAAGCTGAACGCCGACATGACCTCCTACGCGGGCAGCCCCACCAGGATCCCGCTCACCACCGCGGGGTTCGGCACCCGCACCGGCGATCCCAACCGTCCCACGCTGTACGAGGAGGGACCCTGGGTCTACAAGCGGAACGGTCTGTACTACCTGGTGTTCGCGGCCAAGTGCTGCTCGGAGTTCATCGCCTACTCCACGGCGCCCGGCCCGACCGGGCCCTGGACCTACCGCGGGACCGTCATGCCCACACAGGGCAGCAGCTTCACCAACCACCCCGGGATCGCGGACTTCAAGGGCAGTTCATACTTCTTCTACCACAACGGTGCGCTGCCGGGCGGAGGCGGCTTCACCCGCTCGGTCGCGGTGGAGCGGTTCTCCTACAACGCCGACGGCACGATCCCGACACTCAGCATGACGAACGCCGGCGCAGCCCAGATCGGCACGCTCAACCCGTACGTACGCCAGGAGGCCGAGACGATCGCCTGGGGGTCCGGGATCGAGACCGAACCGGCCGGCGAGGGCGGAATGGACGTCGGCTGGATCGACAACGGCGACTACATCAAGGTCAAGGGCGTGGCCTTCGGGTCGGGCGCGTCCTCCTTCACCGCGCGCGTGGCCTCCGGCAGCGGCGGCGGCACCGTCGAACTGCGCCTCGGCTCCCCGAGCGGCACGCTCGTGGGCCGGTGCGGCGTGCCCGGCACAGGCGGCTGGCAGGCCTGGACGTCGGTGACCTGCCCGGTCAGCGGCGCCACGGGAACCCAGGACCTCTACCTGCGGTTCACGGGCGGCAGCGGCTACCTGCTCAACATCAACTGGTGGCGGTTCACCCCCGCCGCGTCCTGACCTGACACAGGGCGGTGCCCGAACAGCAGGCTCGACCAGAAGGGGAGTCGCATGACGACAACGGCAAGAACCGCAGCTTCATCCTGCGGATCCCCGACGGCTACGACCGTAACCGCGCCCACCGGCTGGTCTTCGGGTTCCACTGGCTGGGCGGCACCTCCACCGACGTCGCCACGGGCCGCACCGTGGAGACGGGCACCTGGGCCTACTACGGGCTCCAGCGACTGGCGAACAACAGCGCCGTCTTCGTCGCACCCCAGGGCCTCGACAACGGCTGGGCCAACGCCGGGGGAGAGGACGTCACCTTCGTCGACGACATGCTCAGGAAGATCGAGGCGGATCTGTGCGTCGACACGACACAGCGCTTCGCGCTGGGCTTCAGCTACGGCGCCGCCATGTCGTACGCCCTCGCGTGCTCCCGGGCGACGGTCTTCCGCGCGGTCGCGGTCCAGAGCGGCGGCCGGCTCAGCGGATGCAGTGACGGCACCGGGCCCATCGCCTACCTCGGAGTGCACGGCCTCAGGGACAGCGTCCTCGGCATCTCCGGCGGGCGGGCGATGCGGGACAGGTTCGTCAGGAACAACGGCTGCACACCCCAGAGCCCGCCGGAGCCGGCCCAGGGCAGCCTGACGCACCGGGTCACCACCTACTCGGGCTGCTCGGCCGGGCATCCGGTCGCCTGGGCCGCGTTCGACGAAGGGCACATCGCCGCTCCGCAGGACGGGGCCACCGGGGACAGCGGCTCCAGGGCCTGGCTGCCGCAAGAGATATGGAAGTTCTTCACGCAGTTCCAGCCGTCCAACCCGTCCCCGGGTACGGCGACCTGCCAGGTCACCAGCACCGTGAACGCGTGGAACACCGGCCTGACCTCGAACCTCACCATCACCAACACCGGCACGACCGCGATCGACGGCTGGTCCCTCGCCTTCACCCTTCCCGAGGGGCAGACCATCACCTCCGGCTGGAACGCGGACTACGCGCCCGCCTCCGGCCGGGTGACGGCCAGGAGCGTCTCCCACAACGCCACCCTCGCTCCCGGAGCGTCGGTCGGCATCGGCTTCCAGGCCACCCACAGCGGCAACACCGCGGCACCGAACTCCTACGCCCTCAACGGCACGGCCTGCGCAGCCACGGGGAGTGCGCCGAAGTGACTGGCGGTGGTCGGCCTGACCCTGGGCCCGGGCCGAACCGAGGCTGACGCTGCCCACCGCGCGTCCGCCGTACTCCTCCGCACCACCCCCCGCGTGCCGGACGCCTCATGAGCAGCCGTCACACCACCTCACCCGACGAAAGGACACAGCGGGTGCCCCACCAGCACCAGCCGGACAGCACGTCCGCCATCCCCGTCATCCCCGGCTTCCATCCCGACCCGAGCATCTGCCGGGTCGGCGACGACTACTACCTCGCCTGCTCCAGCTTCGAGTACTTCCCCGGCGTACCCCTGTTCCACAGCCGCGACCTGGTCCACTGGACGCAGATCGGCAACGTGCTCGACCGGCCGGAGCAGCTGCGCCTGCCGGCCGGCATGCCGTCCTCCGGCGGAATCTACGCCCCCACCCTGCGGTACCACGACGGACGGTTCTGGCTGATCGTCACCAATGCGCGGAAGGGCGGCGGGAACCTGATCGTCACGGCCACCGACCCCGCCGGGCCCTGGTCGGATCCGATCCCGGCACCGGGCGTGCCCGGCATCGACCCCGACCTGGCCTGGGACGAGGACGGCAGCTGCTGGTGCACGGTCGCCGGGGTGTCGCAGTTGCGTATCGACCCGTCCACCGGACAGACGTACGGGACACCCCGCAAGCTCTGGTCCGGCGCGCCCGGCGCCAAGGCCCCGGAGGCGCCGCACCTGTACCGGATCGGCGACTACTGGTACCTGCTCATCGCCGAGGGCGGCACCGAGCGCGGCCACGGTGTGTCGATCGCCCGCGGCCGCGCGCCGGACGGGCCGTTCGAGCCGTGCCCGGCCAACCCGATCCTCACCCACCGCGGCACGGACCATCCCGTGCAGAACACCGGGCACGCGGACCTGGTCCAGGGCCCCGACGGCTCCTGGTGGATGGTCCTGCTCGGCGTACGACCGCGTGGCGGCACCCCCGGCTGGCACGTGCTCGGCCGGGAGACCTTCCTGGCGCCCGTGACCTGGGAGGACGGCTGGCCGGTGGTCGGCGAGGTGGCCCCGGACCCGTCCGCGCTCCCGTGGCCGCTGTCCCCCGCTCCCGTCGAGGAACAGCGGGACGACTTCGACCTCACCGACCTGCGGCCGTCCTGGATCTCCGTGCGGGACCGGCCCGCCGCGCACTGCACCACCGAGGAACGCCCCGGCTGGCTGACGCTCCGCGCGCGGGGCGGCTCCCTGGACGAGCCCGACGTCATCTTCACCGGCCGGCGCCAGCAGCATCTGTCCTGCCGGGCGCGCACCCTGGCCGACGCGGGGGAGGGACGGGGCGGGCTCGCCGTCCGGCTGGACGAGCGGCACCACTACGCGATCGAGGTGTCCGGCGCGGAGGTGCGGGTGATCGCGCGCGTCGGCTCGTTGCGCACGGTCGTGGCCACGTACCCCGTGCCCGCCGGGCCGGTGGTGCTCGCCGTCACGATCACGGACCCGCCGCCTCCGCACGGCCCGTGCACCGGTCCCGACATCGTCTCCCTCGGTGTCGAGCAGCCCGACGGCACGTTCACGCAGCTCGCGTCGCTCGACGGCCGCTATCTGTCGACCGAGGTCGCGGGCGGCTTCACCGGCCGTGTCCTCGGCATGTACGCCGCCGAAGGCACCGTCCACTTCGACTGGTTCGACTACGAACCGCTCACGCCCTGAGCCGGGCCGGCCCGTCTGGAGGACCACCGACCCGCACCACCGACCGAGGCTGACGCCGGCCGTCATACTCGGACCGGCCGGCGGCACCGCGCAACCGTCGCGCTCCACGGTCGGGGTTCCGGCCCGCGCCCTGGACACCGTGGCGGCGATGCGGCCCAGCTACTTCACCCTCCCACCCAGTACCGCGGTGAGTGGCTGGCCCGGTAGTACCCGGAGTGCGCGGCTTCGCCGGCTCCCGACCGGCTGCCGGGGGTGAGGGGCGCGACGGAGTTTTCTCTTGAGACCACGGCAACCTTTGCGCCGTCTGTGACCACCGACGGGTGCAACACCCACCCCGACCTCCAGAACGGATGGAGCAATGACGGCAAGACAGCAGGCCGCCCGGCACCGCAAGCGCAGGCTCGGCCTGGTGGTGGGAGCCCCGCTGGCGCTGATCGCCGCGGGCGTTCTCGCATACGGCACGGTATTCGGGACGTTCGGTGAGGATGCCCGCTCGCAGGCGGCCGCGGCGCCCGCGGTTCCCGACGACGCCATGGCCGCGGTGGCCGCGATGCAGCCGGGCTGGAACCTGGGCAACAGCCTGGACGCCGGCCCCGACGAGACGTCGTGGGGTCAGCCCCGCACCACCAAGGCCATGCTCGACAAGCTCCGTTCCCAGGGTTTCCGCAGCATCCGCATCCCCGTGACGTGGAGCGACCACCAGGGCTCGGCGCCGAACCACACCATCGACAGGACCTACATGACCCGTGTCAAGCAGGTCGTCGACTGGGCCCTGGCCGACGGCTTCTACGTGATGCTCAACGTCCATCACGACTCCTGGCAATGGATCAGCAAGATGCCCGCCGACCACGACCGAGTGCTGGCCCGCTACCGCGCGACCTGGACCCAGATCGCCACCACGTTCAGGAACGAGCCCGGCCTGCTGACCTTCGAGAGCGTCAACGAGCCGACGTTCGAGGGCGTCGACGCCGCCCGGAAGGCCCAGCTGCTGAACGAGCTGAACAGGTCCTTCCACGACATCGTGCGGGGGTCCGGCGGCAACAACGCCAAGCGGCTGCTCGTGCTGCCCACCATGGTCGACACTCCGGACCAGGCCCTGATGGACGACCTGGCCGGCACCATCAAGTCGCTGCACGACCCGCGGCTGGTCGCCAGCGTGCACTACTACGGCTACTGGCCGTTCAGCACGAACCTCGCAGGCTCCACCCGCTTCGACGCCAGGGCCCGTTCGGACATGGCCCAGGTGTTCAAACGGACGCACGACACCTTCGTCGCCAAGGGCGTCCCCGCCGTCATCGGCGAGTATGGCATCCTCGGCTACGACTACGGCCCCGACGGCGTCGAGCGCGGCGAGATGCTGAAGTACTTCGAGGCGTTCGGCCACGCGGCCCGCACCAACGGCGTCACCGGCTTCCTGTGGGACAACGGCGCCTTCTTCGACCGCGGCAAGCTGCGCTGGCGGGACGACGGGCTGTACCGCCAGATCAAGTCGAGCTGGACGACACGCTCGGGAACGGCCTCCTCGGACCTGGTCTTCGTACCCCGGTCCGGACCCGCCGAGGACCGGACGCTCACCCTCACCCCGAACGGCACCACCTTCAAGGCGCTGAGGGCGGGCAGCACCACGCTGACCAAGGGCAGGGACTACACCCTCTCCGGCAACCGGCTGACCCTGAAGGCCGCCACCCTCACCGAACTCGCGGGCAACCGCGCCCACGGGGTGAGGGCCACCCTCCAGGCCCAGTTCTCCCAGGGCGTGCCCTGGCAGATCAAGGTGATCAGCAGCAGCCTGCCCGCACTGTCGAACGCGTCCGGGACGACCGGTTCCTTCCGCATCCCCACGCAGTTCCGGGGCGACCCGCTGGCCACCATGGAGGCCACGTACGCCGACGGCGGCAACGCCGGACCGCTCGACTGGACGCCGTACCAGCAGTTCACCAAGGCCTTCGCGCCGGACTACACCGGGAACGGCATCACGCTCACCCGCGAGTTCCTCGCCTCGCTCCGCGACGGCGCCCGGGTGAACCTCACCTTCCACTTCTGGAGCGGTGCCAAGGTGACGTACCACGTGACCAAGTCCGGCGGCACGGTGACCGGCACGACGCCCTGAACCACCACGAGTCGTTCACGAAGAGGTCGTCGCCCCGCGGTGTACACCAACTCGGCCTACGTCGCGTGCTGCTCCAGCCCGGTCCGGCGCAGCACCAGAAGGAGTGATCCGCGGGGCGCGGACATGGCGCCGGTTCTCAGCGGGCCCCGGCCGCCTCGGTGGCGGCCGGGGTGTCGCGCAGGCCGAGACGCAGGTGCTCGACGTGGTGGAGGGCCTGTTCCAGCAACTCGGCGACGTGGTTGTCGTAGAGGGCGTAGATGACCGAGCGGCCCCGGCGCTCCCCGGTGACCAGGCCGAGGTTGCGCAGCAGACGCAACTGGTGGGAGCAGGCGGACTGTTCCATACCGACAGCGTCCGCGAGTTCGGTCGCCGCGCACGGGCCCTCCCGGAGGCGGGCCAGGATGCGCAGGCGGGAGGGGGTGGCCAGGGCCTGGAGTGTGGCGGCCACATCGGTGGCGCCCACGGACTCCAGGCGTTCGCGCGCGGTGGCGGTGGTCTTGGCGTCAGCTCCGTGGCCCATGGCACTCATCTTACGGAGCACCTTCCATGAATAAATGAATGCCTCTTCATGTGGTCCTGTACGGTGGTGGGAGTGGTGCCGGACGCCCGGCTGACCGCTGTTTCGTCTTGCCTCCGTCCGTGAAGGACCCGCGCTCCGATGACCTCCACCCTCACCCAGCCGTCGACCGACAGGCCCGTACCACCGCGCGACGGCGGTGCGCCCCGCCGCCGCACCCGTGTCCTCGCCCTGCCCGAGGTGCGCTGGGCGATCGCGGCCACCGTCTTCTTCCTGCTCGCTCTCCCGTTGCAGCTGACCGGCGCTCCGGTATGGACCTGGGCTCCGCTGTACACGCTGTCGTACGCGACCGGCGGCTGGGAACCCGGCTGGGAAGGGCTGAAGGCACTACGGGAGAAGTCCCTCGACGTCGATCTGCTGATGGTCGTCGCCGCGCTCGGTGCTGCGGCGATCGGGCAGGTCATGGACGGGGCGCTGCTCATCGTCATCTTCGCGACGTCCGGTGCGCTGGAGGCGCTGGCCACGGCACGCACGGCCGACTCCGTACGCGGACTGCTGGATCTCGCGCCGGCCACGGCGGCCCGTGTCGACGCCGACGGCGGAGAGCAGACCGTCGCAGTCGAGGAGCTGGCCGTCGGTGACGTGATCCTCGTACGCCCCGGCGAGCGCGTCGGCGCCGACGGCCGGGTGCTGGACGGTGCGAGCGATGTCGACCAGGCGACCATCACCGGTGAACCCCTGCCCGTCGCCAAGGAGAAGGGCGACGAGGTCTTCGCGGGCACCCTCAACGGCACCGGGGCGCTGCGCGTCCGTGTGGAACGGGACGCATCCGACACGGTGATCGCCCGGATCGTCCGCATGGTGGAGGAGGCGTCCGAGACCAAGGCACCGACCCAGCTGTTCATCGAGAAGGTCGAAAAGCGCTACTCCCTGGGCATGGTGGCGGCGACGCTGGCGGTGTTCCTGGTCCCGCTGGGCTTCGGCGCGCAGCTCACCGACTCGCTGCTGCGGGCGATGACCTTCATGATCGTGGCCTCGCCGTGCGCGGTGGTGCTGGCGACGATGCCGCCTCTGCTGTCGGCCATCGCGAACGCCGGACGGCACGGTGTGCTGGTCAAGTCGGCCGTGGTCATGGAACGGCTCGGGCAGGTCGACGCGGTGGCGCTCGACAAGACGGGCACACTGACCGAGGGCACGCCACGGGTCACCGACATCAGCCCGCTGCCCGGCCGGGACCCGGACGAGCTTCTGGTCCTCGCAGCGGCGGCGGAGCACCCGAGCGAGCATCCGCTGGCACGCGCCATCGTGGACGCGGCACGTCAGCGGGGGCTTCCGCTGCCCGTGGCGGAGGACTTCGACTCCACGCCCGGCGTCGGCGTGAGCGTCACCCTGGGCGGGCGAGTCGTCGCCGCCGGGGCGCCGGCCCGGTTGCTGAACGGCGCCACGGACGAGGACTCCGCCCGGGCAGCGGTCCTCGCGGCCGAGCTGGAGGACGGCGGGCGGACCGCCGTGCTGGTCAGTCTGGACGGTACGCCGGTGGGTGTGCTCGGCATCGCCGACCGGCTGCGCCCCGATGCCACCGCCACCGTCGCCGCGCTGACGTCCCTGACCGGGACCGCGCCCCTGCTGCTGACCGGCGACAACCCGCGCGCCGCCGCTCGCCTCGCCGCCGAGGTCGGCATCGAGGACGTACGTGCCGGGCTGCTGCCGCAGCACAAGGTCAGCGCCGTCCGGGAAGCGGAGAACGCGGGCCACAAGGTGATGGTGGTCGGCGACGGTGTCAACGACGCCCCGGCACTCGCCGCCGCCCACACCGGTGTCGCCATGGGACGCGCGGGCTCCGACCTCGCCCTGGAGACCGCCGACGCGGTGATCGTGCGCGACGAACTCGCCACCGTTCCCGCCGTCGTCTCCCTGTCCCGCCGCGCCCGCGCGCTGGTCGTGCAGAACCTGGTCATCGCCGGTGTCTTCATCGCGGGCCTGGTGGTGTGGGACCTGGCCGGAAACCTGCCGCTGCCGCTCGGGGTCGCGGGCCATGAGGGTTCCACCGTCCTCGTCGGCCTCAACGGGCTGCGGCTGCTGCGCGAGGCGGCCTGGCAGCGGGCCGCCCAGTGAGCCGGCGCAAAGAGCCCACGGCTCAGGCGGCGTCCCCGTGCACGGTGACCGTCTGCCGGGGCTGCTGCTGCGGCACCGACAAGGTTCCGGGCGTCGACCACCGCGCTCAGCTCGCCACGCTGAAGGCCGAGCTGGGGCCGGTCGCCCGGGTCCGCGCGGTGAACTGCCTCGACGCCTGCGAGCAGGCCAACGTCGTCGTCGTTCAGCCATCCTCCGCCGGGAGGGCCGCCGGCGGCCGCCCCGTCTGGCTCGGGCTTGTCAACGACCCGGACGCCACAGACGACATCGCGGCGTGGGTGCGCGCCGGCGGGCCGGGGCTGGCCGATCAGCCAGAGATCCTTGACCTGTACCAGTTCGCTCCGTCCCGGCGCGTACGGCGGGGCCTGGAGGGCTGACCCTTTCTCAGAGGTGTGCGTGGAGACCGTGGGGAAGGCTGTGGTTGTGCCGCCAGCCGTTCCCCGCCTTCACGGCATCCACAAGATGGGGGTGGCCGTCGTGGAGGTCGGTGTGCTCGTGCTCGACGGGTGCCCGCTCCTCCGACGGCCACAGGCGCACCGCGAGGAGCCCGGCGACCAGTGTGGTCACGCCCAGCGCGACCACGGCCGACTGAAGACCCGCCGCCGCGCCGAGCCAGCCGCCCAGCGGGTACGTCAACAGCCAGCAACTGTGGGACAGCGAGAACTGCGCGGCGAACGCGGAGGCGCGCTGCTCCGGCGGGGCCGAGCGGCGGATGAGCCGGCCGGTCGGGGTGAGCACCATGGAGCAGGCCGCGCCGAAGGAGGCCCAGGTGAGGAGCAGCCCGGGCCAGCGCCAGCCGCCGCTGCCGGCTGCGGTGAGGGCGCCGAGCGCGGCGAAGACGGCGGAGAGCGACAGCGCGCCGCGCAGCATCACCGCCCGGTCGGGGACGCGCTCCAGCACCCGGGGGAGCGACAGGGCGACGAGCATCGAGCCCCCGCCGTAAGCCCCCAGCGCCAGCGACACGTCCGCCGCACCGCGCCCCAGCTGATCGCGGACGTACACGACGCTGTTGACGGTGACCATCGCGCTCGCCGCGGCCACCGCCAGGTTGAGCAGGAGCAAGGCGCGAAGCTGCGGTGCGGCGAAGAAGAGGCGGGCGCCGGCGGTGGCCCTGGCGTACGCGTTGCCGGTGCGGGGCTCGGCCGGGGCGATCTGCTTCGGCAGGACCGCGGAGACCACCAGAGCCGCCGAGCCGAGGAAGCCGGTGACGGTGCCGAGGAACAGCCAGTTGTAGGTCGTCAGCGACAGCAGCGCGGCGGCGAGAGCCGGGCTGAACAGGCTCTCCAGGTCGTAGGCGAGGCGGGACAGCGACAGGGCCCGCGTGTAGTCGCGCTCGGCGGGCAGCACATCGGGGATGACCGCCTGGAAGGTCGGGGTGAACGCGGCCGACGCGGACTGGAGCAGGAAGACCAGGACGTAGACCTGCCAGACCTGGTCCACGAAGGGCAGCGTCAGCGCGACCCCGGCCCGGGTCAGGTCCGCGCCGACCATCAGTGCCCGGCGGGGCAGCCGGTCGGCGACCGCGCCGATCGCCGGGGCGATCACCACGTACGCCACCATCTTGATCGCGAGGGCCGTGCCGAGGACCGAACCGGCGCCGGCGCCCGCCATGTCGTACGCGAGCAGGCCCAGCGCGACCGTGGCCAGGCCGGTGCCGACCAGGGCGATGACCTGGGCGGTGAAGAGGTGCCGGTAGGTGCGGTTGCGCAGGACGGAGAGCATGCGGCAGTCCCTGGGCAGGCGGGAGACGGGCACGGCTGGTCCTCACTGTACCCATAGGTGCGCACCTGCGCACATGTCTGGGACGGCTCGGCCCACGGACGGCCGCTCTGACCCGATCCGGCCTCTACGCTGTCTGCATGACTGCTCGCGAGACCTTGCCAACTGCACCCGGTGCGCATCTGCGCCCCCCGGACAGCGCGCGTCTCGCAGAGGCGACCGAGGTGTTCGCGCTGCTGTCCGACGTGACCCGGCTGCACCTGCTGTGGCTGATCGCGCAGGGAGAATCGGACGTCGGCTCGCTGACCGAGCGATGCGAGGCGTCCAGGACGGCGGTGAGCCAGCACCTGGCCAAGCTGCGACTCGCGGGCCTGGTCGAGACGCGGCGCGAGGGGCGGCACATCTACTACAGCCTGCGGGACGGGCATCTGCGGCGGCTGGTTCTGGAGGCGCTCAGCCACGCCGACCACCGGGTCAGCGGTCAGGCCCCGCACGACTGACAGACACTCGGCGAACCGCCGCAAGGGCCCGGCCGGCCCATGAACAGGCGCTGATGGGCCGGCCGGTCGGGGCGATGACACAAGCTCACCACCGGATACGTCCGCCGCGTCCGCTGAACGCAGCGGTGTCCGGTTCTCGCTAGTCCGCGGTAAATGCCTGGACTGAGAAACTCTGTGGACGGGAGACTGCCGACTTCCGAACCTCCGGGAGTGTGATGGGGACCACAGATACGCGAGAGCCGACGCCGGGCAGGAGCGCGGTCGTTCTGGCGCTACGCAGCTACTGCCGGGAAGTGCTGCGACTACGACTGCTGGCCCTGCCCGCGCTGCTGTTGCCGGCCGTGGGCAATATCGGCATCCGCTACGTCGCCCCCTTGCTGATCGCCAAACTGGCAGGACATGCCGCCGACGACGGCGCTCTCACCCTCGGCTCGGCGCTGCCGTACGTGCTGGGCTTCGGCGTGACGCTGCTGCTCGCCGAGGCCGTGTGGCGGATCGGGCAGCACTGCCTGAACCGCGTGGGCGCCCTCGGCATGGAGCACCTGTACGTGAGCGGTATGGACGAACTCCTGGCCAAGGACGCGGCGTTCTTCCACGACAACTTCGCCGGCTCCCTGACCAAACGGGTGCTCAGCTTCGGCAAGCGCTTCGAGGACTTCGTCGACACGGTGACGTACCGGATCGTGGGCAGCCTCGTCCCGCTGGTGTTCGGCGCCGTGGTGCTGTGGAGCTACGAGCCGATGCTCGTCGCCGGTCTCCTGGTGATGATCGCGCTGACCGTGGTGGCCGCGACGCCTCTGATCCGTCGTCGGCAGAGGCTCGTCAACGACCGTGAGGCGGCGATCGCCCGGGTCTCCGGCCACGTCGCCGACAGCCTCATGAACATGGAGACCATCCGTGCGTTCGCGGCGGAGCGGCGGGAGGCCGACGAACACCGCAGCCGGGTCGCGGACTCCCGGCGCCTGACGCTGAGGTCGTGGGACTACGGCAATCTGCGTGTCGACACCCTGGTCGCCCCCATGTCCGTGCTGACCAATGTGCTGGGTCTGTTGGTCGCCGTCGCCCTCGGCGGATCGGGCCAGGGGGTCGAGGAGATCGTCGTGACTTTCACCTACTACTCCAACGCCACCCAGATCATGTTCGAGTTCAACCAGATCTACCGGCGTCTGGAAAGCTCGATGACCGAGGCCGCGCAGTTCACGGAGCTGCTGCTGGACCCGCCCACCGTGCTCGACCCGGCGGAACCCGAACCGCTCGCAGCGCGGGACACGGGCATCCGCTTCGAGGCGGTGACCTTCGCCCACGCCGGTGCGAAGCCGATTTTCCAGGGACTCGACCTGGACGTGCCCGCAGGCGCACGGATCGGTCTGGTCGGCAGGTCCGGCGGTGGCAAGACCACGCTCACCCGGCTCCTGCTGCGGATGTCGGACATTGACGACGGACGCATCCTGATCGGTGGTCAGGACATCAGCCGACTGCGCCAGACCGACCTGCGCTCACTGATCGCCTACGTCCCGCAGGAACCCGCCATGTTCCACCGCAGCCTGCGGGACAACATCGCCTTCGCCCGCCCGGGCGCCACCGACGAGGAGATCCACGCGGCGGCCGCGGCCGCGCACGTCACGGAGTTCGCCGACCAACTCCCCGACGGCTTCGCCACTCTGGTGGGGGAGCGGGGAGTCAAACTCTCGGGCGGCCAGCGCCAGCGCGTCGCCCTCGCCAGGGCCATCCTGCGCGACGCCCCGATCCTGCTGCTCGACGAGGCGACCAGCGCGCTGGACTCGGAGAGCGAACTCCTCGTCCAGGACGCACTGTGGCGGTTGATGGACGGACGTACGGCCCTCGTGGTCGCCCACCGCCTGAGCACCGTCGCCGGCATGGACCGTCTCGTCGTCCTCGACCGCGGAAGGGTCGTCGAGCAGGGCACCCACGAGGAACTGCTCGCGGCGGACGGTGCCTACGCCAAGCTGTGGCAGCACCAGTCGGGCGGCTTCCTCGGCGAGAGCACCGAGTCGGCCCTCGGCCGCCCGGTCCCAGAAGACGGCTTCAGCGGGCTGCCCGGACCGGCCGACCCGGCGCCGGACGGGGTCCGCATGACGTCGCCGCACGCCCGTACGAGCACCGGGCCCACGTGATCGAGTCGGTTTCCGGACATTCTCGACTACTGGCGGCGACGGCCCGGGGATGACACATCGTCACCCGGGCACCTGTCAAATGTCGGCCCCGACGGCGTTTGGCCGGGGACCCGAGGCGGATCAGTGCCCTTTGTGCCGTATCGCCTGCGCGCGGAGCGCGTGGATGAGCGTCGTGACGTGGGGCCGGTCACCGCGGCTGATCGCGGCGACGCCGATGTGCCGGATCGGCCCCGGCGGCTTGGTCGGGACGGTGCATAGGCCAGGGATCTTTGGGGCGAGCGCGATAGAGGGGATCAGGGAGACTCCCATACCCGCGGCGACCAGTGAGCGGGCGAAGAAGTAGTCGGTCGTGGTTCCGCGCACATCCGGATCGAAGCCGGCGCGCTCGGCGTAGCGGCGCAGGTATGCCTCGGTCTTCAGACAGCCGAGCACCCAGGGCTCGGCCGCCAGTTCGGCGAGGTCGAGCGCGTCGCGGTGGGCGAGCCGGTGCCCTTGCGGCAGGACGACGTGCAGGGGGTCTTCCAGGAGCGGCGTCCACTCCAGGCTGGAGCTGGGGCCCGGCCCAACGGGCAGCGGGCCGTCGAAGTGGTAGGCGAGGGCGAGGTCCACGGCGCCCTGACGGACGAGCGGCAGGGTGTCCTCGGGTTCGCCCTCCCTGATGTGGACCACGGTGCGGGGATGGTCCGCCGTGAGCCGGGCGAGAGCGGCGGGCAGCAGCAGCCTGCCGCCGCTGGTGAAGGTGGCGACGGTGAGTTGGGTGCGGCCCGTACTGAGCTGCGCGACCCGTTGCTGTGCGTGTGCCAGTTCTGCCGCGACGGATTCGGCGGCGCCGACCATGATGTGGCCGGCCTGCGTGAGGGTGACGCCGCGGGTGCTGCGGGCCACGACCCGGGTGCCGAGGCTGCGCTCCAGAGCGGCCACCTGCTGGGAGACGGCCGAGGGGGTGAGGCGGAGAGCCGTGGCCGCCTGGTTGAAACTGCCGTGCTCCGCCACCGCCCGCAGCACGCGGAGCCGCTGCACATCGATCAACAGTTTTCCTTAACACCTGGTCAGTAGATCGGTACTTCTGCTGATGACGATAGGTCTCCAGGATGGAGGCATGCAAAGGATCTGCGTCATCGGCGGAAGCCGGTACTTCGGAAAGCTCCTGGTGGAGCGCCTGCACGCCGCTGGCCACCAGGTCACTGTGCTCAATCGCGGGTCCGCCGCGCCCCCCGCCGGCGTCGAGCACCTCAGCGCCGACCGGAACGACGAGGCCGCCCTGACGGCCGCGCTCGGCTCTCGTACCTTCGACGTCGTCGTGGACCAGGTCTGCTACACCCCGGTGCAGGCCGCGATCGCCGTCCGTGCCTTTGCCGGCCGCGCCCGGCGCTACGTCATGACCTCCACGATCGAGGTCTACGACCCGGCGACCGCCGCCCTGCCGGCCGTACCCTCGGGCACCCCGGTACCGGAGGAGATCGTGGACCCGGCCACCTGGCTGGTGGCCATGGACCTTCCCTGGCACGACGACGCCTACCTGGAGGCGCACTACGCCGAGGGAAAGCGTCAGGCGGAGGCCGTCCTCGCCCGCGCCGGCGGCTTGGAGTTCGCCGGCGTACGCAGCGCCCATGTACTCGGCGGTGGCGCGCAGGAGTTCACCGGCAGGCTGGCGCACTACGCCGGACGCATCGCCCGGGGTGAAGAGATCACTGTGCACGCGAAGGCGCTGCCCACGGTCTTCATCCACTACGAGGAGCTGGCCGAGCTGCTGTCGTGGGCGACCACAGCCGACTTCACCGGCCCGGTCAACGCCTGCTCCGACGGCCCGCTCGATGTGCACGACCTCGCCGCGATCATCGCCACGCAGGCAGGCCGGGAGGCCGTTTACCGGACCGTCCCGGCGGGGGCGCAGGCGTCGGCGTTCTCCTTCGACCGTCACTACGCCATGAGCAACGCCCGCGCCAAGGATCTGGGCTTCTCCTTCTCCCACACCGCCGACTGGCTGCCCGGCGCCGTCGTCGAAGCCCTCGCCACCGAACCGTCACCCACCGCCTGAGGAACTCAAGTCACCATGCAGTACCGCACCATCGCCCACACCGCCGTCAGCGCCGTCGGCCTCGGCGCCATGCCGCTGTCCATCGAGCACCGTCCGGACGAGAAGCGGGCGATCGCCACCATCCACGCCGCCCTCGACGCCGGTGTCACGCTCATCGACACCGCCGACAGCTACCACTGGCACGCCGGCGAGGCGGGCCACAACGAACTGCTGATCGCCCGCGCCCTGGCCGGCTACGGCGGTGACACCTCCGGCGTCCTGGTGGCCACCAAAGGCGGCCGTGGCCGCCCCGGAGACGGCAGCTGGACCGTCACCGCCACCCCCGCACACCTCAAGCGAGCCGCCGAAGCCTCCGCCAAGCGCCTCGGCGTCGACGCCATCGGCCTGTACCAACTGCACAAGCCGGACCCGAACGTGCCCTGGGCGGAGTCCGTCGGCGCGCTGCGCGAGCTGCTCGACGCCGGCACGATCCGCGCCGCGGGAATCTCCAACGTCACCACGGCCCAGATCCGCCAGGCGCATCAGATCCTGGGCGACGGACTCGCCTCCGTGCAGAATCGGTACTCGCCCGCCGTCCGCGACAGCGAGCCCGAGCTGCGGCTGAGCACACAGCTGGGTCTGGCCTTCCTGCCCTGGAGCCCACTCGGCGGCATCTCGCGCAGCTCCCTCGACGGCCCCTCCGGCCCCTCCGGCACCGCCTCCACCGGCACCGCCTTCCACCGCATCGCCGCCGAGCGCGGCGTCAGCCCGCAGCAGATCGCCCTGGCCTGGCTGCTCGCCCGCTCCCCGGCAGTGATACCGGTACCAGGAGCCAGCCGTCCGGCCTCCATCACCGACTCGGCCGGGGCCGTGGAACTCACGCTGAGCCCGGAGGAGCTGGCGCAACTCGAGGACGTTCTGCCGGGCTGAGGCGGGTCACAGCTCGCTTGCCGACCTTGTCCGAGGACGGCTGGGAGCTGCCGCACGGGCTGATGCCCATGACGATGCCGGGACCGCCATGACCGCAGCCCTGCCGGCGGCGCCCGCAGTCCACGCCGCGCCTTCGACTGCCGGCCCGGATGTCGCCCGCGACCGCAAACCCTGCGACTACACCGTGACCACCACGGTTCGCCAGCGACCCACGGCGTCGGACCGGCTCTGCAGGTACCCCGAGGGACCCCACGGCCGGCGCGGCAGAAGCGACTCAACAGTCGAACACCGACCAGCAGATGTCGTTGCGCAACCTCTGATCATCAAGCACCAGCTCACGGATCGCCTCCGGGAGCTGGTCGCGCTGCCACTGGCACTCGAGTCGCCCCGCGGTCTCACCCTCGCCTGCCGGTGCCGCCGCACGCGCGGCCTTGATCGCGTAGGCGGCCGCGCCGAGCTCGTGCGCGGCGACGTGGGCGACCGCCCCGGCCTGGCCGGCGGCGTACGCGGCATGCCGTGCTGCCCCACGCAGGTCTCTGGCTGCCCCCATCGCATGACCGCCCGCCGCACGAGCCTGCATCATCTTGACCTCGCCACGCGCCCAGGCCCGGGCATGCTCGATAGCCTGGCGCGGTCGAGGGTCCCCAGGCTGGACCGACTCGAAGAGGCCGAGGACGTGCTCGGCACACGAGGCAGCCCAGAGAGCGAGGAGACGGTGATCCGTATCCGTGAGAGTTCCTCCACGGCGGATCGTCACGAACCGAGGGTCCCGCACCTTCGGAAGGATCATGACTTCTACTGCCTCCTGCGCGCATCGGCGCCGCTCGCTGCGGTGTGCCCGGTGGCTGGTCAGCGCCTGGCGGGGAATGATCGCCGCAGAGTGCTCGCCAGGACACCTGCCAAGTACAGCAGATTCCGACAACCAGTCCGCGTCGTCGGCGAAGGCGAAGGGGAAGGCGAGGGCGAGGGCGAAGGCGCCCTGACGGTGCCCGGACGCTCACCGTGCTGATGATCTCGGACGGCCTCGTTCCGTCTCGCCCTCGCCCAGGGCTCGAAAAAAATCGGACGGCGATGTCGAGAACCCGCGTCCGGCTCCGTCCCCGGGGTGAAGCGACCACAATGGGTCGCACCAGCGAGGAGAATCACGATGGCCAAGTACCTGCTGCTCAAGCACTACCGCGGAGCCCCGGCCGCGGTCAACGACGTGCCGATGGACCAGTGGACGCCGGAGGAGATCTCGGCGCACATGCAGTACATGCACGACTTCGCGGCCCGGCTGGAGAAGACGGGGGAGTTCGTCGACGGTCAGGCGCTGGCCCCCGAGGGGGCGTGGGTGCGGTACGACGGTGAGGGGCGCCCGCCGGTCACCGACGGGCCGTTCGCGGAGACCAAGGACCTCATCGCGGGCTGGATGGTGATCGACGTCGACAGTTACGAGCGGGCCGTCGAGTTGGCCGGCGAGCTGTCGGCCGCCCCTGGGGCGGGTGGGAAGCCGATCCACGAGTGGCTCGAAGTACGCCCGTTCCTGGCCGCGCCGCCCACCATCACGGAGTGACCCCTGCCATGGACGAGGCCCTGCTGAGGAGCCTCACACCGAGCGTGATCGCAGTCCTCGTCCGCCGCGGAGCCGACTTCGCGGCGGCCGAGGACGCCGTGCAGGACGCGCTGGTCGAGGCGGTGCGGGTCTGGCCGGCCGATCCACCGCGGGATGCGAAGGGCTGGCTGGTCACGGTGGCCTGGCGTAAGTTCCTCGACGCGACCCGGGCGGACGCGGCCCGCCGCCGGCGTGAGGACCGCGTCGAGGAGGAGCCGGCGCCCGGCGCCGCACCCGCCGTGGACGACACGCTCCAGCTCTACTTCCTGTGCGCCCACCCGTCGCTGACCCCGGCATCGGCGGTCGCGCTCACGCTGCGCGCGGTCGGCGGGCTGACCACCCGCCAGATCGCCGAGGCCTACCTGGTGCCCGAGGCGACGATGGCGCAGCGCATCAGCCGTGCCAAGCGCACCGTCTCCGGCGTGCGCTTCGACCGGCCCGGTGACGTCGCCACCGTACTGCGCGTCCTCTACCTCGTCTTCAACGAGGGCTACTCCGGCGACGTCGACCTCGCCGCCGAGGCCATCCGGCTCACCCGGCAGCTCGCGGCCCGGATCGACCACCCCGAGGTGGCGGGGCTGCTCGCCCTCATGCTGCTCCACCACGCCCGGCGCGCCGCACGGACCGCGCCTGACGGCAGCCTGGTGCCCCTCGCCGAGCAGGACCGCGGCCGGTGGGACAGGAAGTTGATCGCCGAGGGCATCGACATCCTGCAGGCGGCCCTGGCCCGCGACCGGTTGGGCGAGTTCCAGGCCCAGGCCGCCATCGCCGCACTGCACGCCGACGCGCCCACCGCCGAAGAGACCGACTGGGTCCAGATCGTCGAGTGGTACGACGAGCTCACGCGCCTGACCGACAGCCCCGTCGTCCGGCTCAACCGCGCAGTCGCCGTCGGCGAGGCCGACGGACCGCGCGCCGGCCTGGCCGCGCTCGCCGAGCTGGACGCCTCACTGCCCCGCCACACCGCGGTCGCCGCATACCTCCACGAGCGCGACGGCGACCTGAAAACGGCGGCACGGCTCTACGCCGAGGCGGCCCACAAGGCACCCAACCTCGCCGAACGCGACCACCTGACCTGCCAGGCCGCCCGGCTCAACTCCCTCCGGAGCCAGTGACAGACCAAGCCCGGACTCACGACTCACCGACGATGCGAACGGACTTGATGACCGGACCCCAAAACGACCGCATCTACCAAACCGACCGTGCCGAAGTTGCCTTGCGCGGCTTCGTTTTCTACGCCGCTGCAGCCGGGCGGCTCGGTCGGCGTCTTCCCCGACTCGCTGGGCGCCCCGGACACGGCTGCGGGGCGATGATGGCGGGCGAGGAGGCCGGTGAGCCCCGCTGCCGCGAACGTGTTCCCGACGTGCCCGCGGCACCGGCCTGGGCGGGCCGGGCGGGGGCGGGTGCGCAGCCTTCGGCTCGGGAGCGGCAGGCGATCGACGTGCGGAACAGCACCACCTGACGGGCCGTGGGCCCGGCCGTACGGCGATGAGCGCACGCAGGCGTCCACACCTGGAGCGGCGACAGCGCACCCGGCGGCACAGGACCCACTCCGCCCCCGACGCCCACGCCACCTGGGAACGGGGCTCGTCGCCGTACCCGAGCGGTGACAGTTCGGGTGAAGGCCTGGAACGTCCTGGGTGACGCCTCCAGCGTCATGGGCACCGGAGACGGATCGGGCCTCCGACTGCCCTCCGCCTCAACCGACGACGTCAGCGACGAGCGAGCGGCCATCAGCGCACCTGCCCCGCTCGCGTCCGCGCCGGCACCGAGGCCCATCGTGAGGGTCCGAGCGCCGGACCGAAACCGTTCGTGAGGCCACCGTCGTCCCCAGAGCCCGGCTCCGGGGACGTCGACCGGGACCAGCCGCGGAGGTTCGGAGCGATCCGTGCTGCTCTCAGGACGATGGTCCCGCTGTCCTGTGAGAACTGCAGGTCTGTGATGCTCATGTAAGGGCCGAGACACTCGTTTATGTCGGTGGTGGCCAGGGGCCGGGTACGGTGCCGGGGCAGTCTTCGATTTCGTGCGGACATGACAGGCAGGATGACAGAAGGTCACCGTCGTCTTTGGCAGGTTTGTTTCGGCGCCCCGCTCCAGCGAGGACGGTCCGGACAGTGGCAGTACAACAGGATCTCCGTCCTCGAGGATTTCAAGCCCTGCCCGTGACGCCGTCGGCGTGGCCACTGACCGAGTGACGGCGTCGGTGCCCGCAACGCACAAGGCTGTTGTGCCGTGGGTGGAGGTGTTTGAGCATTCAACTCGCCGGAGCCGAAGCCCCGTTGGTTTTCTGCCCTGCCGCATTCGACCTGCCTCACGCTCTGGTCGAGTGGGTCGCCGTGCTCCTCGTTACGCGTGAGGGGGAGCGCCGCTGCAAGCTCCCCCCCGCACCAGCGTGCCCTGGTCGGTGCTGGTGTACCTGTGCCGGCACGACACCCTCGCGCAGCTCGCGGTCGGCTTCGGCATCGCCGTCGGCACCGCCCACAACGCGAGGGCCGTCAATGAGGTGAACTGTCGCTGACCCAGCGCACCGTCAACCGCGCGCTGTCCATGCGCGGACACCCGTCGAGCGCGGCGTGGCCCGGCCGAAGTCCTGGCGCATCTTCCGTAAAGGCCGGTGCAGCCCGAACCCAATGTCGTCAATGACCGCGGCCGTCTTCCCCCTGGACCGGCAAGGGTGAGTGCGTGTTTCTGATCCTCGTCTGCCTGCTTGTGGCGGGCCCGTACGGCATCCGCCGGTCAGGGCTGATGTTCTGCGAGGTGCCGTTGGAGGTCAAGGTGGCGGAACTGGTACACCGCGCCAGCTTGCCGCAGTACGCCTCGCTGCTCATGCGCGTCAGTGAGGAAACCCATGAGTCGCCAGGGCACACGCCGACGCATCGCCAGGCTGATGCGCGCCACCAGATACACCGCCCATACGGCCTTTGAGAGCCCGCTCCAGCTCCCGATCGCCAGCCCCGCGAAGAATCCTCCGAAGAAGCCGACCCAGAAGGGGTAAGCAATCTCCATCAAGAACCCGAACGTGATCCCGAATACGATCCCCGCCCCTACTCCGCCCACCAGCGTGATGATCCAGAAAGTGTTGCGGTCCCGAGCCAGAACCGCGCGTGGTCCCACTGCCTTGGCCAGGTCCGGCTGTGCCGATGTGAGCCCGGTCAAGAGCCCGAACACAGGCCCGAGCGTGAGCCCGACGAAGAGCCCGAGGCGGATCGCCGCTTGGTGGCCGATCGTAAGACCGGCTGCGAACCAGGCTGCGAGCCCGAGCAGAAGTCCGGCCGCGAGCCAGGCGTATCCTCGTCGGCTCCAGCAGATCCCCGAGCGCGGGCTCTTGTGTTGTGCGGTTGAGGCCAGCCAGGTGGTCACCGATCCAAGTCCGACCGTGAACAGAAGTTGAGCCACAAGCCCGGTCGAAGGACTGATCGAGAGGTCGGCCAGGGAAAGGGACGGAAAGATCAGCGATACCGCGAGCTGAAACAAGCCCAGAAGCCAGTACAGCAGCATGCTCACAAGCCCGATCACAAGTGCTGGCACGCGTTTTGGGAGGGCTTTGTGTAGTTGCCACCAGGCAAGGTCGGGCGTGCCGTCGAGGTTGTGCTGGAGGTGGTAGGCGAGGAAAGCGAGGATGTGCTGGGCCTTTCCGGGGCTCCACGGCGAGGGATGGTTGGGGTGGGGGCGGTAGGCGGCGGGGATGAAGGCCGAGAACAGGTAGGCGTCGACGGCCTCGCGGGTGGGGAAGCGGGACGGGTCGAGGAGTTCGTCGGGGTCGGAGAGGTGGGTGGGGTCCTCGGCGGGGCGGGGGTTGTAGATGGTGCGAGCCAGGAATAGCCCGAGTGGGGTGCTCAGTGCCTGGGAGGCGGGAACGTGAGTGCCTAGCGATGCGGCGACCCGGTTCCAGCGGGCTGCAGCCTTGGTGCCGGGGCCGCCGGCGTCGCGCTCCAGGTAAGCCGCTGCTTTCGCCGGTTCCAGAGGGAGGAGGCGGATGCCTGCGGCTCCGTTCAGGAGCACGGTGGTCCCGGCTGGTGGGGTCAGGGCGCTTCGGTACTCGGCGGTGCGGCTGGAGAGTACCAGTGGCTGCCCAGCTGGTAGGACCTCGTTGATGGCATGCAGCGCCCGGGCGCGCAGGGCTTCGGGGAGTTCGTCCAGGCCGTCGAGGATGGGCAGGATCAGTCGTTGCTCAAGCAGAGCGCGTGCCTGCGTGCTGGGGCGGGGCTGTGGAAGATTGGCGGGGGCGTGTAGGGCGGGGTGGTCTCGGGCGAGTTGGTCGGCCATCCATGTGTACAGGTCCTGCCGCGCTGGGTCCCACGAGGCCAGGGCGAAGAGGACCGGGACGGGGCCGCCGGGCGGGCGGCGTTCGAGCAGGGCCAGGAGGAGGCGGATGAGAAGCATCGTCTTGCCGGTGCCGGGCTCACCCAGGACCACCAGGCGGCGGGTAGGGACACGCTCGAAGACCTGGGCGATGGCGCCTCCCTTGCCGGCCAGTCCCTTCGGGCTGTCAGTCCACGTGGAGTCGGCTGGGGAGTGGCCTGGCCAGTCTCCAGCCAACTCCCTCAAGTGCGGCCATGACTCGACCAGGTCCGTGTCGGCCGCATCCCATTCGACCGGCAGCGGGAAAGGGTCGTTGAGGCGGCGTACCTGCGCCTCGGCCTCCCACTGATGGCGCATACTCTGCGCGAGTTGGTCGGCCATGTCCTCCAGCCGGGCGGGCGCCGGTCCGGTCTTACCGGGGCGAAGTACGGCGATCACTGTGCCGGGTAGCACCAGTAGGCCGGTGATCGTGGTGACAAAGGTGTCCAGATGGCCGACTGGGTGGCCGCCTTTGATGTACCAGGCCAGGAATGTCATGACCACGGCTGCCCACAGCAGTCCAACCCACTTCGGTACATGTCTCACACGGTGATCATGCGGGAGCTTGGACGACACCCCAGGATCCGACATCGCTGACAGCGCCAGATCGGTGACGACAACCTGTGTATCGAGGGCGGCTTAACCTCGATCTTTCGTGACGGTCCATCGGTTTCTTCGGCGGGCCGTCTCGTCTGTCTGGCGTGATCGTGGACATGGTGGTGGCCCGGCTGTCGCGTCGGGTGGGCGCCGGGTTCCACGGCTCCGGTCGGGTGGTGCTGCTCGCAGGGGCGGGAACGTGCTGTCAGCCTGGGTTCGGGAGGGCTTCGAGCCGTGCCAGGGCGTCTGTGATCACGTCGGTCCAGGGCCAGTGGCGTGCGAACCTGAGGTGCCGGCGGCGGGCGGTGGTGACGATCTGCGCGGCGGCGGAAAAGAGGCGAAGCCGGAGACGGCGGGGCTCCCACCTACGGATGTCGCCGGTCAGAGCGAGCATGGGCATCCATGCGAGGAGGTCGAGCGCGATCTGGATGATCTCCAGCCAGATCCGGTTCTGCGCGGTGTCGTGCAGAGGCAGGTTGCGCAGGCCGGTGGCGCGGGTGGCCCGGATACGGTCCTCGGCCCTCGCCCGCTGACGGTGCCGCAGTTCGAGTGCCGCGATCGGGACGCCGGTGGTGTTGGTGGCGAAGGCTGTGAGCCGCAGGCCGTCGGCGTCGGTGAAGCGCAACTGGGCGCCCCGATGAGGTCGTTCCTTGCGGACGACCAGCCGCATCCCCTTCGGCCAGCCCTTCAGACAGTCGCCGGACAGTTCGGCGGCCCAGGCGCCGTCACGTATCTCGCCGCCCGGCTCCACGGCCACCGTCCACGCGGCGGGCGGGACCTTGAGCACGGCCTCGTGGATGGCGTCGGTGATGGTCATGCCGACCGAGTACGACAGCCACCTTCCCCACTGAGCGAGCCAGGCGACGAACTCATGAGTGCCGCCTCCGGAGTCGGTACGGATCAGCGTCCGGCGTCTGCGCCGGTGCGTCTTCGGCAGCTGCCAGGGCGAGTCGGGCTGCGGTGATGTGGTCGGCGGCGGTGTTGCTGCCCTCGTTGCCCGGCCTGAGCAGGCCGGCCACCGGCTCCCCACTGCCACCGCTTCCGTGGTCGACGAACCCCATCAGAGGATGGTGTCCGAAGGTCTTCTTCCAGGTCGCGGTGGCGTCCTGCTTCTCGGGGTGGGCCAGCACGAGCACCCCGTCCAGGTCCACGATCACCTGCCCTGAGGCGTCCGGGGCCGCCGTCTTGGCCACGTTCCAGACACGCTCACGCGATTCGGCCCGCGCGGCCCTGATCGCGGACAGGGCCTTCGGCCCGGCCGCGGCGAGGGTGTCGACGAGACGGGAGACCGTCGGGTCGGAGGCCACCGGCCCGAACACGGCCCGCTCGGCCCGCAGCATCCCGACATCCGCGAGGCCGTCCCCGCCCAGTGCGACCGCGAGCGCCACATCCAGCAGGATCTTGCCCGGATCGTGCACCGCCCGAGCCTTCCGCCACGGCGCCAGCGCCGCCGATATCGCCTGGTCCAGCCCGACCTTGCCGACGGTCTCGACCAGCAGCACGCCCCCGGCCTGGGACACCACCGCCCGGCCGCCTCCCTCGATGCGGACACGCGGGTACGACCCGATACGCTTCTTCACCTGGGAAGTACCTCCGACGGGGGCGGGAACAAGGACCTCGACAATCCTCATTCTCGCTGGTCAGAGGGGCTTTCGCTTGCCTGACCAGCCGTCGGACAGCACGTTTCACGATCGCGCGCGGTTAGGAGTTCCAAGGCTTCACGGGCTCGAGCCGCAGCCGCTGGGTCGGCCAGGGCGCCGGTTCGGCCGGGCCGAACCAGATCCGGACATCCTCCCCGGTCCGGACGGGCAGGCGGGGAAAATCGTTCTCGGCGTGCTCGGTGCGGTGCAGTGCATGCTTCGGGCCCAGGTGCCGGGCGGCGTACGCGTCGAAGCCGGCCGCGTCGGTGGGATGGCAGACGGTCGCGAGCACCTCACTCGTGCCCGGCTCCGGTGTGAAGCCCGGGCCGCGCAGCAGCAGGACATCGTCGCTGTCGATCATGGTGGCGTTCGCGGTGTTGCGGTGCTCCAGCCAGACCGGGCCGGTGTAGAACGCCTCCAGCGCGCGCCGGCGGTGCGCCATGTCGGGGAACGCGCGCAGCCAGACGAAGCGGTCCGGGTCGTCCAGATCGCGGAACCGGCCGCCGAGGGTGATACCGACCGCCTGCTGACCGGTCACGAACTCGCGCTCGAACAGCTCGATCAGCGTCTCTCTGGTGCCGGGGTACAGGGTGTACTGCCGGAGTTCGACGATGCTCATGTGGTGACCTGCCCGGTGGGCGTGAGGTCCATGGTCCAGTTGTCGTCCATGCGGGGCAGGTTAGGGCCGGTCTGCTGACATCTACCGTCAGTGGATACTGGGCGGCATGCGTGCGAGCCGGCTGGTCACCCTGCTTCTGCTGCTCCAGGACCGGGGCCGGATGACGGCCCGGCAGCTGGCCGACGAACTGGAGGTCTCCGTCCGGACGGTCTACCGGGACGTCGAGGCGCTCGGAGCCGCCGGTATCCCGCTGTACGGCGCCGCCGGCCACGCCGGCGGCTACCGGCTGGTCGACGGCTACCGGACCCGGCTCACCGGACTGACCGTGGACGAGGCGCGGGCCGCGTTCCTCGTCGCACTCCCCGGCGCCGCCGCCGAACTCGGCCTCGGCGAGGCGCTCGCCACCGCCCGGCTCAAGCTGCAAGCCGCCCTTCCGGCGGAGCTGCGCGAGCACGCCGAACGGATCCAGGAACACTTCCTGCTCGACGCCCCCGGCTGGTACGGCGACGTCGACCACGTGCCTCACCTGGCCGCGGTCGCCGCCGCGGTGTGGGCACGCCGGGCGGTGGTACTGCGGTACCGGCGCTGGCGGGCGCCGGAGGAGATCGAGCGACGGGTGGAGCCGTACGGGCTCGTCCTCAAGGCCGGCCGCTGGTACCTGGTCGCCGGTGGGCCGTCTGGGATCCGCACCTACCGAGTCGACCAGATCCTCGGAATCCGGTCGCTGGAAGATGACTTCGTCATCCCGGACGGGTTCGACCTGGCCGGATACTGGAACGTCTATCTGGCCGACTTCCGAGCGCGACTGCACACCGCGGACGCCTTGGTGCGGCTCACCCCGGAGGGCGCCCGCCGCCTCGGCGTGACACCCACGGGTGACGGATGGACGGAGATCCGCGTACCCATCGAGTCGATCGACCAGGCCCACCGGGACTTCCTGCGGCTGGGCGCCGATGTCGAGGTCCTGGCACCGGCCGAACTACGCAGCCGCATCGCCGAGACGGCACGAACCCTAGCCGCCCGCTACGAAGGGTGACCCCTGGGCAGAAGGTTCTCCGGACCCGGGCACCGGCCACCCGCACACGCGTGGAGGACCCGACATGCCTCTTCATCTGAGGAGTGCAGCGTTCCTGACCGCGCCAGGACTCTGAACAAGTCCCATCGCGCAGGTCAGCGGCACTCCTCACTTCGTTGATCACGCGTCAGTCAGCCACGCTCGTGAAAGCGCGAGGAAGTACTTGCTGGAGCATCTGCCCGACGAGGATGCGGTGCTGGTGGTTGACGAGACCGGGGACGTGCAGAAGTGCACGCACACCGTCGGTGGTCACCGCCAGTACACCGGCACTGCCGGTAGCACCGAAAACGCGCAGGTCGCGGTCTACCTCGTCTACGCGGGCGGCTGCGGGCACACAGCGGTAAACCGCGAACTGGAGATCGCGCGCTCGTGGACGTGCGACCGGACCGCTGCCTACTGCGGGCCTGGGCGAGGACACCATCTTCGCGCCCAAGCCGGAGTTGGCCGCCAAGTCGCTCGCTGGGAGCCCACGCGGCCGACACCGCGCTGGCAGGGATCGGCGGCGGGCAGCCCGCGGCGATGGGGTTACCTCGGCCAGTGCATCACCCTGGGCCGGCGCGCCGCCAAGGACGACACCGCGAACAAGTACTCCATCGGCGGGCGTCTCGCGGCGGGATCAAGGAGCGCGCGTGCCTGGGTGTCGTTGAGGAAATGGCGGAAGACGCGCGCACGTCCGGTTCGTTCCGCTGGCACATCAAGGACGATGCGCATCCAGCTGCTGCGCGCTGAGTACCGTGCGACTCCGGCGGCTCGCTGAACACCGAGGGGCGAGGACCTTCGCCGTCGGACCCGTACAGAAGCCCAGCTTGTGCTCACTGCTGCCGTCGTCCGTTTTCGCGAAGGGGAAACAATACTCTCCGAAAAGGGGCGCCCCGAAAGGCGCCCCATGCCGTGCTTAGACCTCAGTAAATCCTGATCGATATGATCTCGTGGATGTGGCCCGGGTTCCAGGAGCTCCACTTCTGGAGGGTGACGGTTTCGAGCCTCGGATCGCTCAGGTTCCGCTGGAACTGGAGGGTCACGACATTGTTTCCGGATTCGACCCAGTTCACGCCGTAGATGGCGACGGGCATGGTTCCGGCATTGGCGAAACAGAGGGTGTCGCGACCGTCGTTGTTGTGGATTTCGAGGTAGCTGTTCTCGTTGCAGTCCGTACGGTTGATGGTCGGCCCGATGGCGGAAGCCGTGTTGGGCGAGGCCGCCGCAGCCGTTGCGGGCACGATCGTGGCGGTCAGTGCGGCCGCGGAGACTGCTGCGACGCCGAGGAAACGGCGCACGGAAAGCTTCATTCTCTTCCTCTCACACGGGGAACTGGAGCCTTCACCGTCTCACATGCACCCGCCCTCCAGAAAGCACTTACTGGCCATGTGCACATACTCTTGGCGCCCATGTAGAACAGGGTGAGCGACACCACGTTTAACTTGACTGGAGCCGGTATTGCCAGTCCGGCAGGGCATTGGGATAACCGAGTCTCACAGGGAAGGGAGCCGCGCGATGGAAGGGCAGCCCAGGAGCGCCGTGAGTGTCACGCAGATGATCAGCGGCGAAACAGGGATGGAACGTTGCCGGAAGTAGCCGAAAATCGCGGAAGAAGAGGTCTTCTTGTGTGCTCGCAGGAACCTGTGCAAGGTGATCGCGCCGCAAGGGGCCCCTTCTCAGGTGCCGGGTCCGGTGAGCGAGGAGCATGCTCGTCGCGCCAAACGACCGCGACAGGGCCGTGCGTCGTCGCCCGCCTGCCTACAGCCTCGACCGCGGGGAAAACTCCCTGCACTGTCGGCGGTTTGCCGCAGGCACCGCGGATGCGTGCGAGAACGGTAACGGGGGAGTGGTCAGGGAGGGCGGGGGGCGGAGAGCAGGTCTTGATCACCTGTGGGTAGCCTCGGGCCATGACCGGTGACTGGCGGATGGACCGGATCGGGGCTGCTCTGCGGGGCGAGAACCCGACCGTGCTGCGGCGGCTCGACTCGGGCTTCGCGGTGATCGGCGACGTTCAGTTCCTGCCCGGATACTCGGTTCTCCTCTCGGACGAGCCGGGTGTTCAACGGCTGTCTGACCTGCCGAGGGCCAAACGGCTGTCCTTCCTGTCCGACATGGACCAGCTCGGAGAAGCGGTTGAGCGGGCCTGCCGGCGGCTGGACCCCGATTTCCGCCGGGTCAACCTGGAGATCCTCGGCAACACGGACCCCTTCTTGCATGCCCACGTGTGGCCGCGGTTCGCGTGGGAGCCGGCCGAACTGGTGGGCAAGCCGGTGTGGCTGTATCCGCGTGACCGGTGGAGTGATGAGCGGTTCAGGCTCGGTCCGCAGCACGACGTGTTGCGGGATGCGATCGGCAGCGAACTGGACCGGCTGCGTTCGATGGCCCGGCGGGCCCGAAGCGCGACTGTGGTGTGACCGGATCCTGGCAGTGCGGACAGTTCCTGGTCGCGGTCGGCTCCAACGGGCCCTGTTGTGGAGCCTGTGGCGTGACGATGCTCGGCTGATCCGCGGCAGGTTGTCGAACGGTAGATCCGGCGGACAGTCGTGAGGGCGTCGAAGGGCTCTCGCAGAGGGGACAGGTGGCGTTTGTCCCGGGCGTCCTCGCTGGTGCGGGAGGTGATCCGGCACTCGTCCGAGCAGTAGATCCGGCGTTGACCGACCGAGGTGGTGAATGCGGTCTGGCAGGCCGGGCAGGCCGGGCAGGTCCGCTGGACGGGCTGCTCCCTGCCGGCACGGACCGCACCGAGCTGCACCGCCAGGTCGGCCGGCTGTCCGGGCTGGGGCAACCTCGTCTTCCTCCTGGACGATCCGATCGGCGCGCGCACCCACCTCGGCGCCGCCGTGTCGTACGCGATCGCGTCGCAGCCTGACCGGATGCCCCGCCGCAGCAGGCCGAAGGCGCGGGCAACGTCGGCTCCGAAGCAGCGCCAGCTGCCGGTGCGGTCGGCCTGCTCCGCCTGGAAGCCAGAGGGACGGGAGCCGAGGTACGCCGCCCGCCGCCACATGGCGCTGGACACAACGTGGCGTAGCCCGTCCGGTGGAGGTGTGCGGTCGGTGGGGCGCTGCGGGGGAAGCCTGCCGACAGAGGCAGCGGGTGGCCGGTGGGAGGCGAACGAATATGCGGCGGGTGCGACGGAATGCCCGGGCCGCCGCGGTCGGGGAGTATCTGCGCGGTGCCCTGTGGGTGCTGCCAGGGGCGGCCGCGGTGCTGGCTCTTGTCGCGGGCAGCCTGTTGTCGCAAGCACGGATCCCGCCCGGCTCGGTGTGGCACCCGATCGCGTTCGGCGGCACCGCGGACGACGCCCGCCAGGCGCTGATCACGATCGCCTCGACCATGGTGACCGTGATCGCGCTCGTCCTCGGCCTGACGATCGTCACGCTCCAGCTGGCCTCGACCCAGTTCTCCCCCCGGCTGCTGCGCAACTTCCTGCGCGACCGCCCCAACCAGGTGGTGCTCGCCACCTTCGTCGCCACGTTCGCCTACAGCACCGCCGGGCTCTACACCGTCCGCGCCACCGGCGGCGCCGACTTTCCCCGGCTCGCCGTCTCCGGGGCGATCGCGCTGGTCTTCCTCAGCCTCGGGATGCTGGTGTTCTTCGTGCACCACATCGTGCACTCGATCAAGATCGACACGATCATGAACTCGGTCGCGCAGGCCGCCGCCCACACCGCACGGACCTGGACCCCGAAGGCGCCCGGCGTCGACCGCACCGGTCCCGTCCCGCCGCCGGAAGCGCTCAGCCTGGTTGCCGCGCGTTCCGGCTATGTGCAGACCGTCCATCCCGGCCCGCTGCTGGAGGCCGCGGCAGTCCAGGACGCTGTGGTGGTGATCGTGCCCAAGGCGGGGGACCACGTCGTGGCGGGGACGGCGACGCTGGCCCTGGCCTGGTCGCGGACGGGCGGGCCGCCGAGGAACGCGCCCGCGCTGATCCGCGCACTGCACTGCGCCGTGCAGATCGGCCCGGAGCGCACCCTGCAGCAGGACGTGCTGTTCGGCATGCGGCAACTCGTCGACATCGGGCTGAAGGCCCTGTCTCCCGCGATCAACGACCCGTACACCGGTGTCCAGGTACTCGACCGGCTCTCCGCGGTCATCGCCCTGCTGGGCGGGCGGGCCCTGGGCGACGACATCAGAACGGACCGGGTCGGCGTGGTCAGGGTGGCGGTCACCGGTCCGTCTTTCGCCGACTGCCTCGACCTCGCCTGCGGCCAGATCCGTCGCTACGGCGCCGGGGAACCCGCCGTGTGCCTGGCGCTGTTGCGGCTGCTGGACACGGCCGCAGCCTCGGTCACGGACGCGCGTCGACTGGCCGCGATCACCGACCAGGCCCGACTCGTCCTGGCCGACGCGGAGTCCCGAATCGCCCAGCCCGCCGACCGTACGGCAGTGCGCGAACTCGGCGCCCGGCTCGTCCGGCCGTAGCCCCCGAAAGGGCCCGTGCATGCCGCTCGGGCCAGGCTCGTGCGCCCGGGGTGAGGCCCCGGACCATCGCCGTATCCCTCTCCGGTCCCGGGTCGAGCGGGACGGCGCTGCCCGTGGCGGCGCCGGCGTCCTGGGCAACGGCTTTGACAGGGTGCCTGTGGATCCTTCAGGCGCGGGTGCTCCTGGCACAGGAACTGCTGGAGACCGAGGCCGACCCTGGCTGTGCCAGTCGTTCACGGTCCTCCGGTTCCGCCCTGGGCCGGCGCGGCCACCGTCTGGGCGGCGTCCCGCACGTTCCGTCGGCACGGCGTACACGTGCAGGTGGTGACCGACCCGGCCGGACAGCTGCTGTGGGTCTCACCGACGATGCCCGCCGCGCACGCGGTCCCACTGCGGCCCGCGCCACCGGATCCTCCGGATCTGCGAACGCCGGGGTGTACCCGTCCTCGCCGACCGCGCCCATCTGGGAGCCGGCCCGTGGGTGACGACACCCCTCAGGCTCCCGCCCGGCCGCGACCGTACGCCGCCCCGGCGAACCGTCAACCGAGCGCTGTCCACAGCACGGGCGCCGGTCGAGCGCGGCGTCGCACGACTGAAGTCGTGGCGGATCTTCCGCAGGTCCCGCCGCAGCCCGTCTGATGTCGTGCGTCTCCGTTGCCGTCCTCACTCTGGCGTCGGCGCTGGCGCCGCCGTGCCGTCGCCGGGTCGAGCGGTCAATTCGATGTGCCTGGGCGATCAGCGTCCGTGGGTTCCTGCATGACGGATGGGAGTGAGCGGGCCGTGCAACCGGCCGTCGACGGGGATGCTCGGCTTCTTGATCCAGGGGCGTGTTGCGGAAGTGGTGCCGCCGCGAAATCGATTGACGCTCGCCGGTGTCCGGCGGTCGGATGACGTGTCATGAACACAGGACAGATGCATCCGGGAACACATCCCATCGACGTCGACCTCGTGCGGCGGCTGATCGCTGGGCAGTTCCCGCAGTGGGCGGGGCTGGCGGTCGAGCGGGTTCCGTCCGGCGGGACTGTCAACGCCATGTTCCGGCTGGGCGATGACATGGTCGTACGGTTGCCGCTCGTGCAGGGCGGGGCCAACGACGTGATGACGGAGCGGATGTGGCTGCCCAGGCTCGCGCCCCACCTGCCTACGACCCTCCCCGAGTCGCTCGGGGAGGGGGAGCCTGCGGAGGGTTACCCGTGGCCGTGGTCGGTGTACCGGTGGCTGGCGGGGGAGAATCCCGAGGCGGGAGCCCTGAGCGAGCCGGTGCTTCTGGCTGAGGATCTGGCCGAGTTCGTGGTGGCGATGCGGAGCATCACCCTGCCGGGTGCGCCGCAGGCCCATCGCGGGGGCCCGGTCGCCTCGCTCGACGCGCAGACCCGGGCGGCGATCGAGGAGTTGCGGGGGATCCCGCAGGAGGGCGTCGACTGCGATGCCGCCACAGCCGTATGGGAGGAGACGCTGCGGACCCCCGGCTGGGAGGGGCCGCCGATGTGGCTGCACGCCGATCTCATGCCGGGCAACCTGCTCGTGGACGGTGGCAGGCTGACCTCGGTAATCGACTTCGGGTGCCTGGGGGCGGGCGATCCGGCCTGCGATCTGTTCCCGGCGTGGAATCTGCTGCCGGCCAAGGCGAGGGAAGTCTTCCGTGAGGCGCTGCGCGTGGACGACGCGACCTGGATCCGAGGCCGGGGACGGACACTCTCGCAGGCACTGATCGCGCTGCCGTACTACCGGAAGACGAACCCGGCGATGGCGCACAATGCCCGGCACGTGATCCGGGCAGTGCTGCAAGAGGGCCGAGGCTAGCGTATGGGGACTGTGCTGGTGTACGGGGACTGTGCTGGCGTATGGGGACTGTGCTGGTCACAGCCACTCGTCGAGCGCTGCGACCAGCGCAGCGGCCCTGGAAGCGGACCGCGAGTTCGTCGTGTCGCGTGGCCACCGCCCAGCGGCGCTCCAGTCAGTCTGTTGATCCCGCACTCGACAGCGTGGTGCTTTTTGTGGTCCTCCTCGTGAACAGGGACCCGGTGCGCGGGCGTTGACAGGGCGTCACACCGCTCTCATGATGGGAGCGCTCCCATAAGCGGCGTCCGGCCGCCGCCCCGCGCGGGCACGATCGCACCGCACCCACGCTTCGCTCTCCGTGTCACCGGCGGAACGGTCTGCCGTCGCGTCGGCACTTCGCTTGTGCGGCGGCACGATCGGGCACCCGCCGGCCCGCCCGTGCCGCCGGACTTTGAGGGAGGACCCCCATGCCACCACTGCACAGACCCGGCCGGTCGGCCGGTGCCGGCCCTCGCCCCCTCGCACGCGGCGCCACCGTCCTGGCCGCCGCGCTGGCCCTGCTGTCCCCGCTGGCCGGTGTCGCACCCGCCGCACCGCAGGTGGCTGCCGCCGCGGACGTCGGTGTCCGGGTCAACGCCCAGGCGTCGTCGGGCCGGCTGTCCGGCACCGCCCGTGGCGTCAACGCCGCCGTCTGGGACTCGCATATGAACGATCCCGAGGTGGCCGGCCTGATGAAGGCAGCCGACGTCGGTGCGATGCGCTACCCCGGCGGTTCGTACGCGGACATCTACCACTGGGAGACGCACACGGCGCCCGGAGGCTATGTCGCCCCAGGCACCGGCTTCGACTCCTTCATGGGCACCGTCCGAGCCACCGGGGCGCAGCCGATCCTGATCGCCAACTACGGCTCGGGCACGCCCGAGGAGGCGGCCGGCTGGGTCAGGTATGCGAACGTCACCAAGGACTACGACGCGAAATACTGGGAGATCGGCAACGAGATCTACGGCAACGGTCATTACGGCAGTGGCTGGGAGCACGACGAGCACCAGGACAAGAGCCCCCGGGAGTACGCCCGCCAGGTCCGCGCCTACGCCTCGGCCATGAAGGCCGTCGACCCCACGATCAAGATCGGCGCGGTCCTCACCGCTCCCGGCGAGTGGCCGGACGGCGTGGTCGGCGAGGGCGATGCCGGCGACTGGAACAACACCGTGCTCTCCGAAGTGACCGGCGTCATCGACTTCGTGAGCGTCCACTGGTACGCGGGCGGATCCGACACCACCGCCCAGGACGCCATGGCCAGGCTGGCCAGGCTGCCCGGCGAACTGCGGGAAGTACGCAGCCAGATCGACCGGTACGCGGGCGCGGACTCCCCGCGCATCGGCATCGCCCTCACCGAGATCAACACCAACACCGGTGGCGCTCGGCTCACCGCCCGCCCCAACGGCCTGTTCGCCGCCGACGCGTTGATGACGGCTCTGGAGAACGGCGTGTTCTCCGTCGACTGGTGGAACACCCACAACGGCGCGGACCGGATCACCACCGTCGACGGCGAGACGGACTACGGCGACATGGGGATGCTCTCCAGCGGCGCCTGCACCGGTGACGTCTGCGAGCCGGCGCCGAACACGCCGTTCCACCCCTACTTCGGCATGAAGATGACCAGCGAACTCGGCACCGCGGGCGACATCATGGTCGCCGCCGAGTCTTCCACGCAGGACGTCTCGGCACACGCCGTACTCGGTCGCGACGGGCGCCTGCGCGTCCTGCTCATCAACAAGGACCCGGACGCCGCACGGACCGTGGATCTCGAGTACGCCGGCTTCACTCCGTCCGCCGCCGCACCCGAGGTCAGCCGCTACGCACGCGGCGACAGTGACATCACCAAGGTCACGGACGGGGAGGTGTCCGCCTCCCAGGTCACCGTGCCGCCCTATGCGCTGCTCACCGTCACGCTCGAACCGCGGGCCGGGACCGGACCCGGGGCCTCGGCCGCCGGAACCCCGGGCACCCCGAGGCTCGAGACGGTGACCGACACCACCGCGCGCCTGTCCTGGGAGAGCGCTGCGGGCGCCACCCGCTACCTGGTTCAGGAGCGCGACGGCGCGCACACCCGCCTGGTCGGCGAAACCACCACCGGCACGTCCGTGACCCTGCGGAACCTGCCACCGGGCAGCACGCACACGGTCAACGTGCTGGCGGCCGATGCCTCGGGACGGCTCTCCGCCCCCTCCTCTCCGCTGACCTTCACCACCGGCGCACCCTCGGACGCCACTTGCGCGGTGACCTACCACCGCGACACGAGCTGGGGCAACGGCTTCGTGTCCACGGTCACCGTACGCAACCTCTCCGACACCCCGATCACCGGCTGGACCGTGGACTGGGACTGGCCGACCGACGGTCAATCGGTGTCCTCCGGCTGGAACGCCACGTTCCACCAGACCGGCCCGCACGTGCGGGTCACGGCCCTCGAGGGCGCGGGGCCACTGGCCCCGAACGGTGGATCGACGGCCTCCTTCGGATTCGTCGGCGCCAACGACGGGCCCAACCCGCAGCCGACGGCCTTCCGCCTCAACGGCACCGTCTGCTCGGCCGGCTGACGACCGGCCCGCCCGGGACCAGGGCGCAGGGCGACCTGATCCCGGGCGATGCTCAGTGCCGAGGACGGCCGCTGCCAGGTGCACCCGCTGCCGCTGACGTGGGTCCGTTACCTCGTCCGGGTGACTGCGGACCGTTGTGCTCCAGCCTTACCGTGGTGCCCAAGTCCGGTACCTGTCGGACATCCCTTCTGTCTGGGCGAGGTCGTGGGGGCGTGGGTTGGCACGGGCCGTAGTGCGCCATCTGTGCGCGTACCCGGCGCTGATGAGCGAGGAGAGGCCGGCCGAGTGCGAGACCGAGGTGCGGACGGAGTTCGTCCTCACGCGAGCCTCGGCCGGTCCGATCGGCGGCACCAGCCGCAGCGGCGCCATCCACCCGGAGCTGATCCGGGACTGGTTCAGCCGTCCGCTGTGGCGGATGGAGCCGTCCGACGCCGACGCGTACGTCGACAAGTTGCTTCGCATAGCCGTAGCCGTAGCCGTAGCCGTAGCCGTAGCCGTAGCCGTAGCCGTAGCCGTAGCCGTAGCCCGGCCCGGCACATCACGCGCCGGGCCGGGCCACTGTTCAGAAGTCCCAGCTCTGGCTCGCCGCTCCGTTGCAGCTCCAGCTCACCAGGAGCTGGCCGTTCTCAGGCCGGCCACCCAGGATGTCGAGGCACTTTCCGTTCATCCGGCTGCGGATCTCGCTGCCGTTCCGGAACCACCTCTGGTTGCTGCCGCCGGTGCAGTCCCACATGCTCACCGAGCCCAGGTCGTTCTGATTGAACGCGTAGATCTCCAGGCACTTTCCGTTCAGGCCCGAACGGATTTGCTCGCCGTCCCAGAACCACTGCTGGTTGGTGTTGCCGTGGCAGTCCCACGTCACGGTGGAGGCGCCGTTCTCCTGGTGGAACCCGAAGACGTCGGCGCACCTTCCGTTCAGGTGGGACTTGAGCAGCGGTGCCGCAGCGTGTGCCGGCGGCGCCGTCAAGGCACTGCCGACGGCGAGCCCGATGGCCGCCAGCAGCGGGATCAGTCGTTTCGCGGTTTTCATGCTTGCCCTCCGAATGGCCGGTGCGCGGTTGCGCTGGTCCATGCCTAGCCGCCGGGGGTTGTCCGGCGCCGGGACGTGGACCGCCGGACATCAACAGCCGGACAACGCCCACGCACCCCGGCTGCGGAAAGGTTCCAGAGAGGAAGGCCATGCCACGCGCCGAACGCCCGCTCGACCTGGACAGCGGTCCGCTGACACAGTTCGCGGCCGACCTGCGGAAGCTGCGCGAGGCGGCGGGACGGCCGCCTTATCGCCTACTGGCCCAAAGGGCACACTATGCGTCCACGACGCTGTCGGACGCCGCGGGCGGGCGCACGTTTCCGAGTCTGAGTGTCACGCTCGCGTATGTGGAGGCGTGCCAGGGCGACCGCCGCGCATGGGAATCCCGGTGGCACGCGGTCGCCGCCGAGCTCGCCGCGAGCGCACATGGCGATGAGCCCGGGGAAACCAGCCCACAGGGCACACCGTACGCAGGGCTGTCGGCGTTCCAGCCGCAAGACGCCGACCGCTTCTTCGGGCGCGAGCGGCTGACCGCCGAGGTGCTCGCGAAAGTGCGCGACCGCCGGTTCCTCGCGGTCTTCGGGCCGTCGGGATCGGGGAAATCCTCACTGCTGCGGGCCGGGCTCGTCGCCGGCGTGCAGGCATCGGGGTGGCCGGTGATGCTCTTCACACCGGGGCCCCACCCCGTGGAGGAGTGCGCGATCCGTCTGGCCGCGGCGACGGGAGAGGCCCCTGGCACGCTGATGACCGAGCTGCGCGATGATCCCGCGACGCTGCATCTGCGGATCCGGCAGGCGACGGTCGACCGCACACCGGACATCGAGACGCTGATCGTGGCCGACCAGTTCGAAGAGGTCTTCACCCTCTGCCGAGACCGGAACGAGCGAGACGCGTTCATCGCCATGCTGATCGCCGCCACCACCGCGACGGCCAGCCGGACCCGGGTGGTACTCGGCGTGCGCGCCGATTTCTACGGCCACTGCGTCCAGGATCCCCTGCTGGCCGAGGCGATGCGTGACGCGCAGTTCGCGGTCGGTCCGATGAGCAGCCAGGAACTGCGCGAGGCCATCACCCGGCCGGCCCAGCTCGTCGGCTGCACGGTGACCGGCCCGCTGCTGGCGGCCGTGGTCGCGGACGCGACCGGTCAGCCAGGTGCATTGCCCCTGGTCTCGCACGCGATGGTCGAGACCTGGCGCCGCCGCAGCGGCAACCGCCTGACCTTGGACGGGTACTTGGCGGCCGGCGGAATCCAGCACGCTCTCGCGCAGACCGCCGAGGCCGCCTACCGGGCGTTGTCACCGGTGCAGCAGGACCTCGCCAGATCGCTGTTCCTCCGGCTGACCGCGCTGGGTGACGCCACCGAGGACACCAGGCGCCGGATCACCAGGGACGAGCTGGACCCGGGCCCCGACACCGCCTTCGTACTCGAATCCCTTGCCCGCCAACGGCTGGTGACGCTGGACGAGGAGTGCGTCGAGATCACCCACGAGGCGATCATCCGATGCTGGCCGAGGCTGCGCGGCTGGCTGGGCGAAGACCGGGAACGGCTGCTCCTGCACCGGCAGCTCACCGACGCGACCGCCGGCTGGGAGGCGCAGGACCGCGACCCACACGCTCTGTACCGGGGTGCCCGGCTCGCCGCGGCACTGGACCTGGCCGCTTCGGACGGCAGCCGGCTGACGTCCAGGGAACGGAGCTTCCTCGACGCGAGCAGGGAAGCCCAGGCCGGCGAGACGGCGGCGGTCAGACGGCGGACGGTCCGCCTGCGGCAGCTGGTCACCCTTCTCACCGTGCTGGTGGTCATCGCGGCCGCTGCGGGTGTGCTGGCCGCCGGCTCGCGCAATTCGGCTGTACGGCAGCGCAACACGGCCGTTGCCCGGAAGGCCGCCGCGGACGCGGCCGAGGTGCGCAAGCAGAACCCCGCGCTCGCCGCGCAGCTGAACCTGGCCGCATACCGGCTGGCGGCCACCGACGACGTCGGCGACCAGTTGATGAGCGCGTTCGCGACGCCGTACACGAGCCTGCTCACCGGCCACACCTCCGACGTGGTCTCGATCTCCTTCGCCCCGGAGAGCACGGTCCTCGCCACCGCGAGCTGGGACCGCACGGTCCGGCTGTGGGACGTCGAAGACGCCCACCACCCCGTCCAGCTGGCGAAGCTGGACCAGCCCTGGCGGCTGCTGGCGGTCGCGTTCGGGCAGGGGGGCCGGGTGCTGGCGGCGGCGAGCGAACGATCCGTGCGGCTGTGGAACGTGACGAACCGGCGAGCGCCCGTCGAGCTGAGCACCCTGCCGGATCAGCGGGCCACGCCCACGTGGGTGGCGTTCCGGCCCGACGGCGGCGTCATCGCCACCGGCCATACCGGCGGAGCGACGCGGCTGTGGAACGTGAGGGATCCCCGGCATCCGCGGCTGCTGTCCACCCTCTCCGGCCACGCCAACGTGGTCGCCGCCGTGGCGTTCAGCCCGGACGGCCACACGCTGGCGACCACCGGTGACACCACCGTCAGGCTGTGGGACGTCAAAGACCCCGTGCATCCGCGCCACCTCGACGTGCTGCGCGGACACACCGACACGGTGACCTCGGTGGCGTTCAGCCCTGATGGCCGGACCCTGGCGACGGGTAGCTGGGACCACACCGCACGGATCTGGCACATCGGCGGCGGTACGCGGACGCGGTCACCGGCCGTCCTGACCGGCCACACCACGATCGTCTGGTCGGTGGCATTCCACCCCGACGGCCGGACCCTCGTCTCGGTCGGCGGGTCCGAACTGTTCTGGGACGTCACCGACCCGGCCCACCCGAAGCGCTTCAGCGCGATCCCCGGTGGGGCCTACCAAGCCGCGTTCAGCCCGGACAGCCGCATGCTGGCCAACTCCGACCGGCTGCTGGACCTACGGGACCTGTCGCTGGGAACCCACGACGACGTTGTGACATCCCTCGCGTTCGCCCCCGGCGGCCACCTGCTCGCCAGCGCCGGCTGGGACGGCACCGCACGGCTGTGGCAGGTCACCGGCGGCCGGTCCCTGTGGCAGCTGGCGGTCCTGCGCGGGCACATCAAGTTCGTCCGGTCCGTGGCGTTCAGCCCGGACGGCCGCACCCTCGTCACCGCCAGCGAGGACACCACCGTCCGCGTCTGGGACGTGACCGACCCTCGAAGACCGCGGCTCACGTCGATCCTCACCCCGAACGCCGGCGAAGTCGGCGGGGCCGGCTTCGGCCGGGGCGGTCACCTGCTGGCCGTCTGGGCGCAACACGCGGCTGGACTGTGGGACCTGACCGACCCCGGTCATCCCCGCCCGCTGAGCCGGATCACCGAGGGCGGGCCGAACGTCACGACGGCGTCGTTCCGGCCGGACGGCCGTACGCTGGTGACCAGCACGGGCGAGTCCGGCTCGCTGCGGTTCTGGGACATCAGCCGGCCGCGCAGCCCCCGTGAACTCCCGTCCCCCTTCCGCTCCGACCCGCTGACCGGCGGTGTGTTCAGCCCCGACAACCGGAGCCTGGCCGCCGTCCATCGGACGGACAAGACGGTCTGGCTGATCGACATGAGCGCCGTCGGTCACCCGGTGAAGGTGAGACAGCTGCGGGCGTCCGGTTCCTGGCTCTACGCGCCGGCCTACTCCGCGGACGGCCGCCGACTGGCCGCCGGCGCCGCGGACGGCAAGATCCTTCTGTGGGACCTGAACGGCGCGGCTTCTCCCACCGTCCTCACCGGCCACTCGAATGCGGTACCGGCCGTGGCGTTCGGCCCGCGCGGCAACACCCTGGCCACCGGCGGCAACGACTTCACGATCCGGCTGTGGGACACCCGCCTGGACAGGGTCGCCGCCCGCGTCTGCGACAGCGCGTACCCGCGGATCACCAGAGCTGAATGGACACGGTACTTCGCAGCGGCCGACTTCAACCCGCCCTGCCCCTCCCCATGACATGCGGCACCACCCGTCCCGCGCACAACTCCCGGCCGCAGCCGTTTCCGGTCCTGTTCGGTGAGCGGGTGCCCGCACACATACCGGCACCCGCCAGCGGAGTCGGTACGGCCTGTGCGGGCCGCCGTCGTGAGCACCGCACCCGGCAACAGCCGGACCTCTCCACGACCGGCCCACAACGGCACACAGTCAACGGCGTGCGGCGGGACAGGCCAAGAGCCCCCCCGCCGGGACACGCGTCGGTCAGCCGAGTCGGCGGGGCCCCACGGCCAACGGGACGCCCGTCCGCCTGCTCTGGGCCACGGACGCCGGGGAGTCGCTGCTCTTGGCCGCCTCCAGGGGGATCACGGGGGCACTGGCGACGGTGGGACGTCCGGGCGGGGGCGTGTAGCCGGGCAGGCGGAGAGCGCCCCACACGTACGGATCGGCCTGGGCGCTGCCGAACGTCGCCCAGGCCAGGCGGGACTTGCCGGTGCGGTCCTGGGTGTCGGAGTCGTAGACCATGATGTTGCCGGTCATCGCGGCGGGATGTGCCGCCGCGGGGAGGACGGCGAGCGGAATCTTCACCTCCACGGTGTATCCGGTGTAGGGCGCGCGCACGGTGGCGGCCCAGCGCATGCCGGGAGCGGTCTCCGCTGCCGGGCCCTGGTGATGGTCGGCGTCGCGGGCGGCGCAAGGGCCGCCGTCCGCTGTGAACGGGAGCACCGCGACCTTGAACGTGGTCGAGGTGTCGTCGGCCGTGCCGCGCGGATCGAGAGCGATCTCGACAGCGTCGGTGCGCCAGTGGCGCTTGCAGTCGTCCTCCGACAGGGCCGTGCCCTTGACGTTGTCGGTGACGTCGACCAGGACGTACAGGTCGTCGCCATAGCGGGACAGGCGGGCTGTGGCGGAGCAGTCGCCGGCCGACGCGCACTTCTCGCCCTGCCAGTGGGGCAGAGCCAGCGTCCGGCCCGGGTACTCGCCCGCTTCCGCCCTGCCGTCCAGAGACGGCCGACGGGTCACGGCAGGGACCGCGGTGGCCGGGGCGGCGGGGTAGTCGGGCTGGGCCCGGTTGGCCAGCCAGGGCATGCCTGCCTTGTCGGCCCAGGCGGCGAACTCCGCGTACAGCGGCCGCAGTCCGTCCTGCCGCATCACCGGTGCTGTCAGTCGCTTGCCGTGATCGGCGAGCACGGAGAACCACTCACAGCCCAGCTGGGAACGCGGGGTGGTGACGGTCGGGGGCAGGGAGGCGAATCCCTGGGTGCGGTAAAGGCGAGCGGCATTGCGCTCCTGCTGCGCCCACGTGGTGTCGTACCGCGGGGACCAGGTGCCCTGCCAGGCTCCCAGCTGCGGCAGCCCGGTGGCCGGGTCGCGAAGGTCGGCCTTGGCGCAGCCGGCTCCGGCCGGCCCCTTGAACAGCCAGTTCTGGGTGAGCAAACGGGAGGGGTGCCAGGGCCGGTAGCCCTCCCTGGTGATCTGCTCGGGGAAAGCCTCGGGAGCGCCGGCGAGTTGGAAGGCCTCGATGGCCGAACGGGCCGACAGCTGGTGTGCGCCGTGCTGGTCGAAGGGTCGTGGGTCCATGGTGACCACGGTCTGCGGGGTCGTGGCGCGGATCAGCCGGACCAGCCGCTCCAGGGTGTCCGGTTGCCGGGGCGGCCCGTCCCAGACCCTGCCGGTCAGCGGCGCGGAGAGTGTGTACCAGAAATCCGGCTTGTCGAGGTAGTAGACGTTGTGGATTCCGGCCCGTGCGACAGCCTGTCGTTCCTCTCCCTCCCGGATCAGTCCCAGCGCGGCGCCTTCCTCCGGACCGACCGCGTTGCCACCGCCTTCGCCGCGCGTGACCGTCGCCACCGCGATACTCATCCGCCGCTGCTCGTTCCACTGCCCGAACGTCGCCAGCGACTGGTACTCGTCGTCGGGGTGCGCACCGATGAACAGCACGTCAGTGTGAGCCGCGTCCTGGGCGCGGGGCTCGGCCCCAGCGGCCGGGGCACCTCCCAGCAACGGTCCGGTGGCCATCCCCAGCAGCACGGCCCCGGCCGTCAGGGCGGTACGCATTCCGTGCCCGGCCCCAAGGCGCTTGGTGTGGCCTCTCGGCCGTGATCTGAACGGATCGCGGATCACCGGCATGCGGCAGACTCCTCGGCGAAGGGATCATGGCGGTCCGCAATCTGCCCACCGGCATCAGACACCGCACGTCTGCCACGACCAAGCGACCCTGAAGAGTCGGAAGCAATCACCCGATCGACCCCATGGCCGCGGCGGTCGAGCCGGGCGCAGCTGAGTGCCAGGTTGATTTCCGGGGCGGCGGCACCCCGCTGCCATCGTTTCAGGGCTCCGATTCACCTCTTTGGTGCAATCGGAGGTGCCGGGGTATCGGTGCTTCTCCATCCTGAAGGCGACCTTGATGCCGGCCACGACTGGTCCGGCCCGTGCCCGCAGCGCTGGACGGTCGGCGCGCTTCAGTGAAGGGATCCTCCATGGCGAACGGCACCTTGACCATCAACGGCACCACCTACACGAACCCCAGCGGCTGCTACAACGTGGACGGCGACGTCGCGCAGATCACCTACGACACCGATGCCGCCATCACGGTGTACTCCGAACGCGACGGCAAGGGGGACTCCGTCACCCGCATCAGTGGCGGGCAGGGCACCATCAACACTTCGCCCGCGGGCAGTGTCGTCGTCGCCTGAAGGGGCAACGGACACCGGCGCCACGACGGGGGGGCTTGTGTCCCCCCTGCCGTCATGGCCGGCGCTTCAGCTGATGCGAGCTCCCGTGCCGCTGACCCGGACGCGCGGGTCACCCGAGCGCAGGGTCACCGTGAGTTCGCCAGGGCGGCCCAGGTCCTCGCCCTGATGCAGGGTGAGGACGGCGTCGTCGGGGACCAGGCCGAGTGCACGGGCGTACGCACCGAACGCGGCGGCCGCAGCGCCGGTTGCCGGGTCCTCGACGACGCCGCCGACGGGGAACGGGTTACGGACATGGAAGACGGTGGCCGACTCCCGCCACACCAACTGGACCGTGGTCAGGTCCAGGCGGTGCATCAGGGCTTCGAGGCGCGCGAAGTCGTACGCGAGATCTGCGAGGCGCGTGCGTGTCGCGGCCGCGAGAACGAGATGACGGGCGCCGGCGAACGCGACATGGGGCGGGAAGGCCGGGTCGAGATCGGCGGCTGGCCAGCCGAGCGCGGCGAGTGCCTCGGTGAGGTCGGTGTCGGCGATCTTCTCGATGTGCGGCTCGACACTGGTGAGTGTGGCCCTGACCGTCCCGCCCTCCTCGGCCACATTCACCGGCACGGTGCCGGCACGCGTCGCGAACACCAGCTCCCCGGGGCCTATCCGCTCGGCGAGTGCGATGGCGGTCGCGATGGTGGCGTGCCCGCAGAACGGCACCTCGGCCTTGGGGCTGAAGTAACGGATGCTGTACGTCCGTCCCTCCTGGCCGGCGAGGCCCTCTGGGGGCGCGGTCAGGAACGCGGACTCCGAGTAACCGAGGTCGGCGGCGATAGCCAGCATGTCACTGTCGTCCAGGGCGGTGGCATCCAGAACGACGCCGGCGGGGTTTCCGCCGTCGGGAGTGCTGGAGAAGGCGGTGTATCTGAGTACCTCGGGCCGGGGCGCATTCGTCGTCATGCTTCCGGCAACGCGAGGCGAGCCCGCGGCTATTCCGGGGTGGGACGGCTGGAAACCGGAGATCCCGCAGGAGGGACGATGAGGGCAGAGCCGGTGGCGTACGGCTGGTCGGCTGGTCACCCAGCGGCCGGTAAGCCCTCGGCTTCTTTGCAGCGGCACCCCCTTCGGCTGGGGTAGGACACCCGGCGCCTCACCGAATCGGGCTGTGTCGAGCCCGTGCAGATCTGCGGGGGCCTGCCTGCCGAGTCCGGCCGGGCGCCTATGCTGCACCGAGCGTCTCAAGATCATCTGAACGAAACTCACGGGGACATGAACAAGTACACAGTGACGGCCATCGGCCTCGTCCTTACCCTCGGCTTGGCCGCGGGCTGCGCTTCCTCCGACAGCGACGGCGACGGCCGCGGCTCCGCCACCGGGCAGAAGGGCGGCAGTTCGGCCGGCCAGGGCGGTGCGACGGCAGAGGGCCCCGCCTACAGCGGACCCGCGATACCCGGCCTTGCCGCCCGCCCCGCGTGGAGTCTGCCGCCCGCTGACGCCATCGACCTCGGTGGCACCCTTCTGTTCGTCAAGGATGCCCAGGGCACGTACGCCGCCGGTCGCGGGTACACGTGGGAGCCGACCGACGGATCGGTCGGAACCCTCCACTTCACCGACGACCCGGAACCGGCCACCTTGGAGTTCCGGGATGTGAAGACCGGGCAGGTGCGCAAGACCCTGAAGGTGAAGACCGATCGCGTGGCCGCCACGACCTGGCACGACGGCGTCCCGGCGGTCGCGGTGTTCGCCGGTGCCACGACGGAGTCGGACGGTCTGAGCGAGGAGAGGACCACCACCACGGTCACCGTCTACGGCGGTGACGGCACCGAACTGGGCAAGGCCACGATCGAGGGCGACGAGTTCGACGTCCACGAGGGGTACATCATCGAGCAGGAGGGCGACGAGAGTCTGAAACTCACGCCCGTTGACGGCGGCGCCGCCCGCAAGGTCACCTGCACCGGACAGCTGGCGAGGTGCACCTTCGACCCGCGCAACAACGAGATCGACGGTGGGCAGGCCCACGCGCCCTTGATCACCGGCAAGTACGCCTTCCACGTGGAGAACGCCTCCACCTACGAGGACGAGCCCGAACAACTCGTCATGACGGACCTCGCCACCGGCAAGAAGGCTTGGAGCACCGCGGACGTCACCCCGCCGGCGGGCGTGGAACTGGACGAGGACGGCAAGCGCACCAGCGGTGCCCTCCGGGTCCTCGACGTCCGCGACGGCCGTGTCCTCACCGCCTGGGGCGCGGGCGCGTTCTCTCCCGACACCTGGGTGACGGCGACGTACGACCTCACGAGCGGCAAACAGGTCGGCGGCTCCTCGAAGTACTCGTACGAGGACAGCCCCACCGACACCGTCAACACCGAGGGCTCCTCCGTCTTCACCCCCGACCACACCCTGGCCGCCGCTCACACGGAACAGGGCACCGCCGTGTGGCAGCCCGCCGACGGCAAGGAGATCTGGGCGCAGAAGGAGGGCGAGAAGGCGATGAACCCGCTGCGCTTCTCCCCGAACGGCATCCTCTACGGCTCCACGAAGGAGGACGGCTTCAGCCCGAGCGTGTTCCTCGCAGTCGACGGCCGTACCAAGAAGGTCCTCGCCAAGAGCCTGCCGGAGGAGAACATCCCACTCTTCTCGCAGCCGTCGGGGTACGGCCACATCAGCACGGAGAAGGGCTTCTTCGTCTTCCCGGCCCAGGACTAGCTTCGATTCCCAACCCATTGCCACGGCAGCCTCGTTGGTTCCCTGTACTGCCACCCTGAATGTGCTCACCGGCTCCGCCCGAGGCCGCGCGGTCGGCCTCGGACTCCAACCGGAGCCGGAGCGTGATCCGGGGCGCGGGGTCCGGGCGTCGGGGGAGATCATGGGCCATGCCCTTCGACGACTGGTACCTGACGGACGACCTCACGGAATACCTGGCCCGCGCCGGCGGCTTCCTGCGTTCCCGGCCGGACCGGCACACCGTGCACCTCACCGTGACGGAGAACCTCCGCCTCCGCGGCGGACGGCACTACGGCGACGCCCCGCCCGAGTTCGGGGTGCTGGAGGCGGACGGCGCCGTGCGGGCGGCCTTCTTCCGCACCCCGCCGCACCCGCTCGTGGTCACCTCACTGACCGAGGAGGAGGCCGACGGCCTCGCCCGCCGGCTGGCCGCGGCCGGGCGCATGCCCGGCGGCGTCAACGCCGACCGCGAGACCGCCGCCGCTCTCGCCGCGGCATGGGAACGGCACACCGGCGCTCGGTCCGCTCTGTACAAGCGCCAGCGCCTCTACAGGCTGGGGGAGTTGACCGTGCCGCAGCCGGTGCCGCCGGGCCGGGCCAGGGCGGCCGGAGCCGCGGACCGCGCGCTGATGGCGCGCTGGTACGCGGAGTTCTGCGCCGAGGTCGGCGAGCAGGCCGGCCGCGAGCCCGGACACTGGGCCGACGACCGGGTGGCGCGCGGTGACCTGCTGTTCTGGGAGACTCCCGACGGCACTCCTGTCTCCATGGCCGGCACGTCTCCCCGGGTCGCCGGGCAGATCCGGGTGGTCGCCGTGTACACCCCGCCGCAGTCGCGCGGCCGCGGCTACGCGGGTGCCGTCACCACCGAGGCCAGCCGTGCCGCACGGTCCTCCGGGGCGGACGAGGTGCTCCTGTTCACCGACCTCGCCAATCCGACCAGCAACGCCCTGTACCAGCGCATCGGATACCGGCCGGTGTCCGACTTCGCGATCCACCTCTTCGGCGACCGGAACCGCCCCGTTCCGGGCTGAGCCGGACCTGCGGCGGCTGCTGTGTACAACCAACTGGGTTCTTCGGTAGTCATGATCACTGGCATGGCCGTCCGCCGTTACCCGACTCGACCAGAGGACCGAATGAACCCATCCAGACGCGCGGTCGCCACGGCCGCCGTGCTTTCCAGTGCCGGCACGCTGCTGAGCACGGCAGTCATGCCCGCCGCTGCCGCGACCTCCTGTGCTCCACCGGTGTACAAGCGGCAGTTCTATGCGAACGCCACGTTCTCCGGCACTCCGAAGAAGACAGACTGCGACAGCGCAATCGACCAGGACTGGGGCACGGGTGCTCCGGCCTCAGGTCTACCGAAGGACAACTTCGGCGTCCGCTGGAGCGTGACGCGGGACTTCGGTTCCGGCGGACCCTTCTCGTTCGCCGCCGCCGCGCAGGACGGTATCCGCGTCTACCTCGACGGCAAACTGAAGATCGACCTGTGGAAGAGCGTTTCGAAGACGCAGAAGAAGAGGGTCGACCTGACGCTGTCGAAGGGCACGCACACCCTCCGCGTCGACTATGTCAACCGCGACGGCTCGGCGGACGTCGCCTTCACCTACACTCCCCGCACCTCCGCCGATGTCGACAAGGTCAAACCCCTTGCCCCGACGGGGGCTTCCGCGACGTACGCCAAGACAACCGGCAAGGCCAAGCTCACCTGGGCAAAAAGCAAGGAGATGGACCTCGCCGGCTACCGCGTCTACCGGCGACTGAAGGGCGCGCCGTTCGACGGCAAGCCGCTGGCGACGACCACCGCCACCTCCTACACCGACGTGCCCCCGCAGAGCGGCGAGACCTTCTTCTACGAGGTCCGTGCCTACGACAAGGCCGGAAACGAGTCCACCGGCAGCGCCGACCAGGCGGTGACGCCCCCGGACACGACCCCGCCGGCACAGGTCACGGGAGTGACGGCGGAAGGTACGACCGCGGGCAACGCGGTGCGCTGGCAGGCCTCCGCCGACGCCGAGTACTACGAGGTGTTGGCCGCACCCGACGGCGAAGCTGATCCCGACGGGCCGACCACGATCTTCGGCACCTCCTACAACGACGCATCCGCGATCGCCGGGAACACCGTCACGTACCGTATCCAGGCCGTCGACGCGTACGGGAATGTCTCTGCCGTGTCCGAGTCGGTCGCCGCAACCCGCCCCGGCCCGGGCGACTCGGCGGCCCCCACCGGTGTGAGAGGCATCCCGCGAGACGGCTCGACCGACCTCACCTGGGACTACTCGACGGACGGCGCCCAGTACGGTTACCGCGTCTACCGACGCACCGCCGCGTCCGCCGCCTGGTCGCGACTCGGCGACGCGGCGACGACGGCCACCCGCTTCCCCGAGACGGAGGCGCCGGCTGGGACCGTGGACTACTACGTGGTCACTCTCGACGCCCAAGGCCACGAGTCCGCACCCTCCGCCGTCGTCACCGTGGACAGGGAGACTCCGGCCACGCCGACCGCGCCCGCGCCGCCAACTGTCGTGCTGTCCGCTCCGTACACCGAATGCACGACCAACGATTGTGCCGCCCACGGCGGCACCGGCGTTCCGCTCACCATCACTTTGAAGCACGACAGGTTGGTCAGCGGCTACACCTACCTCTTCAGGGAGGATGGCAACGGCTACCGGACCACCGACCAGCCGACGATCACCTGGACGCCGCCCAGGTCCGGCTTCTACGTCTTCGAGGTGCGAACGCTGGACTATTACGGTCGTCCGGGCCCGTTCACCAGTATCAGTTTCAAGGTCGGGTGACTGGTGGCAGTGACGGTCTGAACCGCCGCACGACCGTGCTGGACCAGAGGTGTTCCTCTCCGGCCGTACCGCCGACCGTCGACTCCGGTCCCTTGAGGATCATCGCCGGACATCCACCAGCCCGGCGGCAAGGCCGGCACCTCCCCGTTCATCGGCGGGGCGGTCGGCCACGGCATCGGATCGGCCGAGGGCGCTCACACGACGGCGGCGCCGACGACGTCGACGTCGAGGTCGGGCAGGTCGAGCGAGCAGATGCGCGCGGCTTCGTCGGCGGGTAGCCCGAAGTGCCGGAGCAGCCCGCGGACGACCAGGTCGGCGGAGGTGGCGTCGTCGCGGTCGGGCTGCGCGTGCAGCAGTGAGCCCAGGGCCAACTGCGCGCCGACCGTCATCGCCAGGGCCAGGTCCAGGTCTTCCACCTCGAACCGTCCGGCGGCCGCGGCGGTGCGGATGTCGCGCAGTGCGCGCGGGGCCAGGCCGCGGTCGGAGTGGGCCACTTCGAGGCCGTGGTGGAGCAGGACGCGGCTGAGCTGGGGGTAGCGTCGGTGCAGGCGGCCGGTCATCCGGAAGCTCTGTGCGTAGGCGACCGCCGGGTCGTCGAGGTCCGCGGTGAGCTGGTCCATGAGCCCGCCGAACCACTCCAGGGCCTCCTCCACCGCGACGCGGAAGAGGTCCTCCTTGCTGTCGAAGTGGTTGTAGAAGGACCCGACACCGACGTCCGCGAGTTCGGTGATCTCCAGCACCGCGACATCGGTCCGCCCCTCGGCCAGCAGCCGCTGTGCCGCGCACACCAGCGCGGTCCGCGTCCGTGCCCTCCGCTGGTCGGCGCGCCGGCGCGCGGTCTTGTCGGCCATCGAAGTCCTCCATCCCCTACTTGGTTCACCCGCACTTTAGCCGTCTCCTCTGAAGGTTTCGTCAGATCTATTGACTGACATCAGTGTCGGAAGTGACGATTTCTTCAGTACTCCTCGGTAACTCCTCAGCCGGGTGACCGTCACCGTGCGCACGAGAAATGGGCCGCGAGATGAGCAAGCCGGCACCCCGGGACGCCGGGACCGCCGAGACGGCGTGGCCGAAGTCCGCTTCGCCAGCGCGGCCGCCCTGCTCGCCATGCCGCTGCACATGAGGGAGGTCTACCTCGACGAGCAGAACCTCTTCGAACGCGTCCTCGGCCAGCTCACCGTCCCCGGCGGCGGCCGCTGGTGGACCGACGGCCACGACGACGCCGTGGGTCACCGCACCGTCCTTCTGCTGCGCCGGCGCCGCGGGGTGCGGGGCCGGGTGTTCCGGCGGTACGTCCACGACCGCATCGGTCCCGCGCTGCACCAGGCCGGCGCGCGCGACCTGCGGACGTACACCTTCGTCCCCTGGTCGCCGTACATGCATCCCACGCCCGGTGTCTGCCACGACAACCCGGTCTTCCGCCGCTACCACGCCAGCGTCGTGATCGGAGCCGACAGTCGAGGCGCGATGGACGAGCTGCTGCAGTCCGAGCGGGTCGCCGGGATCGTCCACGACCAGCACACGGCCCTGACGGCCGTTCACGCCTACACCGTCGAGGGGAGCGTGCCGGTCGTCGGGATCGCCGCCGCGGCCGCCATGCGGGGACCGAAGTCCTCCGGGGTGTCCCCTCGCTCCTCGGCGCTCCTCGGCGAGAACGCGGGCGCCGTCCCCGATGGCCTACGGCCCTGAGCTGTGCCAGTGCTCCCAGGACGACGGCAAGCCGCGTGGTCCTCAGCCCCTGGCACGCCCTGGAGGCTCACCGGGCTCCATCTCGCGCTCCCGCCGTGCCGCCTGCTCCGCCTCCAGCCACTTCCGCCACAGTTCCCACGGCATCGAGCCGCAGGAGCCGCCCGACATCGCGCTCAGGCCGCCGCCACGGCGTATGCCACCGCAGCCAGGGCCGGCACGGTGGCGGGCAGGGCCCGTACCAGCGGGTCGCCGTGGCGCAGGTGTACCACGGCTGCCGCAGCCGTCAGCAACGCCAGACCCGCCGCGGCGGCCACGCCGAGCGGGACGTACACCAGTCCCAGCAGCAGCCCGGCGGCCCCGGCGGTCTCCAGTGCCCCGACGACGCGGTAGAAGCCGGGTGTCATGCCGAGGTGGGACGCCGCCTGGCGCATGACCGGCACGGCGGCGATCTTCGCCGCTCCCAGCGGCAAGAAGACGAGAGCCAGGACGACGGCGAGAGTGATCTGTGCCGTTCTCATGCCTCGTCGGTCCTTTGGCTGCGGCGCGCGGCGCCCAGCCGAGCGAAGTAGTCGATGAGATCCGGGTTGTCGACCGCCGCGGGGTTGACGACCTGTTCGGCCGGGGCGCCCTGGAGGAGCCGTTTGACGGGGACTTCGAGTTTCTTGCCGGTGCGGGTGTGCGGGATGCCCGGGACTTCGAGGATCTCGTCGGGGACGTGACGGGGGGAGGCCCCGGTGCGGACCGCCTCCTTGATCTTGTCGCGGAGTGCGTCGTCCAGGGTCACTTCCGCGGCGGGGACCACGAACAGCGGCATCCAGTAGCCGCCGTCGGGTTCCTCCGCGCCGATGACCAGGGCCTCGGTGATCTCGGGGAGGCGTTCGACGGCGTCGTGGATGTCGGCGCTGCCCAGGCGGACACCGTTGCGGTTCAGCGTGCTGTCGGAGCGGCCGTGGACGATCACCGAGCCGTGACCGGTGACCGTGATCCAGTCACCGTGCCGCCAGACGCCTGGGTAGGAGGAGAAGTAGGCGTCGCGGTAGCGGGTGCCGTCCGGGTCGTTCCAGAAGTACAGGGGCATCGATGGCATGGGGCGGGTGACGACCAGCTCACCGACCTGGTCCACGGTCGGCCGGCCCTCGCCGTCGTACGCGGCCAGCGCCACGCCCAGGTGCGGTGCCGACAACTCACCTGCCCAGACCGGTGTGTTGGGTGCGCTGCCCGCGAAGCCGGACACCACGTCCGTGCCGCCGCTGATGGACGCGAGCAGGGCATGGTCGCCGACGTGATCGCGGACCCAGGGGTAGGCGGAGGCCGGCAGGGCAGAGCCTGTGCAGCCGACCACACGGATCGACGACAGGTCGTGCCGGGAGGGATCGATGCCGAACTTGGCCATGCCCAGCAGGTACTGGGGGCTGGTGCCGAAAACCGTCACCCGGTGGCGCGCGGCCAGTTCCCACAGGACGTCCGGCTTGGCGAAGGGGGCCGGGCTGCCGTCGTACGTGCAGGTCGTGGCACCGGTCAGGAGGGTGGAGGCGACCAGGTTCCACATCATCCAGTGCGTGGTGGTGTACCACAGCAGGCGGTCGCCGGGGCCGAGGTCGGAGTGCAGGCCCAGGGTCTTCAGGTGCTCCAGCAGGACGCCGCCGTGGCCGTGGACGATGCCCTTGGGCAGGCCGGTGGTGCCGGAGGAGAACACGACCCACAGAGGGTGGTCGAACGGCACCGGCGTGCAGGTGAGTTCCTCGGCGCGGGTGGAGGCGTCCTCCCACGGGACGACCAGCGACGGGTAGGTCTCCGACGGCCACGGCAGGCCCACATGGTCGACCAGCAGCGCCGCCTTCAACGAGGGCAGGGATCGGGCCAGTTCGAGGGCGGCGTCGCGGCGGTCGTGGCTGGTGCCGTTGAAGAGGTAGCCGTCGGCGGCGATCAGGACGGTGGGTTCGAGCTGGGCGAACCGGTCGGCGGCGGCCTTGGGGGCGTAGTCCTGTCCGCACACCGACCACACGGCGCCGAGGCTCGCGGCGGCCAGGAAGGCGACGATCGCGTGCGGGGTGTTGGGCAGGTAGCCCACGACCCGGTCGCCCTGTCCGACCCCCAGGTCTTGCAGGGTCGCGGCCACCGAGGCGACCTGGGACCGCAGGCGGCCCCCGGTCACCTCGTACCCGGAGCCGGTCTCGTCGAGGGCGAGGATCGCCACGTCGTCGTCGGCGAGGTCGCGCAGCGCGTGGTGGGCGTAGTTGAGGGTGGCACCGGTGAACCAGCGGGCACCCGGCATGGTCTCCTCGGCCAGCACCTGCTCGTACGGGGTGTCCGCGTCGACGCCGAAGTACTCCCATACCGCTCCCCAGAAACCCTCGAGATCGGTGACCGACCAGTGGTGCAGTGCGGCGTAGTCGGTGCCGTCCACTCCGGCGTGGCGGGCGAAGTCCATGATGCGGCTGGAGGCGACTGTCTCCGGATCGGGTGTGAAGAAGGGGTCCGGCGTTGTCATCGTGCTGTGCTCCTCAACAGGCTCTCGGCAGCGTGCCGTGGGGAATGTCGTGCGGTGTGCAGGAGGGGGGCCCAGGTGGCGGTGGCCGTGAAGGCGTGGCCGCCGGACGGGACGACGTCCATCACGACCCGGTCCGGCCGCAGCAGTACGGCGTCCGCCCGCCCTTCGCGCAGCCACGCAGCGAGCCGGCCGTCGTCGCCGAGACCGGTCACGAGGACGGTCCGGGCACCGAGGCCGTCGGCGACCGCCTGCAGCGCGGGGGACAGCGGTACGGCCGTCACCACGGCGAAGGAGTCGCCGAGCAGGTCGTCCAGGCGGGTGCGGCGGCCGTGGGCGCTCACCCACGGCTGCGGGCAGAAGCGACCGCCGAGGCCACGGCCGACCCCGCGGACCCGGCGGCGTACGAGTGGCCCGGAGACCAGGGCGGGACTGAGGTCACGGGCGGCCGCCGTGCTCAGCCCGGGGACGCGGAACGCGGCACCCAGCACGCCCCGCCGGATGGCGGCAGCGCCGTCCTGGCCGCCGGTCATGGCCCACCCCATGGCCACCGCGAGTCGAATCACGTGGCGGGCGTGCGGCTTGCGCTCGCTTTCGTACGTGTCCAACAGGCCTTCGTCTGCTCCCTGCTGAAGGACACGAGCGAGCTTCCAGGTCAGGTTGCAGGCGTCGCGCAGGCCCGCGCACAGCCCCTGCCCGATGAACGGTGGGGTGAGGTGGGCGGCGTCGCCGAGGAGGAAGACGCGGCCCCGGCGCCAGCGATCGGCGATCCGCGCCCGGAAGGTGTACTGGGCCTGGCGCAGCACCTCGAAGTCGGCGCCGGGCGCGAGATCCACCCACGGAGCGACCAGTTGCCGTAGCCGCTCGTCGGCCGGCTCAAAGTCGTCCTCGAGCCGGAACTCCCAGCGGTAGCGGTCATCGCTGATCCGCATGAACGTCGCCGGCCGTCGCGGATCACAGATTTGTTCGACGCCTTCCCAGCAGCGGACCGGGAGGCTTGTACGCACGTCGATGACCGTCCAGCGTTCCTCGAAGCGCAGGTCCTCCCACACGGCGCCGATGGCCTCACGGGTGAGGCTGTTGGCGCCGTCGCAGCCGAGGACGGCGACCGCACGCACCACATGTGCGCCCTCGTCGTCGCGGTAGGTCACGCGGACCGGACCGCCGCCGTTCTGCTCGATGCCGACGACCTCGACCCCGCCGCGCAGCTCGCACTCCGGGGCGCGGGCCAGGGCGTCGCGCAGCACCCGCTCCAGCTCGGGCTGGTCGAACATGCTGGTCTGCGGGAAGCCGTGGGCCCCTTGCGCGGCGCGCGGGAACTCGGCCATCACCCGGTGCCGGGCGTCCAGCAGCCGCAGCCCCCGCGCGGGGCGGGCGATCACGGCGAACTCCTCGTGGACTCCTGCGGCCTGGAGGATACGGCGCACCTCGTCGTCGGTGGCGACGGCGCGCGGCAGGGGATAGACGTCGTGGTGGCGTTCGAGGACGACGGTCCTCACCCCGCGCCGGGCCAGGAGGAGGGCGGCGGTCACACCCACGGGCCCGGCGCCGACGATCACCACGGGTACTTCTGCCGAGTTGTGCTCGACGGTCATGTGCGGCTCGCTTCGGGTCTCAGTGCGCGTCGGCCACGGGCGTGCGCTGCTCGCCCAGGTCGATCCGGCCGTCCGGGGTGGCGATGGTCGCGGTCACCACATCGCCGTGCCGCAGGTAGTGGGGGTTCTTCGCCTGACTCTTGAAGAACGCGTTCCACTTCACCGCGGGCGGCAGCAGTGCGCCGATCTTCTCGACCGGCTTGGGCGGTGCCTTGAGGGCCGTGCCGCCGGGCGTACCGGTCAGCAGCAGGTCCCCGGGGTCGAGGGTCTGGAAGCGGGCCAGCAGGGTCAGCGCCTGCGCCGGACGGACGATCATGTCGGCGAGGGTGCGGTCCTGCCGCAGCTCCCCGTTCACCGACAACCGCAGCCGCAGATCGAGGAGATGGGTGAAGTCCTCCGGCTCCAGCAGGGTCAGGTACGGGCCGGTCGGCGTGAACGTGGGGTACGACTTGCTCTCGTAGAACTGCGTCTTGGTCAGCTGTACGTCACGGGCGCTGACGTCGTTGGTGATCACCAGCCCCGCGACGTACGACGGCAGGTCCCGCTCCTCGACGACGGTGCCGACGCTGAGCGGTGCACCCATGACCAGACCGAGTTCGATCTCGTAGTCCAGGAACCTCACATGCGACGGCCGGACGATGCTCTCGTGCGGTCCGCTCACGGACCCGGACGCCTTGCGGAAGAACGCGGGCGGGATGTCGCCCGTGAAGCCCGAGTCGCGGGCGTGGCTACGGTAGTTGACCATCTGGGCGACCACCCGGCAGGGCGTGGTCACCGGGGAGAGCGCCACCACGTCGGCGACGGGTGTGCCCGTCGCGCCCGAGGCCGCGGCCTCCTCGACGGCGGTCCGGTCGGCCAGCAGCTCGGCGGTGGTGACGGCCTTGGTGTCGACGGGAACGGCGCGGTCGCCGTTGACGACCCACCAGCCGTCGGCGGTGCGCAGGACGTTGGTGCTCATGTCGGTTGCCTTCGGTAGGGGAGAGGAGGGGATCGGGGGTCAGGAGTTGGCGGCCTTCAGCAGGCCCACCAGGCGCGCCGCGTCCATCTCGTTGTCGCCGCGCAGGGCCTGGACGACATCGCGAACGCGTTGCGGGGAAGGGCTGGCGCCGAGGAAGTCACGGGTGGCCGGCGGGCCCCACTGGGCCAGACCGCTCGTCGACATGGGCGCCCACCCGGGCTCCACGTCGCAGGAGAACAGGTCGCCGTCGGCGAAGTGCTCCAGCATGAAGTGGTCGGGGTCGCGCCAGTAGTCGAAGAGCTGGCTGCCCTGGATGTGCCGGCCGATTCCCCAACTGCGCTTGTAGCCGCGCTCGGCCAGGTACTCACCGCCGGCGGCGATCGAGTCCAGATCGGTCACCTGGTAGGCGGAGTGGACATAGCCGGTGCCCGGCCCCAGGTGCATCGCCAGCGTGTGGTGGTCCACGGCCACGGTGCCCTGGTCGCAGCGGATGAAGGCCATCGTCGGGCCCCGGTCGCGCTGCCCGTCGAGGAACAGGAAGTCGGACACGATCATGCCGAGCGTGTCCAGGTACCAGTCCAGGGCCCGGGCGAACACGCGGGTCTCCAGCACCACGTGCCCCAGGCGCTGGATGCGGGAGGGTTCGCGCGGCGGGCGCTGCGTGGCGTTGATACGGCGGTGATCCTTGCCGAAGTTGAGCGGCAGCGGCTGCTGCTCGGGCAAAGCGGGCAGTTCCTCGCCGCAGTGCACCACGCGCACCGGGAAGCCCGAGGGGTCGAGCAGGTTGACCGCCTTGCCGCCGCCCGGCACGTCCGCGTCCCGTACGGCCATGCCCGTCGCCCGGGCCAGCCGGTCCAGGTCGGCCCGTTCGGCCGCGCGGAACGCCGGGCCGATGAAGCGGGATGCCCGACCGCGTCGGATCACCATGCAGGGCGAGCCCGCGAAGGTGCCGCGCAGCCAGAGCTCCCGCTCCGTGCGGGCGGCGATCCCGAACCCGAAGTCGCGGGCGAAGACCTCCGCACGGTCCAGATCGGGCTTCTCGAACTCCAGCCAGGCCAGGTCGGCGACCTTGACGACGGGGTTCCGCGACCGCCCGGGGTGTTCGCCGCGCAGGGCGCCCTGCTGACTGTGGAGGTCCTGGTGGGCCGTCCTGACCGGGCGGCCGGCTGCGTCGACGTGGGTTTCGGACATGGTGTCCTCCAAGCAACATCGCTGTAATGAGGAAATCATCAGCTTTGACTCTTCGATCGTCAATAGCTGATCGCGGTGAAGTTGACGAATTCATCAGTGATGCCCCGACCGAATACACTGATCGAATCATCAGAACTGTGGCATGATGGGGTCCATTGGTAGACTCGCGCGTATGCCCACGTCAGCCCCGCCCCGCAACCGCTTCGAACGGCGCCGCGCCGAGACCCGTAAGGCGCTCGTCCGCGCGGCCCGGCAGATACTCGCCGAGACCGGTGACACCAGCGCGAGCATCCAGGCGATCGCCGAGCGCGCGGACGTCGGCTTCGGCTCCTTCTACAACCACTTCGAGTCCAAGACGGAGCTGTTCGACGCGGCGGTGCGGGACGCACTCGAAGAACTCGGCCAGACCTTCGACGAGCACCTTCAGGACGTCGACGACCCCGCGGAACTCGTCGCGGCCGGCATCCGCCTCAGCGCTCGCCTGGCCGACTCCCGGCCCGAGCTGATGCAGGTGCTGCGCCACCGCGGCCTCGGCTACATCCACGCGGACTCGGGCCTGGCCCCGCGCGCCCTGCGTGACATGGAGGTCGGCGTCGCCTCCGGCCGGTTCACCGTCACCGATCCGACCGTCGCGGTGACCGCCCTGGGCGGTTCCCTGCTGGCACTGGTCGAACTGCGGTTCGCCCGGCCCGAACTCGACGGCGACGAGGCCGCGTCCAACCTGGCCGAGATGCTGCTGTGCATGCTGGGCGTCCCGCCGGAGGACGCCCGCGATGTCGCCCGGCGCCCCCTGCCCGACCTCGACTGACAAGGGGCCGGCCGTCATGCCCAAGCCTGCCGTCCGCACTGCCGCGCGTGAACCACTGCGCCGTAACTCGCGCTCCAACCGGGCCCGCATCCTCGCCACCGCCCGGCAGGAGCTGGGCCGTAACCCGGACGTGACCCTGGAGGAGATCGCGCGGGCCGCCGGAGTGGTCCGCCGTACGCTCTTCGGGCACTTCCCGGGGCGCGCGGCCCTGCTGGAGGCTCTCGCCGAGGAGGCGTCCGAGGCCCTGCGCGGCATCGTGACAGGGGCGCCGGACGCCGAGGAGACACCCGAGCGCGCCCTGGCCCGGTTCGTTCTGTCGGTCTGGCCCGTGGGTGACCGCTACCGGCTGCTCCTCGCGCTCGCCCGCCAGGACCTGGGCACCGAGCGGGTCACCGAGATCCTCGCGCCCGCCCGCGAGGAGGCCACCGCCATCCTCGATCGAGGCCAGCGCGCGGGCGTGTTCCACGACCACCTGCCCGCGTCGGTGCTGAGCGCCGCCCTGGAAGCCCTCACCCTCTCCCTGCTGGAGAGCGTCAACTCCGGGGCGTGGGAGGACGACGGCACGCGTACGGCCGTGGCCACGCTGATCGCGGCGGGCGTGTCCGACGAGGCGGCGACTGTGGTCGTCAAGGGCATGGCGCCGGAGAAGCCGGCCGGCGCATCCGAAGCCTGATCCTGACACGCCACCCCGAGGCTTCACGCGGCGGCCGTCGAGTCGGGACGGAAAGTGACCGCCGTACCGGTGAAACGGGCGTCGATCCCGCTCTCTGACGTGGTGATCGACCGCAGGCGCAGCCCCTTTGGGATGTTCCGGAGCGGGACGGGCTCTGCGAGGGCCTTGTCCAGCAGCGCCTTCACGGGAGGGATCAGCTCGCCCTGGGGGACGCGCAGGTCGGTGAAGGCGACGCGGCTGCCGGAGGCCGCCGAGACGGCCGCGCCCACGGTCACGTCGCCGGCGAGCGGCAGGCCGGCCGTCACCTTGACGCGGCCCGTCCCGTCACCCGGTGAAACGTCCACGCCGAGGGCGGCGGACAGGTCCTCGTACGACAGGAAGGCGGTCGCCTCGACGCTGTGCGCATGGGCTTCGTCGGAGCTCCCGGAGGTCTTCAGTCCGTCGAGGCCGACGGTCAGCTTCGTCACCGGCAGAAGCCGTGTCGTGCCGCTCGCGGGTATGTCGTGGGCGGTGATCTCGACGTGCCGGAGGCTGCCGTCGGCCAGCTGGGTCAGTATGGGAAAGCCGCTGACGTGCACCGACGGCCGCTCCGGCGTCCCCATGCCCTCCTGGAACGCCTCCGCCGTGCGGCTCTCCGTGCGTGCGGTGGCAACGCGGTCGACGACCACGGCGCCGACCAGCAACGCCGCCAGGGACAGGGCGGCGATGACCTTGCGCCGCCTGTTCGGTGCCGGGGGGCTCGTGTATACGGCGGCGTCACCGTACTGCTCCTCGTGCAGGGGCTCCTCGTCGTGATGGGACTGGTACACGGGGTTCCTTCCGGCTTTTTCGTTCGGCTTGTCCAGTGGTGCGCTCAGGCGCCGACGGGCTCGGGACGGCTGAGCCCACGGACATGTGCGGTGGCGAGGGCGTCGTCCGCGCCCACCGCGATCAGGGCGACGGCCGCGCTGTGCGTGCCGTCGTCGCTCCAGGTACCGGCGTTCACGCACTCCAGCAGGGCCAGCAGCAGCCCTTCGAGCGCGCGGCTGAGCGGCTCGGGCGGGACGCTGGTCCGGAAGACACCCTGCCGCTGCCCGCGCTCGATGATCGCCGCCGCCATGGTGCGGGCCGGAGCCAGGATCGCGTCGACGCGCTCCGCTCCCAGGTCCTGGGGCGCGAGTCTGAGCAGCGTGCGGTAGCGGTCGCCGACGGGCCACAGGGCCTGGACGAAGCGCGCCAGGGCGGTGACGGCGTCGCAATCGGGGACCGCCACGTCTCTCAGGGCCTGGCGGATCGCCTCCGCGGCGTCCGCGGCGAGCCCCTCGACCAGTGCGGACCGGCCGGCGAAGTGGTCGTACACGGTACGGCGCACCACGCCGGCGGCTTCGGCGATGTCGGTGAGGCTGCTGTCGGGATCGCGGCCGAGTTCCTGCCTCGCCGCTTCGAGGATGCGGGCCCGGGTGAGCTGTGTCTGGCGGCGGCCGCCGCCTGTGACGTGTGGGTCGGTCATGTCGGGACCTCCGGTCGACGGGGGAGGACGGCCCGATACTTGCACATCGATGGGCAAGAAACTAGTCTGCACATCGTTGGGCAAATAACTGCTCCGCAGCGCCGTGGCCGGTGCCCGCGCTGCTCCCGCGGGCCCGTGCGGCCCCGCACCTCATCCCTCCGCTTCGCCCTGAGGAAGTCCCGATGCCGCTCCTTGTCACCACACCCGCCGAGAAGATGACGGGCCCCTACTCACGACGCTGGTGGGCCCTGCTGGTGCTCTGCCTGAGCCTGCTGATCGTCGTCATGGCGAACACGTCGCTCATCGTGGCGGCGCCCGACATGACCAAGGACCTGGGCCTGTCCAGCAGCGACCTGCAGTGGGTCATCGACGGCTACACCGTTCCGTACGCCGCGCTGATGCTGGTCCTCGGCGCGATCGGCGACAAGTACAGCCGCCGTGGGGCGCTCATCCTCGGACTTCTGATCTTCGCGGGCGGTTCGGTGATGGGCGGCCTGGTCGATGAGACCGGCCTGGTCATCACCGCCCGCGCGATCATGGGCGTCGGCGCGGCGGTCGTCATGCCGGCCACGCTGTCCCTGCTCGTCGCGATGTTCCCGAAGCGTGAGCGGGCGCGTGCCATCACCGCCTGGAGTGCCACCTCCGGCCTCGCCATCGCCGCCGGCCCGCTCGCCGCCGGCTGGCTGCTCCAGGACCACGCCTGGGGCTCCACCTTCCTGATGAACGTCCCCATCGCGGTGCTCGGCGTCGCCGGCGCCCTGCTGCTGGTTCCGCCGTCGAAGGCGGAGGAGATGGGCGCGATCGACTACGTCGGCGGCCTGCTCTCCATCGTCTCCATCGGTTCCCTGGTCTACGCGACCATCGAGGGCCCGCACTTCGGCTGGGGCACGGGCCCGATCACCGCGGCCGTGGTCGCCGGCACCGGCCTCGTGGCCTTCGTCGCCTGGGAACTGCGCCACCCAACCCCATGCTGGACGTACGCAAGTTCAAGGAGCGCCCCTTCAACGGCTCCATGCTCGCGGTGCTGTTCTTCTTCTTCGGCACCTTCGGCTCGATCTACTACTCCACCCAGTTCCTGCAGTTCGTCATCGGCTACGACGCGCTGGAGACCGGCGTACGACTGCTGCCGCTGGCCGGAGCCGTCTTCCTCGGCGCCGCGGTGACCGGCCGGCTGGCTCCGAAGCTGGGCGTGAAGCAGGTGGTGGGCACCGGCATGGTGATCGGCACGGCGGGCGTCGTCCTGCTCACACAGATCGAGTCGGGCTCGACGTACACCGACTTCCTGGCGCCGCTGCTGCTGCTCGGCTTCGCGATCGGCCTGAGCCTGTCCCCGGCCACCGACACCATCATGGACTCCTTCCCCGAATCGGAGCTGGGCGTCGGAGGCGGCGCCAACGACACCGCGCTGGAACTCGGCGCCTCCCTGGGTATCGCCATCCTCGGCTCCATCCTCGCCACGTCCTACAAGGACAAGCTGACCGACCTGGTCGGCAGCCACCTCCCGGCCATCGCTATGGACACGGCCAAGGACTCGGTGGGCGGCGGCCTCGCGGTCGCCGAGCAGGTCGCGAAGAACCCGAACGGCGGCGCCCGGCAGGCCCAGACCCTCGTGGAGGCGGTCCACGAGTCCTTCGCCCACGCCATCGCCCACACCAGCCTCGTCGGCGCGATCATCATGGCCGCCGGAACCCTGATCGTCATTGCGGTTCTGCCCGGCCGCAAGGCCACCGGCAAGCACCGCTCGGTCGAGCAGGTCGCCGCGGAAGCCGACCGGGACCAGGAGTACGCGGACTCCTCTCAGTAACCCGCGCCGCACCTCCAGGGAACGCTGCCCGGCCTCGTCCGCAGAGGCCGGGCAGCAGTGCTCGGCCGACCTGGCCTACCGGCTCGTACGGCGTAACGCCGTTCTCGCGGACGCCACCACGGACAGCCTCGTGTCCCGTGCCGCGCACGAGCTGAGCGCCAGCGCGGACAGGCTGATCGCCGACGTGGCCGAGGGCCTGCGCGGCGAGGTCCCCGAACTGTGTCCGCCACAACGTGACGGGCGTACGCCTCCGTGCCGGCGACGGTACAGAAGACGAACTGCTCACCGACCTGGTCATCGACGCCTCCGGACGGTCCACCCACACACCCCAGTGGCTCGTCAGGCTGGGCATCACCGGCCTTGCACAGGACGAGATCGACTCCGGCCTGGCCTACGCCAGCCGCATGCATCGCGCTCCCGTCCCCACCCGCAACTGGCCCATGGTGGGCGTGCGAGCCGACCCGCGTCTGCCCCAGCCCGGCAACGCAGGCGTCATCCTTCCGATCGAGGGTGACCGCTGGCACGTCAGCCTCATGGGCGCCCCCGGCGGGCAACCGACCCGTGATGCGGACGCCTTCGAACCCTTCGCACGCACCCTGCGCCACCCCCTTCTGGCCGGCCTCCTCGCTCCGATGCCGAGCAGACCGCCGATGGGATATCGCGCGCTCCAGAGCGGATGCCAGGGAGGTGGCGGAGGGTCTCGGATACGGAGAGGAATCGCTCACGCAACCGTTCCTGGTACTGCGAGATCAAGGGTGCTCAACTTGAGGGTGCCCCCGGGTGGGATGGCCCGAACCGGCAGTGATGGGGACGCAGGGTGGGCATGATGGCCTTGTGCATGAAGAACTGGTACTGCGGTTACGCGGGGTGTGGGAACAGACCGAACGACCCGATACGGCGCTGATCGGTGCCGCGCTCGCACCGTTCGGCGCCGAGCTGGTCGCCGTGACCGGCCTGGAGCCGGGTGACGTCCGGCTGTTGATCGCGGTTCCTGACACGGCCGACCTGATCGCCGTCGGGACCGCGGTGGCGGACGCGCTGGCCCTTCCGTCACCCAGGATCACCTTCGAGCGGGAGACACCGGCTGAACGGGGAGTCGCCGGGCGCGGTTACTACTGTTCCTGCGGCGGAGTGGACGGCGATCACACGGAAGAATGCCCGAGGGCGCGAACGTGAGCTGGCGGCCGCCCGTGCCGATGGGCTACCTGGAGAGCATTCAGTCGGTCGGTGGGGTAGCCGCCCCGTTGCTCGCCGGAGGCAGCTTCACACTGGCGGTGCTGGCGCTGCAGTCGTCGGTCCCAGGCCCCGTAGCCGTCAGCCGGTGGCCGGACGCGTCGCTGGCCTTGTTCGTCGCGGCCGGCCTGCTGCAGATCGCGACCGTCCAGGCGACGGCATGGACCCGACGCTACATGTGCACGCCGGGGGACCTTCTGCAGTGGTTCCCCGGCGAACAGACGGACGGCGTTCCGAGCCGGTTCCTGCTCGGTATGCAGCAGAGTCACCTGGTGCAGGCCCACCGGTGGGCGACCGCGGCGCGCGGCTTCTACCACGCCGGGATCATCGCTCTGCTCACCGGACTATCCGTCGCCTGCGTGCCGCGAGGCCATCTCACCGGCGCCCGCTGGGTGGTCCTCGCCGTCTGTGCGACAGGCGTCGCCGGCGAGTTCGCCTGGCTGTTCAGGGCCGTCTTCCTCGATCGCGGCAATCGGCGCGAGGCCGGGCTCCATCTGGCCGTGCTGCTCGCCACCACAACGGCGGCAACCGCGCCCGTCATCTGGCACGGATGGCCTGTACTCGGGGCATGCGCAGTGTGTCTGCTCATCTGCCTGCTCTCCCTCGTCCGGCGCCGTTGGGTCACCTCGGCCCCGCTCACCCCGACCTCGCTCACCTCGGCCGTGAGCCTCGGTCTGGGGGCGATCACCTTGTTCCTTCCGATACCTCAGCCGATCGTCATCACCGTCCTGACACCCGCGTTCTTCCTCGGGGGCCAGGCATTCGTCGCCGTCGTCCGCCGCCAGCGAGCGCTGGGCGCGGTATAGACGCCAGGGGGGCCAACCTGATGGATTCTCGTGCGCTGCAGGAACTCGCAGCCTGTATCGAACGGGTCCACGCGACCGACGACTTGGGCCACACGCTCGCGGACGGCATGTCGGGCCATCTCTCCGACGCCTGGCGGGAGTGGGACGGCGAAAGCCCCGAACCGTCCTTTGTGCTCGGGGTCTTCTCCTTCTACCGCTACCTGGCGGCACACGAGCCGACCGACATGCGCCTGGCAGTCATGGCGCTCACTCCCTGCCTGCTGTACAGCGAAATGGCGTTGCCACCGGACATGCTCCCCTTTCTCGCCGACTACGGCGTCTGTGAGGCGGAACTTCTGCGTCGAGACGCCCGCGACTCACCCGATCCCGAGCCGGCCGAGCGTGCTGTGTTCGCCTGGCGGCGCATCCTCATGGCCACCCAGGACGGCCACCCGAGGAGGGGCGAGCGTGAGACCACCCTGCTGAGGGCGGTCCGCCTGCTCGCCGCCCGGCGCGGAGACACCGCCGAACTCGACCGAGCCGTCGCCGTGGCGCGAAAACGCCTCGCCCCGCCAGGCCGCCGGAAGCGGTTCGCCACCCTGCTCGAGCTCCTCCTGGCGTTCGAGGAACGGTACGAGGCGACCGGCAACGTGGCGGACAGCGAGGCCGCACTCCAGTGCGCCGAGGAATTGGCCTCGTTCGCCTCGGCGGGGGATCCGACTGGTCGCCACCTCTTGTTCTCGTTCGGCGAGAAGCTGTATCAGCGGTTCCTCCGTGATCCCCACAGCGCGGATTTGGGGCGCGCCCTCACCTTCCTGCAGGAGTCCGTCTCGCTCCCCGACCCTGAGCAGCCGACCCGGCTGCTGACCCTCTCACGCGCCCTCTCCATGTGGTTCGTCACCGCCAAAGACCCCGACGTCCTGAACGCGGCGATAGCCGCAGCCGAACAGGCCGAGGCGCTGGTCGAACGAGACCACAAGGACTACCCGCTCCTCGAATGGCATCTCGCCACGCTGTACTTACAGCGCCACAGGCAAGCACACTCTGCCGACGATCTCGACAAAGCCACCGCAGCGGTGTCCGAGGCCGCCATGTGTCTTCCCCGCGAGATTCGGCTCACCGCTCTCAGCTCCGACATCGAATTCGCGCACTTTCGACGCTCGGTAGACACCGAGCGCCTCCACAGGGCCCTCGTACTGAGGGAACGCGTGGTACGGAAAACTCCCGACGAAGACGAAGCCGCGCGAGCCGACGCCCTGTATCAGCTCAGCCAGATCCAGATGCACTGGTACCGGCGGACGGGATCGCTCGGACACCTGGACGACGCCACCACCAACGGCCGAGCGGCCGTCGACCTACTGGCGGCGAACGACAGACGTCGCTCCCGATTCCTGTGCGGTCTCGGCAACGTCTGCTTCACACGCTTTTCGTCTCACCGCGAGCGGGACGCCATGCCCGAGGCGATACACCTGTTCCGAAGCGCCGCCGCAAGCGCACCCGACGACTACCTCCCGCACGCGTTGCTCGCCACGGCCCTATGGCAATGGTACGAGGTGACGGGTGACAGCGCCGACCTCGACGAGTCCGTCACCTGGGGCGAACGCGCTTTGGAGCTCGCCCCCGCCGGCCGACGGGCGGACGTCCTCCTGGACCTCACCGCCGCCCGCCGACTGCAATTCCGCCGCATCCCCGACGCGGCCGCTCTGCACCGGGCGAAAGCGACGCTCACCGAGGCCCTCAGCCTTCCCGGTCTGTCGCCGAGAACACGGATGCAGATCACCCTGGAACAGGCCGAGCTGGCTTCGCTTCCCCCGGTGAATCCGACCGAACGACTGCGGGCCCTCGAGGCAGCCGTCGAACTGCTTCCCCACATCGCCATGCGCAGCAGGTACTACGAGGACCGTGAGTTCCTGCTGGGCGTCCACTCCGGCCTGGGCGCGAAAGCGGCCGACGCCGCGGTCGCGGCCCACCGTCCCGACCGTGCCCTGGAACTCCTCGAGAAGGCGCGAGGCATCCTCGCCGACGCCTTGCGCGACACTCCGGAAATCACGGCCCGTGACCTCTGCCGCAACACCGTACGCGGACCCATAGTGACGGTCAGCGCAGTCGAGACCGGGGGACTTGCCCTTCTGGTCACTCCCTCGGGGGTCCACCCCGTCTCCCTACCAGGGCTCACCTTCGACGAGGCCAGGGCACGGCACAAAGCTCTCCAGGAGGCCCTCACCTCCCAGGCATGTGACGAGGTCCTCGACATCCTCACCTGGCTCTGGCACACGGTCGCCCGCCCCGTGATCGAAGCCCTGACCGCCATGGGCTGGAACGGCCCCCGCCTGTGGTGGTGCCCCGTAGGCATCCTGTCGCTCTTTCCCCTGCACGCTGCGGGCGACGGCCATGATTCCGTCATGGCCAGAACCGTGTCCTCCTACCTGCCCACTGTCCGCGCCATGCCCGCCGCCCACCCCACCCCGGCTCCACCGGGAAAGGCCCTTGTCGTCGCCATGAGCAGAACGCCCGGCCAAGCCTCCCTGCCGGGCGCTGCTTCCGAGGTGAACAGCCTTGTCCGATTGCTCGATGCCTCGGTCCTGCACAACGAGCAGGCCAGCCGCGGCGCCGTACTGTCTGCCCTGCCCCACACCCGGATCGTCCACTTCGCCTGCCACGCGCAAGCCGACACACGCGAGCCCACTCTCAGCCGCCTGTTGCTCCACGACCAGCCACTGACCCCGAGAGACCTGCCGGTTCGTCTTGACGCCGATCTCGCCTACCTGTCGGCCTGCGCCACGAGCGACGTCCTGTTCATCAGGGCCGATGAAGCGATGCACATGACCGCTGCCTTCCAGGTGGCAGGTTTCCGCCATGTCGTCGGCACCCTCTGGCCCGTGAACGATCAGGCCGCATCCGACGTCGCCGACCGCTTCTACACTCTCATCGCCGCTCACGGTCCCGACTACGCCGCCCAGGCCCTTCACACAGCCGTCTCAGAAATCCGCCGTTCCCACCCCGACAGGCCCGACCTGTGGGCGTCCCACCTCCACACGGGCCCCTGACCCGGCTCCGCGGTAGTGGGCCGTCCGACCGGATGGGGGGTTTGTTGGCAGTGGGCCAGCTCGCCCGCTGCTTGCCAAATGCGGCGCGTCCTGGCGTGGACAGCGCGCCGGTCGTTCAATGGAACCGTGATCACGCCAGGGCGAGGGCGGACTCCGCACTGCCGGCCACCGCCATTTCATATCGTGCCGTCGCGTGGAGAGGGGAAGTGTGCAGGATCTGCCCAAGTCGGCGACGGAGCCCGACGGCTCCGTGGTGGTGCGCGTGCTCAGTTACAACATCCGCTCCATGCGCGACGACGTCGCCGCCCTCGCCCGGGTGATCCGGGCCTGTCAGCCCGACATCGTCTGCGTTCAGGAGGCGCGGCGGTTCTTCCGCTGGCGCCAGGCCGCCGCCGGCCTCGCCGGTTCCGCCGGACTCGTGTACGTCTCGGGCGGCGCCACCGCCTCCGGCCCCATGATCCTCTCCTCGCTCCGCGCCCACGTGGAGCGCACGCAGGACATCCTGCTGCCCCGTACCCCCGGTCTGCACCAGCGTGGCTTCGCGACTGCCGTGCTGCGGTTCGGCCGGGCCCGGCTCGGGGTGCTCAGCTGTCACCTGAGCATCGATGATCAGGAGCGCTATGAGCAAGGCCACATGCTCCTCGACCGGTTGTCCGCCCTGGAGGCGCCGTACGCCGTCGCCGCGGGCGACCTCAACGACCGGCCCGACGGCCGCACCTTCGGCCTGCTCGCGGATGCCCTGCAGGACGGCTGGGCGACAAAGCCGTGGGGGCGTGAGCACACCACCCGGCTGGGCGATCCACTGCAGCGGATCGACGCGATTTTCGTGACGGAGGGCGTTCAGGTCCTCGGGTGCGGGGTGCCGATGGGGCTCTGCGGGGTCGAGGAAGGAGACCTCCGGGCAGCCACGGATCACCTACCGGTGCTGGCCGCTGTGCGGGTGCCCGCCGCGTAGCCATGGGCCCCGGGGGCTCCGGGCCCCCGATCCTTGAACGCTTGCGGCCTTGGCGCCTGTTGTGTGATCGGGGGACTCGACGTCTGCGCAGGGCATGGCCGCTGCGGGAGACGTTCTCCGGCCAGGGTGGCCGCCTCCCGCATGAGCCGGGGGAGTACGGCGGGGACGCGGACGCCTGCGGGCTGTGCCGGGTCGGTCACTGAGCCTCCGCCAACTTGTAGTCGCGGGTCGAAGGGATGGTCACGCGCTTACTGCACTGAGCGTTCCAGTGCACCCCGGTGATCGGAAACCCACTGATAAGCCGTCCGAACTCGCCTCACCGCCCCAGCCTCACGAAGCCGGGCCATGGCGGTGTCACCCGCATCAGCCTGGGACTCGATGCCTCGCCAGCACCGGTCCTGCCACCACAAGATCGTGGACACGAGACGTCGCCGGTCCGACAACTCGTAGCTGTCGACGATCAGCCTCATGCGCCGGCCCACCTCCTCGACGTCGGTGACCGAAGGGCCCAGATCGAGGTACTGCCAGCAGACATGAGCGAGGTCATGGATCCGCGCGCCCGGCGCAGCAAGGTCCCAGTCGATGAATGCCACTGGACGAAGCTCGCCCCCGCACAGCTGATAGACCGTGTTCTTGGGCGACAGGTCGTTGTGACACACGACCTCTTGGTCACCGGCCAGTGGAGTGCCGGCCGTCAGGTCGTGGAACTCACGCACGAGCCGGGCGACCGCCGCCAGACTCTCGTCGGATGAGACAGCAGCAGGTTGTCGCCGCTCCCATGCCACATGCCCCTCGAGGTAACTGAGGACTTCACGGCCCTCGTCGTCCACACCGAGATATCGCGGAGCACCACTCCAGCCACGGGCTTCAAGCAACCTCAGTACATCACCCACGAACCTCGTGCGTGCCGAGGCTGGACGGCGCACCGTGTCCCCGACACGAACGACCGCATTGACGAAACCTCCAGGCAAGGGCGACTCAGGCATCCGTCCACCCTGCCCGATCGTCAGCTCGAACTGCCATTGACTTATCCTGCCGCTTGATCCGCCCCCCGAGGCGACTCCGCCGGATGACACCAGCAGACCTACGGCCTCAAGTTCGCGGAGGCCCACTCACCCGAGGCCGGCGCGCGCTCCCACAGGCCCCCGCTCAGGGACCGAGTAGCGTAGGGGAGCTGTGTCGGCAGGCGACCGGTGAGGACGTCGTGGCCGGTCCGTGATGAGCCGTGAGAGCTTGGCGCAGCACCACATACCGCGGCTCAGCCGGGGCAGTCGACTGCCGGGAAACTCGGGTGCGCAAGGGGCCCGGTCCCCGTTACGGTCCTTGCTGTGCAGGTGCGCAGGCTGCGGCTACTTCGCCTCTCAAGCGGGTAACGCGGGTTCGAATCCCGCCGCCGGTGCCACACCGGTGTCGTCCAGCGGCCCAGGACGCCTACAGTGCGCCGCCGCCGACCTTGAACTCTGCACACCGAAGGCAGGCCGCCCGCCGCGGGGGAGTGGGTGGGCGGTTTCGTCATGTGATCGAACGGCTGTGCCGGCAGACCGCCGGCAGCGGCACCGTACAGCCTGGCAGTGTCACTCTCCATGGATGTCATGGCCTGAACGGGCAGCGGGTCGTCGAGATGATGCAGGGCACTGCCCGACACGGTGAGCGGCTTCGAGAAGGCTGCCGTAGATCACCGTGGTGTCGCCACGCCCTGACTGTCGGGTTCCAAGGAGTTGGCGCACTGGCGGGGCGAGGGTGGGTGCGCCATGCGGTGTGGAGAGGGGTTTGGGGTCGGTTCGCTCTGTCACGGACTCGCTCGGTCATGCCCCGGTGAGCCCCCTGGGGGTTCTTCGTCTGTGGCCAGCCGTGAGTGACGTTCGACGTCGTAGCGGACACCGTCGTACTCCAGTTCCCGGCGCTCGATCCCTTCCGCCGCGAAGCCCGCAGCCTGGGCCACCTTGCAGGAGGCCGGGTTGTTGACCCGGTGGCCCGACTCCAGCCGGAACAGTCCGACTTCGTCGAAGGACCAGCGGGCCGGCGACCGGCAAGCCCGCGATGCGACGCCACGGCGCCGGGCAGCGGCCGTGGTCCGATACGACACCCACCCGGTCCGATGGTGCTGGTTCACCGCACTGACCGCAACGTTGCCCAGCACGTTGTCCATGCCATCGACGACAGCGAAGGCAAAGGCCGAGCCTGAGTCCCACTCATCGGCTCGAACGATCTGAAAGTGTCGCGCAGGCACGGCTTCCCCGCCATCGCTTACAACCGCGGGGGAAATTGTGGTCTGGACGTGCGGGCCTGACGGTTCGGCTGGTGTGATCAGCTGGCTCTGTCGCGGACGAGGACGAGTTCGGTGCTGGTCCGGCGGGGGGTGGGGCGCCGCGCGGAGCGGTCGGAGACCAGGCTGGCGATCGCCAGATGGGTCTCGGCGTAGGTGTCACGGGATCCGGTGAAGCGTCGCAGGGGCGCCCATTGCCGCAGCTCGGCGTTGGTGTGCTCGATGCAGATCCGCGCGGAGGACTGTCGCCGCCGTGCCTCTTGCCAGGCCCGCTTGTCGCCGTCGCACCCGTCGTCCTTCGGCTTCCTCGGCGGGGCGGTGACCTGGTCGGGGAACTCTTTGGCCGGCCCGGCATACCCGGCGTCGGCCTGGGACTTCACCGATGGGTGGAGCCGGAACTGCTCGGCGATGCCCTCAGTGCGCACGGCGGTCTGGTCGTGCATCCGGCCGGGCCGTACGACCCCGGACAGCAGCATCCGGCCCTGTCCGTCGCTGAACGTGGTGGTCTTGATCGTGTTCTGCTTCCGCTTGCCAGAGACGAAGGCACGGCGTCCGGGGCGGCCCGTCTGTGGGCGCCTGACCTGCGTCTCAGCTCCGTCGAGCCGCAGTTCGACGGCCTCGGCCTCGGCGTAGGCGAAGACGTCGGCCAGCGTCCGCAGTCGTACCCCGGGCCGGTCGGGCACCGCGAAGCCGCGTGCCGCGAGCAGCGGGCGGACCTGCGGGATCGCCGCCGAGGCGGTTGAGCGGTCGATATCGAAGAGTTCGGCCAGGACCGCGTGCGGTAGTTGATGGCGCAGGTGTACCAGCGTGAGAAGCAGCCTGTCGTAAAGAACCAGCTTCGGCTTGCGTCCTGCCCCACCGCCCGCTTGCGTACACCACCCCGCGCCACGCGCAGCGTGGACTGTCGGGCCGCCTCCCACGGTCGGCGGGTTCGGCGAACAATTCGCCCAAGTGTGCGCGGGAGACACCGGACAGAGCAGGATGGGAGCAGGCCGTGCGGGCCCAGGTCAGCTTCACAACTCATCTAACCCGCACGGCCGTTCTCACGTCACTGCTGACCGGCCCCGCCAGCACTTCCCCCAGGTCGCAAGCCAATGGGGTAGTCGTAGCGTATGAACCCCTTGAAGCTCGCCACCTTGTCGTACAGTGCGCGGGCGGCGATGTTGTCCTCCTGAGTGGTCCAGTAGAAGCGGGATGCCCCCTGCTCCCGCGATGCATCGGCCACCTTCTCGATCAGCATCCGCGCCACGCCTCGGCCGCGTGCAGCCTCGTCGACGAAGAGATCCTGGAGGTAGCAGCTGTCTTCCATCCAGAACGTCGGGTGGAACAGGTAGTGCGCGATGCCGACCAGCTTCCCTTGCGACCAAGCGCCGATGCCGTGGAACTCGGTGCCGCCCCATAGCCGCTGCCAAGTCTGCTCGTAGCCCTCGTCCGGCACCATGGTGCGGTAGAACGCCTTGTAACCGCGCGCCAGCGCTTCCCAGGCGGCGCGGTCCTCCTCGCGCAACGAACCAATGGTGATCACGACTGCCTGTCCTCACTCGCGAGCCTCACCTGATCTGCCGATCTGCGGGACACTGTCCCGGAGCCGCCCTGGCGGGCCGTGCCGTCGCCCGTACGCCTGCGTAGCGCCACCAGTAGGCTGAGCACGTCGTACGGACGCGCCGCGACCGGGTGAGCCCCGGCACGGACACCGGCCCGTGCACCCCACCTGGCGTGCACTCCCAGCGTTCCCGCGGCGTTGGCACAGTCGAGGTCCACTTCAGCGTCACCCACATAGGCAGTTGCCTCGGCCGGAACCCCGAGCTGCCGCAGTGCCAGCAACAACCCGTCCGGCGCCGGCTTGGGCCTGCCGACTTCGTCGCCTGCGATGACCACGCCAAATCGCGCGTTGATTCCGGCGGCAGCGAGCATGCTCGAAGCCACTCGCCGGGTGGCCGCCGTGAATACGCCCAGCCGCATGCCCGCAGCGGCGACTTCGTCGAGCAGGGCCGGTATGCCGGGGAACGGCCGCAGCTCGGCGACGGCCGGATCCAGGTAAGCGTGGAACCGCTCGACCTCGGCGGGGCCACAGGTGCGGCCGAGGAAGTGTGCGAGAACCAGCTCTGTGTGGCCGACATGCCAGCCGGCGACCACTTCATCCGGCGAGACCGGCGGGCCGCCGAGCGAGCGAATCGCTTCGGCGTACGCGCGGGACACCGTGGGGACGCTATCCAAAAGCGTCCCATCCATATCGAACACAACTGCACGCATGACTCACGATCCTGCCTATGTCATCGCGTTCGACGCCAGGGCCACTTCCTGAACACTGGCTACATGTAGCGAGGCCTATATCGCGGCAGGCCAGCACGTCCGGACCTCAATTAACCCCGGGGTCGTTAGTCATCCGGTCACCGACCGGCTACGACCACTGGCCCTGGAATCAACCGTCCAGGCGCCCCCGGCCCGGGGCGATCAGGCCCGTCTCGTAGGCGAAGACGACGGCCTGGACGCGGTCGCGCAGGTCCAGCTTGGACAGGATCCGGCCGACGTGGCTCTTGACCGTGGTCGGGCTGAGGAACAGCCGGGAGGCGAGTTCGGCGTTGCTGAGGCCCCTCGCGAGGAGGCTGAGCACCTCGAGTTCGCGCGGGGTCAGGCTGGACAGATCGCGGTGGGGGGCGATGGTCTGTGGTTCGTCGTGACGGGCGAAGCGTTCGATGAGCCGACGAGTGATCGTGGGCGCGAGGAGAGCGTCGCCGGTCTGCACCAGGCGTAGGGCGGATACCAGGTGTTCGGGGGTGACGTCCTTGAGCAGGAAGCCGCTGGCGCCGGCCGTGAGCGCGGCGTAGACGTAGTGGTCGAGGTCGTATGTGGTGAGGATGATGACCCGCGTGTGGGTCGGGTCGGGGTCGCCGATGATGCGCCTGGTGGCTTCGATGCCGTCCATCTGCGGCATCCGGATGTCCATGAGGACGACGTCGGGCCGTGTACGGCGAACCGCTGCGACGGCCTCGGCCCCGTCGGCGGCCTCGGCCGTCACTTCGATGCCGTCCGCGGCCAGGATCATCTTGAAGCCGGTGCGTACCAGGGCTTGATCGTCGGCGATGACGGCGCGCAGTGGCGGCCGGTCCGTGGTCATATGGTGCTCCGTGGGATACGGGCCGTCACCCGGTAGCCGCCGGTCGGTGTCGGTCCGGCCGTCAGCTCGCCCTTGTAGACGGCCAACCGCTCGCGCAGCCCCATGTGGCCACGGCCGTTGCTCCGCCCCGGCGGGGAGTCCGTGGCGCCGCCGGTGTCGGTGATCTCGATCTCCAGGCAGGTGTCGGTGTAGCCAATGGTGACGGACGCCTGCGCGCCGCGCGCATGCTTGATCGTGTTGGTCAGCGCCTCCTGTACGACGCGATACGCCGCGAGGTCCACCCCCGGTGGCAGCGGATCCGGCGGCAGCGACACCCGGACGCTCACGGGCGTACCGGCGGCGCGTACGCGTGCGACGAGCGCGTCGAGCTGTGCGAGCCCCGGCTGGGGCTCCAGGCCGTCGGGCCTGTCGTGGTCCGGGGCGGCCAGCAGGCCCATCACGTGGCGGAGTTCGGCCATGGCGGCCCGCCCACCCGCCTCGACGGCCAGCAGTGCCTCCTTCGACTGCTCGGGCGCCATGTCCATCACTGTGCGGGCCGCGCCGGCCTGGATCACCATCACGCTCACATTGTGGGTCACGACGTCGTGCAGTTCGGCGGCAATGCGGGCACGTTCCTCCTCGACGGCGCGGCGCGTGGCCTCCTCCTGAGCGGCCCGCAGTTGTGTCACCCGATCTCGGCTGGCCGCCAGCCGAAGGTGCAGGAAGCGGACGAGGCTGGCCAGCATCCCTGCCACCAGGAGCACGAATCCCGGGCTGGACCATCCGGGGAGCATGGGTTCCGCGTTGCGGAAAGCGAGACCGGACAACGCGGCGGCGATCACCAGGACGGCGATCGCCATTATCCGGTAACGGCTGTACACGACGGCGGTGTAGGCGCCGATGACACAGGCCAGGACCGTGATCCACGAGGCGGAGCTGCCGATGGCCAGCGCTGCGCCCAGCACCACCACGAACAGGGTCAACGGATACCGGCGCCGGACCGCCAGCGGCAGCGTCGACAGGACGACCAGGGCCCAGGGCACGGAGGAGGGTTCTTCCTCCACGGGCACGTGAGCAGGGTCGGGCGGCGGGGGAGGGGCCGGGATCCCGGTCCCGGTGTCCACCGTAGGGGGGTTGAGGTTCACCGGCCCGTCACCGGGATAGCGCACCGCCACGAACAGGGCGATGACGGTCAGTACCAACGCCAGCACCACATCGGCGCGCACCGCTCGCCGGGACAGCGGAGCGGCCTTCGCCTCCGGGCGCAGCGCGTCGACGAGTTGCTGATACCGGCTACGCCGGTCTTCCCTCTCCATCCGTGCATTGTGCTGCGCTCTCCGCCCGGCCCGCGTCCACCTGTCCGGCCAGGGCGTTCCCCCAGAGGCCTACTCCTCAGGTAGGACTCCGCGGCCGAACCCTCCGCAGGAAGGACCTGATGTCGGTTCCGCGGCCGACGCGCCCGATACGCGGCGCCTCTAGGTTCGCAGGACCGGTAACGGCATGTGCCTCTCGCGACCGCAAGGACGGACAACTCATATGCATCAAGTGATCGAACTGGAGGGTGTGGTGAAGCGCTACGACAGCGCCGGCGCACCGGTGCTCGGACCGCTCACGCTCAGCGTCGCCAAGGGTGAGGCCGTCGCCGTGACGGGCCCTTCCGGCAGCGGCAAGTCCACGCTGTTGAACCTCGTCGCCGGACTGGACAGGCCGACCGATGGCGCTGTCACCGTGGCCGGGCGACGGCTCGACCGGTTGAGCGAGCACGCCCTCGCCACCTTCCGGCGCGAGCACATCGGCATGGTCTTCCAGTTCTTCAATCTTCTCGACGACCTCACCGTCACCGACAACATCCAGCTCCCGGCCCAGCTGACCGGGACCAGTCGGCGCGAGGGCGCGGCCCGCGCGGGTGAGCTCATGGAGATGCTGGGCATCCAGAAGCATGCCCGCGCCTACCCGGGCCGACTGTCCGGAGGTGAACGCCAACGGGTCGCGGTCGCTCGGGCCCTGGTCAACCGGCCCGCGCTGCTGCTCGCCGACGAGCCCACCGGTGCGCTCGACACCGCCTCGGGCCACGACGTCCGCGATCTGCTGATGGATCTGCACCGCGCCGGACAGACCATCGTGCTGGTGACGCACGACCTGACGCTGGCACAGGCATGCGCGAGCCGCGCTCTTCACCTGGTCGACGGTCACGTAGCCCTCGACTCGTACGCGCAAGCTGTCCGATGAGCCTGTTCGGTACCGGCGCGATGGCCCGGGTCGTACGCTCCGGGGTGGGCCGGCGGCGGGTGCAGACAGTGGTGATCGCCGTGGCCACGATGATGGCCGTGGCCTCGGCGGTCGTCGCCGGGTCGCTGATGGCCGTCGCGGCCGCGCCCTTCGACCACGCCTTCGACAAGCAGCAAGGTGCGCACATCACCGCCCAGTTCGATCCGGCCGAGGCGAGTGCGGCGCAGCTGGCGGAGACGGAGAAGTCGGCCGGCGTCACCGCGAGTGCGGGGCCGTACCCGTCCACGGTGTTCCGCCCGGTGGATCAGACGGGCTTCCGATTGCCGACGCTGACCCTGGTCGGGCGGTCCGGTCCGGGTGGCGACGTGGACCGGGTGGATCTGAAGTCCGGCCGATGGGCGCGGAAGCCGGGCGAAATCGTGCTCGCCGCGTCGTTCGAGGGGCCCGCCATCGGGATCGGCGCCACTCTGAAGGCCTCGGACACCACGAGCGCGCCCACCCTGTCGATCGTCGGCTTCGCTGTGTCGGCCGGGAAGAGCGCCGACTCCTGGGCGACTCCCGCGCAGGTCGACGCGCTGGCGTCGCAGGGCAACCCGGTCACGCGTCAGATGCTCTACCGCTTCGACCGCGCGAGCACGAAGGAGCAGATCCTCGCCGACCGGAAGAAGCTCGCCGCCTGCGTGGGCCCCGGGGCGCTGCTGGGTACCCAGTCCTGGCTGGACACCAAACGCACCGCTGATCAGGGTGCGGCGGCGACCGTCCCGTTCGTGACGGCTTTCGGCGTGCTCGGCATCGTGATGTCGGTGATCATCGTCAGCAGTGTGATCAGTGGTGCGGTCGGCACCAGCCTGCGCAGAATCGGCATTCTCAAGGCCATCGGCTTCACCCCACGCGAGGTCGTACGCGCCTACGTCGCCCAGGCGCTGATTCCGGCCGGTGCCGGCACCGCCCTGGGGGTCGTCCTGGGAAACCTCCTGGCCGTACCTCTGCTGGCGGACACCGAGGCGGTATACGGAACCGTCTCGCTTTCGGTGGCCTGGTGGGTGGACGTCACGGTGCCGGCCGCCACCCTGGTCATCGTGGGGCTCGCGGCGCTGATTCCCGCACTGCGGGCCGGGAGACTGCGTACGGTCGAAGCCATCGCGGTCGGCCGGTCGCCGCGCACGGGGCGTGGCCGGTGGGCGCACCGGGCGATGGGGCTGCTGCCGCTGCCGCGACCAGTGACCTACGGTCTCGCCACCCCCTTCACGCATCCGGTCCGTACCCTCGCCATGCTGCTCGCGGTGGCGTTCGGTACGGTCGCAGCAACCTTCGCCGTAGGGCTGACCTCCTCCCTTACCGTGGTCGGCACCTCGCAGGACCCCGAGAGCCGTTCCGCGGTCACGGTCACGACCACCAAGCTGAACAACGTCGCTCCCCCTCCGCCTCCTCCCGCGATGGGCAGGGTGGCAAGCCCGCCCCCCCGCAGGTGGCAGCGTGGCAAGCCCCTCCGAACCCAAGGTTGCCGACCCGGCGAAGGTACGGTCTGCCATCAAGGCACAGGCGGGCACGGCGTCGTACTACGGCAAGACCCGGACCGAGGTCGCCGTGGCCGGAATCGCAGGTTCGGTTCAGGCCAGCCTCTACGAGGGCGATTCGCGCTCCGGCAGCTACGCGATCACGTCCGGGCATTGGATCACCGGTACGGGGCAGGTCGTGGTGCCCACGCGCTTCCTGGAAAGGACCAGCACCACGATCGGTGACACGGTGCGGGTGACCTACGAGGAGGAGACCGCGAACCTGCGGATTGTGGGCGAGTCCTTCGACACCTCGGGCAGCGGGCTGGAGATCCACGCGGACATGGCCAACTTCAGGTCGGCCGTACCCAGTGTCTTCCTCGTCGAGGTGAAGTCCGGCCTCTCCGCCGACGAGTACGCCCAGAACCTCGCCGCGGTCATACGGCCGCTGGCCGGCGACGCCACGACCAACGCCCCCTCGGGGCAGGAGGGCGTCATCCTCATCATGTCCGCGATGGCGGTGCTGCTCACCTTGATGCTGGTCCTGGTGGCCGGCCTCGGCGTACTCAACTCCGTGGTCCTGGACACCCGGGAACGCATCCACGACCTGGGCGTCTGCAAGGCGATCGGCATGTCGCCGCGGCAGACCATGAGCCTCGTGCTCGCCTCGGTGACCGCGATCGGCGTGATCGGCGGGCTGATCGGCGTGCCGGCGGGCTACGCACTGCACGGCCTCGTCATGCCGGTGATGGGGCGAGCCGTAGGCACGCGTCTGCCCTTGCCGGTCCTCGATGTGTACGAGCCTGTCCAACTGCTCCTGCTGGGGCTGGGCGGGGTCGTGATGGCGGTACTGGGCGCGCTGGTCCCGGCCGGCTGGGCAGCCAGGGCGCGTACGGCCACGGCGCTGCGCACCGAGTAGCGTCCGGCCGGGCGCGAGCTGCCGGGGCGGACCCGCCAGGTCGGCGCCGGTCGGGTCGCCCGTACAGGCCCAGGTGCCCGGGCCCTGTCCAGGCAGGTCCTCTTCTGAGGGACGCGGAAGGCTGGGATGGCGGCCGGCAGTGGGAGGCGGTGCGGGGTATCGTCGGCGGTTCGGCTCGGCGAGCGGCCCCATCCCGTCCGGCCCGATCCCGCCTCCTGGACATTGGGGTGAGCGGTCAGTTCATCTCGCTGTGGGCGGACAATTGATCTCTTTGTCCGGTATGGCTACGCGTCCATCGGATGGGGGTTGGGCACCTGCTGGTCGGCATGGGCCTCGCTGCGGCCCTCTGCTGTTACAACGGCTCGTACACCTCACCCCGCAGGGCGCGTCTCAGGAACCCTCGCTGCCGCCCCCACCTGCTGGAAGAAGCTCGCTCACACCATCATTCGGGACACGGTCCTGTCGACTCACCGCGGTGACGAGGGTGGAGGAGATGTGGGCCAGGTCGGGGTCGGCAGCGATGAAGAACGTTTCGACTCCGGCCAGCTCATGGTTCATGCGAGCCATCGGCATTTCGTAGTCCAGGTCGCGAACGCCGCGGACTCCGCGGATGACGACGTCGATTCCGACTTGGCGGCAGTAGTCAACCAGCAGGCCACCGGTGTGGGAGTCGACCGTGACGTTGCTCAAGCCGGTTGCTGCCGCGCGGAGCCGGTCCAGCCGTTCTGTGATGGGCAAGCGGCCGGTCTTGTTCGGATTGAACATCACGCACACGACGACCTCGTCGAACAGGAGGGCAGCGCGCCGGAGTACGTCCTGGTGCCCTTGAGTGACCGGGTCGAAGGATCCTGGGAAGAGGGCTCGCATGATCGAAAAGAGTAACAAGCGGTCGCCCCCGGCGGTGAAGTGTCAGGGCAGCCAAACCACCAAGATCAAGCGTGACATGGAGAACGTCCAGCGGGGCGGGACAACCGCAACGTGACACGCAGATCCCGGCCGCGTGGGACACGCGCTGAGTGTCGGAACGGTCAGTGCTCCGTCTGGTCCAGCACACTGCGGCAGTGCGCCCAGGCCGGCTCGGACAGCAGCGGCCTCCATCGAGTGAACAGGTCGAGTAAGTCCGCGCCGTAGCGTATGCGGGCCTCTGGGCTGATGGCGGCGATGTCCAGCTCGTTGGCGGCGGTGAGTTCGGCGAAGTCCCGGCGCGCTTCGAGGCTTGGACGCAGCTGTGTGCCGGTGAACCGGTCGACGAACGTGCCTGAGGTATCGGCCAGTCCGCGATAGGAGGACTTGCGGTCGCAGGAAGCGTAGAAGTAGACGAGTGCTTCGGCCTCGACGCCGATCACCTCGACCAGCTCCGCTCGACGCCCTAGGTCCAGCAGCGCGACCGGGAACCCGTCGGTCCCGTAGAACGCGTGACACAGCCCAGCCGACACCAACGCAGAGCGAGCACCCCACGAGGCGAGAAGGGCGCTGACTCGCTGCAAGTGTTCCAGCAGTGTTCCGCCGGGGTGATCGATCCGTTCGGCTCCTGCCGCTTGCAAGATCGCCAGTGCTTCTGCGGTCATCTCAGCATCACCTGTCCGAACGATCGCCGTCTGATCTGAACCGCCCCTGATAGTAGGGCGGAAAACTGCCGATCAGGCTGCGATCGCCTCGCCGTGTTCGACCAACAGGCCGCGTTCGAAGCGTGCTCCGGCTCGGACGAGCGGGACAAGGGCGGGCGCCATTGAGGTCCCGCCAGCGGGCCTGGGCAGACTTGATCAGCTTATGTACCCAGCACCTCTGCTCCCGGGCGGCGGTGAACACCTCGGCCAGGGCCTTCCAGAAGCCGAGCGCGCCGTCGCCGACGGCCAGTGCCGGGGCGCGCATGCCCCGGCGGGCGCAGCCCCGCAGCGAACCGGGCCGACGCCTCCGCCGACCCCCGGTAGCCGTCGGCCCAGACATACACGTAGTCCGTGGCGGAACTGTTCAGCGAGCAGCGCGGGCCCCTGCCGAGTGGGCAGGGGCCCGCGGCACACACGGCAGAGGAGCGCCGGGACCTGCCCTCGATGAGTAGCATCCTGGCCAAAGCGGCTTACCGTCTGCTGGCGGCCTGACGGCCCGGCCTCACTTCAGGTGCCGGATGAAGAACTGGGCCGCGGCGTCCCCCGCGAACTGCGGGACGCCCGTGTGCCCGCCCAGATTGGCGTGCAGCGTCTTCTCCTTGGAGCCGAAAGCGTCGAACAGGTCCAGGGCCGCCTGCCGGTCGTTCCCTTCGTCGTCCCACTGCAGCAGGACGTGCAGCGGAATGGTGACCTGCCGGGCCTCCTCGAACATGGCGCGAGGCACGAAACTCCCGGCGAACAGAACGGCGGCCGAGATGCGCGGCTCGACTACCGCCAGCCGGATCCCGATGGAGATCACTCCCCCCGAGTAGCCGACCGGGCCGCCGATCTCGGGCAGCGACAGGAGGGCGTCCAGGGCGGCCTGCCATTCCGGGACCGCCTTTTCGACCAGCGGGAGGACGAGCCGGTCCACGATCCCCTCGTCGACCGGCTCACCGGCCTCCAGCGCCCGGCGCAGGTCGGCGCGGGCCTGCTCGGCGGCGGCGGACCGGGGCCGGTCACCGCTTCCGGGGAGCTCGATGGTTGCCGTGGCGAAGCCCTCCGCCGCGGAGTGCCGGGCCCGGGCCACCAGTCGGGGGTACATCTTGTTCAGTCCGCCGGGGTGTCCGAGCAGGATCAGCGGCGCCGGTGCGGATACGGACTCGGGCGTCCAGAGGATGCCGGGGATATCGCCAAGGGTGAATTCGCGTTCGAGGACACCGTCGTCGAGGCGCTGCTCAGAAGTGAATTGCATAGTCGTGCCTTTCGGGAGGGCTCTTGAACGGCGCTCCCGGACGACCTATCGCCCGACCGTGACCCCGGAGGAGAGCACCCATGTCGATACTGCGTTCACGGGTACCACCTCCTCGTTCTCTCGCACGGCTTCCGGAAAGGTAGCAGTGGTCGCCGTGGTCCGCCAACGGGTTATCGCCCGGGCTCCGTGACCGGATGCCACGGCGCGGAAGCATTACCCAGAGCTACTTGGGCCTCATAACGGCTTCCCCAGGCGAGACCCTGCGACAGCGGGGGCCCGCTGGGGCGCTGGGGGCGCTGTCGCTTCTCAGGTTCTGGCTCGCTTTCCGTGAAGCGCGCAGGCTGAGTGACGGCTGACGTTCGGATCGACCTTCGGGAACTCTTCCGCGCTAAGCGTCCTTCGACAGATCCGGTCACTGCACCGCCGCCTTCACCTCGCACGGTCGTCGGCTGGATCCTCCGCCACCTCGACATCCTCACCGAGGCGGAACAGCTCCGCCTCAAGGCCGTCCTCATCCACTGCCCCGAACTGGATGCACTCACCGGACACGTCCGGTCCTTCGCCGAGGCCTTCACCGAGCGGCAAGGCCAGCGGCTGCCCGAGTGGCTCGACGCCGCCCGCAACGACAACCTGCGCGGGCTCCACACCTCGCCGCCGGTATCGATCGCGACCGCGACGCTGTCATCGCCGTTCTCACCCTGCCCTGGAACTCGGGCGTCGTAGAGGGGCACGTCAACCGGATCATTCTGTGGAATCAGCGATGTCAAACCGTGTGCTTGTGCATCACGTCGAGGTAGTGCCGATCGTGGTGCGGAACGTGGTGGTTCCGGCCAGGCAGGCTAAACACAGCGCAGACCTCGGCCGGCTGGGTGATGATGCTCGACTGCTTGCCGAAGGTCAGGACAGGGTTGACCTCGTGGTGGCAGCCTGCTGTGTCGAGGGCAGTGATCAGTTCCTCGCGGAGCACGGTGGCCTCGAATGACTCGGAATCGGGCAGGACGAGCGGTGGGAGTTTGGCGGTCGAACCAGGCCAGAGGTTGATCCAGATGCCGCTGACGGCCCGCTGCGTGACCACCAGTCGCAGCCCGTCCCAGGAGTAGGGGTAGCCGTCGATATCGAGCCCCTTCATGATGTGGGCGGGGTGCGGGCGCCCCGGGCCGAGCAGGTCTTCAGCCTCGGTCAGGGGCATCCCGCAGTGAAGAGGGCCGATCCGGCCGGTTCGGGCGAAGTCGACGAGCACGTTCATCAAGGTCACGGCAGTGACTGTGTCACTCTCTTGGGCCTGTGCGCACTCCGATATCAGCGCGGTGCGGTGCCTGCCCCGCCCTGTCGGACGTCTACGAGCGGCAGAAGACGGGCTGTCGCCGGCAGGTCCAGTTCGCGTGGTGTCGGACCGACCGGGGTGGGTGTGTCGGCGAGGCGGTCGAGTAGGCGGTCCAGGGCCGCCTGGCCGTCGTCGACGGTTGCTTGCTCATCGTCGGTCAGCGGGATGGACACGGCCATCCTCTGCAAGTTGCCTTTGGCTTCGAGGAGTTGGGATGGAGTGGACTCCTTGGGGCTGTAGAAGTCGCAGCGTGCGCAGGCCATGCGGTGCTGGCATTGCTCGAAGAAGGTGTAGCTGCAGTAGCCGTGGCCGAGGTCGTAGTGCTGCCAAGGCTCACCGGTCGCGGCGGCGCCGGAGGCGACGGCGTCGCGGTCGACCAGGACCTCGATGGTGCGCACGTTGCGCTCGAAGTAGCCAGCTTCGGAGTAGGCCTTGGAGAGGGTGTTGGGTGTGATCTTCGCGTAGTACTGGGTGGATTGCGGCGATCGGTGTCCGAGCCAGGCCTGCAGTTCGCACAGCGTCATCGGTTCCTTGGCGTTGTAGAGCTGGCTGGCGATGGTGGACCGGGCCCGGTGGCTGGTGATGTTCCCGCGCACGTCGGCGTCCGGGACTCCGGCCTTGCGGCAGTGCATCGGGATGATCGTGTTGTTGATGTAGTGCGTGGAGACGCGGCGGGCCCGGATGGCGAACAACAGGTCGACGCGCTCGCCGGTGCGGCGGTCGGTGAACTCCGGCTGATCCGGGCGGACGGCCTGCCAGGCGTCGACGGCCTGGCCGAGGATCGGGTCGACCGGCTTGGTGAAGGCGGTGCCGGTCTTGTGGGGCGGGACGTCGAGGAGGCAGACAGTGTCGCGGGCCAGGACCTGCTGGGAGTCACCGGCAATGGGGGTGCCGTCGTGCCGCCAAACGGATGCAGCCCACTCTCAATCGGGCGATTTCGTTGCTGCGCTGTCCGGAGAACAACCAGGTCAGTGTGACCGCGCGGACCAGTTCGAAGGGGTAGAACTGCCCGGCCTGGGACTGTGGGCGATCCGCAGCTTCCAGGTTCAAACCCGCCCACAGAAGTTTCGCCCAGACCTCATCGGCGATCACCCGCGGGTTGGGGCCGAGGAGGGCTGTGATGCTGCGAGGGATCGCCAGCGCGCGCAGTGGGTCGAAGCTGCGGGGCAGCCACTCCCATTCCTGGCAGTCCCTGAAAAACGTCCGGGATTCCGACAGGAACAGCGGCCCACTGGCTCGGCTGATCGTGGCCCGGTGGGCGAGGTAGGCCGACATCAGTACGCCGGTCGACGCCGAGTACGGCACCACCCGCTCCAGCCGGTTCTTCGTCGTCTCTGCCCGCACCCTCAGCGTCCGGTGGGCCGGATCGAGGTCATCTGTCCGCAGCGAGCACAGTTCCTCTCGCCGCAGCGCGGCATCGTAGGCCAGGGCCAGCATCACACGGTTGCGGACCGACTCTTCTCGCGCGACCTGCAGGATCCCCAGCCACTGCTGTTCGCTGGGGATCCATGGCAGCTTCGTGAGCCGCGGAACCAGTCCGCGCTGCTGCCCGCCCTGCTGGCGCCCAGGGGAGTAGCGGCCGCGGCCGACCGGGTTCGACTCGCGCAGACCCTCCTCCATGAGGAAGTCGTAGAACAGGCGGACCGGCACCAGGCGCTGCTGGATGGTGGCGTTGGCCAGTCCCGACCCCGAGTCGATTGCCACCACGTTCACCCCTCGGCGGTGCGGCCGCGATGTCAACTCCCGCACATAAGCTGCAATGTGGGCGCGGTTAGCGGTGACCGGTTCGACGTTCTCCCGTTCGCACATCGCCAGGTACTCGGCCAGTCCGCGGGCGTAGGCATCGATCGTGCGGGGCGCACGTCCAAGATCCGTCCACATCATCAGCCAGGTCGCCGCCTGCTCGTGCCGCCCAAGTACCGGCCACTTCTCCGTCAGCACCGTTGTGCCGCTCAAGCCATCACCCAAGTCCGTGGTTGCACCGGGAAGACATGATCACCCCGGACAGATTCCACGTAACTTTTAAGATGCTCAAACGGCAGATGTTCGGCCGAGCCGGATTCCCGCTCCTCCGAAAGCGAGTACTGCTCTACAGCTGACCGACACGTCAGGACGGCTGTCCCGCTGGCTCGTACCCCTCATCAATACGGCGAGGTGCCACGCCGAGAACCAAGTTCTCCATCGCGTGAGGCATCGGTCCGAAGCTGGCAACCCAGGTCTCGACGAGATAGATCACACCCACTTCATCGATGCCCAGGAAGAACCGGCCGTGGTCCAGTTCGCCAAGCGGGTAGAGATGGCGCCCGATCGCTTCGCCCCACTCCATGAATCGGTCCTCCTCGCCCCAGGCCAGCTCGGGATCCAACTCGAACGGCGTGCGTGCACAGCTGACCCCTGGCCCGCTGACGTTCACAGTCAAACCGCCGAACTCTTGCAGGAAGGCTTCCGCAGCGCCGTGCATGGCGAGGCCGACTGCTTCGAACATGGATCGCCAGCGGGCCGTGTCTACCTTCCGTCCAGGCGTCCATCCCGACGCCTCCAACACCTGATCTACCTCTGGCGACCAGCTGTTCATATGGGGTCCCGACTCCTCAGCTATGGGTGAGTAGTGATCATCTCAGCGGCCGACGTCCCTGAACAGTGTGTGATCACTTCGCGGAAAGCGAGCCAGAACCGTTTCTGGTTCCGGCTCAACTTCTGTGGTCCGTGCACGGTGAGTGATGGCTGACGGCTGGGAGGGCTGCCGGCAGCTTGCCCGGAAGTGATTGTCGCAAGTTGCTCTTCCCTTCGATCGCCAACGTCGTGGTGCTGTCGGTCGGTCTTGGACAAAAGAGTTTTTCGGGTCGATGCGTAATCTGTGGCGGGAGGGGCTGAGTGCCCCGGATGTAGAGACCCGTCGAACCGGCTTCATGGTTCCTACCTGCGATTTCCCGCAGATGTGGCAAGTGGGGGCCGCCGTGTGGTGCTGCCCTACGCGTCCGCCGGTTCAGTTGTTGGTCTCGCGCTCGCCGGCCGGGCCGGTGCCCGCCTGTCCCGCGTCTTCGGGGTGCCGGTCAGCCGGAGCACGGTCCTGCGGCTGGTCGAGGCCCTTGCCGAGCCCGACTCGCCGTCCCCCAGGGTGGTGGGAATGGACGAGTACGCAACGCGCAAGGGGCGGAATCACGGCACGGTGCTGGTCGGCGTCGAGACGTGTCGTCCGGTGGACCTCCTGCCTGACCGTGAGGCTTCGACGCTGGCCGCGTGGCTCGCCGAGCGGCCGGGGATCGAGGTGGTGTGCCGTGACCGGGCCCCGTTCTTCGCGGAGGGTGCCGTTGCCGGGGCACCGCAGGCCGTGCAGGTCGCCGACCGGTGGCATCTGTGGCACAACCTGAAGCGAGGCCGCCGAGCGCGCCGTCGCCCAGCACCGCCGCTGCCTGCGCGTCCTCGTCCCTGAGGCGTCGCAACCAGTGGCCGACGCTGTCCCAGCCGATGAGCCGTCCGGCTCACCGTGGCCAACCGGGCACCGTTTCGCCGGCCGCACCCGGTCCCGGCACGCTGCCGTCCACGAACTGCTGGAAGCTGGCCACAGCGGAACAGCTATACCGGCTCCTCGTACAGATCGATCTCGGAGGGCCTGCGACCGAGTAGCAGCGCGAGACGCCCCTCCATGGCGGCGAACCACTCATCGAGGTCCGCATCGGCATCGTGGAAGAACCAGGAGGCGAAGTTTCCCAAGGCATCCAGGTCTGGTTCGGGCTCGTAGCGGAGTTCGCAGTGAACTTGCACGTGGTGGTCGTGCTCGTCGTCATCGTCGGTGACGTCGAACTGCCGGGTGAGGTCCACAGTGAACATCGGTCGCCCGCTGAAGGCGTACGTGCCGTATTGACAGAGCAAGCCGTCGGAGTCGGGCGTGGGCGCTGTGTCAAAGCGCCTCCGCCCGAAACGCACGAAGGCGAGCCAAGCACTCCGAGTGGTCCACTCGGTCATCTCCGACTGTCCGGTCGCCAGCTCGGCCCGCAGAAAGTCGAGAGCTTCCTCCAGCCGTGGTCTGTTGGGCACGTCGGATCCCTTCGCTTAGTGAATCAGCACCCTAACCTGGTGGGGTCGGATCGAATCCTGCCTTGGCCGCCGAGGCGTTCACCCACCGGCTCGCAATGCTCGGTGACTGCTTCACAGAAGTTGTGCCAGAGCCGGTTGTCGTGAACAAAGCCAGCCGGGCGGAGCTCGACCTCTACCGCATCCACCAGATGGTGAACCGGGTCGACCGGGACACCGATGAGGTGCTCGATGATGTACGTCAGTATGTCGTCGCCAACCTAGGTGACCGGGACGCCGTTCTGATCGTGGACGACACCGGTTTCCTCAAGAAAGGGGTGCGGTCGGCGGGGGTACAACGGCAGTACCTACCCCGGGACCGCCGGGCGGACGGAGAACTGCCGGATCGGCGTCTTTCTCGCTGATGCGGCTCCTGACGGCCGGACGCTGATCGACCGGCTTCTGTATCTGCCCACCTCCTGGACACGCGACCGGGAACGGTGCCGCCGGGCCGGCTGCGACGACACGGTCGTCTTCGAGACGAAGGTGGCATGGCCAAGGCGATGGTCCGCCGCGCCATCGGGGACAAGATCCCGTTTCGGTGGGTGACCGCGGACGCCGCCTACGGCCCAACGGCTGACGGTCCGAGCTGGAGCAAGCCGACGTCTTCCACGTCATGGCCACCACCCGCCACGACCGTCGTCACCCGCTGGGCCATCGACCACCCCGTGCACGACCTCTTTCCCGGTCTGCCGAGGCAGAAGGGGAAGCGCCGTTCCTGCGGCGACGGCACCCACGGCCGGTGCATCTACGACTGGACACGCGTTGAGGTCAGGCCCTGGCACCGCGAGGACCGCCGGCACAGTCCGCCGCTACCCCGGATGGCACCGGCACAGCAGAAACGGATCCTCCCCAGCTCATCCACCTCAGCCTCGCCGAGGTACGACGGCTGATCACCCGCCTCACCGACCGCCGACCCACACCTGCCGAGCACGCCCTGCACTGGTCGACCGCGCGCCGACGACGACTGCACCAGGCCCGCACCAGCCACTACAAACAACGCGTACGTACCGGGTGCTTGGGCCGCCCTCGGCCCCCACCTTCAGGAATGGATCACGACCTACCGTGGCTGTTGAGTGTGGGTCACGTCGGGTGGCGATCACGACACTCGGCTTCACTGACGAACTTTGAGGGAGTGTCATCGACATGTCCGTTACGCAGCCCGCCGTCGAACGTGTGCGTGTTTCCGCGGAGCCCGACTGGTACGAGTCGGCTGGCATCTCGCTTGGCATCCGGGTCGGGAACCTGGTCTTCACATCGGGACAGGCCCCGATCGACGCCGAGGGGACCACGGTCGGTGTGGGGGACTTCGAGGCCCAGGCCCGTCAGGCGCTCGCGAATCTGTCCACGGTACTGACGAACGCGGGCTCCAGCCTCGCCGACACTGTCAAGGCGACGGTGTTCGTCACCGACATCACGCAACAGGACGTGTTCGCCAGACTGCGCGCGGAATACTTTCCGGACAAGCCGCACCTCGCGGAGTCGTTCGTCGAGGTCTCCTCACTCGCCGATCCCGAGTGGATGATCGAGATAGAGGCGATCGGTCTCATTCGCTGAGGCACGACCTCCCCTGGACGAGTAGTTCCGGTGGTCATGCGGGGGGGGGGGGGGTGAGTGAAGCCAGCGCGGTGGGCTGTACCGCGCTGGCGGCGGCGGAGCCGAGCAGCAAGTCGGCCAGGTCGAGGGGTCGCGCCCGTTCATCGGTCGGGGCCGCTGCGGTGATGCGGTCCAGTCGGAAGCCTCGACCGGCTTGCCGTGTGCGGCACCAAGCGATGAGGTACCACTTGCCGTCGGCGGTGAGCAGTCCTGGGCGGAGGCGTCGGCGACGGCGAGCGTGGCGACCAGCGCCGCGGCCTCTTCGGCGGTGAAGCGGATCGGCGGGAGGGTCATCGCCGGGTCGATCGACCAGCCGCCGCCCCGCCCGGTGGTGAAACGCACTGGGGCACCCGCCTCCAGCAGCGCTTGGAGATCGCGCTGCACCGTGAGCGTGCTCACCAGGCGTTTCCGCTGCGGATGCACGGGAACGTAGCGGTCGGTGTGCATCTCGCCGACCGGGGCGCGGAGCTAGACGATCAAGTCGGATGTGTTCGATCGCCTGCGACGGTTAACTGAAGAGCGGGCGTACTGGGTTCGAACCAAAGTACGGGAACTTCCGGCACAGGCGCCGCGTTTCTCTCGCATGCTGGCTATGTGGGGCGCCGCACTTCCGGCGCTGGCCCTTCTTCTGTTCGTCTGCGGCGCGGCCGAGTTGATGATGCGGCGATTCAAGCGGCGCAGCGTCCTTCACCGTGGCCGCGGTCCTGAGCAACGCCCCTTGACGGGGTCCGCGTTCAACGAATTCGACCTGGTATTCAACGGCAACAAATCGATCGAGACAGAGCAGCAGCAACATGAGGCGAACCGCCGTGACGACCAGGACGATGGCGCCCCGCCGCACACCCGTATCGACCTGGCCGGCGGCACGGCCCGCATCGTCCTCCCGCCCGACCGCGAGGGCGTTCACCGGCCGCGCGGCGGTGCGCAGCGACCCTGAGGAGCCCCATGGCAAGCTCATCTGCCCGGCAGCTGTGAGTCCGAGGCGGCATCCCTCCGAAGGATCCGCATCCTTTCTCACGCCGGCGTGCGACAGCAGTGGCATGCTCCTCGCTATGCATGAAGATCGGCAGAACAGGACAACGGCGGGGGTGTGGGGGCGTATCGCGTGCGCCTGGGCGGTCGCTTTCGCCGCGCTTCATTTCTACTGGGCGCTGGGCGGCAACCGGGGTCTGAGTGTCTCGGCGGGGCCCCTGGCCGAGGAACGCCCGGCGTGGTTCGTGGCGGTGGGCCTGTGGGGTGTGGGGGTGCTGTGCCTTGTCGGCGGGGTGCTGGGACGGCTTCTCGCCCGGCCGCGGCCCCATCGCCTGGCGGGACGGCTGATCAAGGCTCTGGGCTGGTCTGTTTGCGCTGTACTGCTGGTGCGCGGCGTCGCTGTCGAGATGCTGTTGCTGATCGACACCGCGGGTCAGGAGGCAGACGTAAGCCCGGAACAGCGGCTGTGGACGCTGGTGTTGTGGAATCCCTGGTTCCTGGTCGGCGGTCTTGTCTTCGGCCTGTCCGCTCGCGAGTTCGGAAGAGCGCAGGGTTCGAGTAGCGGAACCGCCTGAATGACGTCGGGATCACGAGCAGTCTGTCCAAGACCCTTGTGTGACGCACGACCTGAACACCCTGCTGGCTGCACTGTACGTGAAGATCAATGACGAGCTGGAGACAGGCCGAGGGGTGGTCAGGTCCCAGAAGAACGTCTGCACCTCGGTCGGCATGCTGATCCTGTGGGTGCTGGCCGGCCCCAAGATGGACGAGCGCGAGGTTCTGCAGGCGATGCTCGACGACGCCGACCTGGTCGCTGGCCGCTCGCGTCTGCTGATCATCAAGGACAAGGGCTTCGCCTCCAAGGAGTTCGAGAGCGATCTCGCGATGCGCGGGATCAGCCTGCTGCGGCCCTGGTTCACGCGCGAGAAGAAGCGGCCGGGGGAGAGCCTGCAGAGGTCGGTGCAGCAGCTGATGGTGTCCGTGCGACGCGTTGAAGGGCCAGTTGGTCCTCGAACAGCACGGCGGCGGCCGCACTTTCGAGGACGTCGCCGTCCGCTCCGCCCAGCGCGTTCTCGCCATGGCCGCCGCGATCTGGCGCAACCACAGGACCAACGCCCCGGTCACACCAGGGGAACAGGGGCGCTTCCAGTTTGAACAGGGTTGAACAGGGCCGTGGTCAAGGCCTTGTCGTCGCAATTGGGGATGCGGCGGGCCGCCTCCACTCGTAGACTCATGGCGTGGCATTCATGAGCACCCCGCACTGCTGCTTCCTGTGATCGGAAGGCGTTGAGGCGATGCCGAACGGCGTCGCCCTCCTTGGTGTGCCTGCTGCGTGAACCACGTTACCGACGCTGCGTGTTCCTCCCTGAGGCAGTGACGCTCTGAACGCGCGTGCAGGCACGGTCTCTTCCCCTCACCCCTTGTGCCAGGAGTGCCTTGTGCCTGTGTCGCTTCCCCCTGCCCTCCAACTGTTCCTCGATCTGCTGCGCTGCCCGACGTGCCGTACGCGCCGCCTGCACCCCGGCCGCGGCGCACTGCGGTGCCCGGCGGGTCACACCTTCGACATCGCCCGCCACGGCTACGCCGGCCTGCTGACGGGCACCCGCGCCACCAGCGGCGACGACGCAGCCATGGCCCAGGCCCGGGGCCGGTTCCTGTCCACCGGCGCCTACGCGCCCATCCGCCACGCCGGGGCCCGCCTGGCGGCCGACGCCGTGTCCGAGCAGGCCACGGTCGTGGACGTGGGATGCGGCACGGGCTACTACCTGGCCGGCGTACTCGATCAGCTGCCCGGCTCCCGTGGTCTGGGTCTGGACACATCGGTGCGCGCGCTGCGCTCGGCGGCCCGTGCCCACGACCGAGCCGCCGCGGTGGCCTGGGACGTCTTCCGCCCCTTTCCGCTGGCCGACGGGGTGGCCGATGTCGTGCTGGACGTGTTCGCCCCGCGCAACCCGGCCGAGTTCCACCGCGTGCTGCGCCCGTCCGGCCGGCTGATCGTGATCCGTCCCACCGACCGGCACCTGGCCGAGTTGCGCGGTCGAGTGCCTGCGATGGTCACGATCGACCCGGCCAAAGAACAGCGCCTGCACCGGGCGCTGAACCCCTTCTTCGAGGCCGTCGTCACCCAACAGGTCGAGTACCCCGCGAGCCTGGCCAAGTCGGATGCCTGGGACCTGGTGGCAATGACGCCGAGCGCACGCCACATGAGCCGCGCAGACCTCAGCGATGACGGCCTTCTGCCCGCTCAGGTCACCGTCTCCGTGCTGGCCACCGCCTATCAGCCTCGGTGACCACGAGCGGGCGCGCATGCGCCTGCTGGCCGGCGAGCTGTGGGCACGCCTGGCGCCCTGCCTTCTCCTCAACGCGGGAAAGGGCAGGGCGGCCGTTCGCCGACCACCGTCGCATCATGGACGGGATCATCTACTGGTACCGCACCGCCCCTGGCAGAGGTGTGGAAACGCTGAGCGTCCTGGTTGTGTTCTCGCCTGACGTGTCAGGTGAGTTGTGGTGCGATCTCGGCTGCGATCCATTCCATGGCTTCGTTGAGGTGTTCGGCTGCGATGGGCAGCCACAGGGTGCAGGTGGTGAGTCCTGCTTCGGCGAGCTGGTGGAGGTCGTCGATGATGCTTGCGGTGGTGGGTGTGTGGCCGCCGAGTGGCCGTCCGGGTGGGGGAGCGACCGAGGGGATTCCGGGTGAGGTGACGAATGCGGCCGAGGCGAGTGTCAGCCGGTCAGTGTCCTGGGTGCCGGCGAGGTCGCGTAGGCGGCGACGGATGTCGGTGACTTCCTCTGGGTGGGTGCCGGTGCCGTACCAGCCGTCGCCGAAGCGCAGGATGCGGCGCAGGGCGGCGTCGCTGTGGCCGCCGATCCACACGGGCGGGCCGCCGGCGGTGACCGGGGGTACTCCCAGGTGTGCGTCGTGGAGTGTGGTGAACGGCCCGTCGAAGTCGGCGGGGCGCTGGGTCCACAGGGTTTTGGCGGCGGCGAGGTGGTCGTCGGTGCGGGCCCCGCGTTCGCGGGCGGGTACGCCGACGGCGGCGAACTCCTCGGGGTTCCAGCCGGTGCCGACGCCGAGGATCAGGCGGCCGCCGGAGACGACGTCCAGGGTGGCCGCCTGGTTGGCGAGGACCAGGGCCGGGTAGTACGGCGCGACGAGGACTGAGGTCAGCAGCCGCAGGCGTGTTGTGGCTCCTGCGACGGCTGCCAGGAGGATGAGCGGGTCGGTGTCGAGGCCGAAACCGCTGTCCAGGAGGCGGTTGCCGACCGCGACGTGGTCGAAGCCCAGGTCTTCGGCGTGGCGGGCGGCTGTGAGCACGGCGGCTCCGCCGTCGTCGCGCGGCCATCGTGGTTGCAGGGAGACGCCGAGGCGCAGCGACATCTGTTTGCCTTTCGGTGGCGGTCCAGGGACGGGTACGGGCGATCACTGATCGCCCTGTCCCCACACCCAACTCCCGCACCACCCCGCTTTCATCCCCGGTCTTTGCCAGCAGCTCTGGCGTGTGGGCGGGCTCGGCTGGTGACGCAGGCCGACGCCGCCGGGCGATTCGATGCCGCCGCGTCATGTGTTCGTGGGTGGCGTGTCTGTGATGGGCAGCGGCGTCGGAGGCGGCGAGTTCGCTTCCGTGTCCGGCCTGGCGGCAGCGGTTGGGCGCGCGTGCGCTTTCTCCTTTCCGGCTGGTGCCGAAACCAGCCGAAGTGACGGGATGGCACAGGCGGCAGTCGACCGCCCAGTGACCGCCGGGCATCGCGAAGCCGCTCCGACCACGCCGTGGCGTCATCACCACTTCACAGCTGCGGGCTCCCCTGAACGTGCCCGCGGCAGGACACCGGAAGGAAACCCCTCATGGCGGACATCACCAAGATCGTTGCCAAGATCTGGACCGCGGACGTCCCCTCGGCCGTCGCGGTCGGCGGCAGGGCCTACCTCGGCGTCGCCGGCCGCGAGTTCGCCCGGACACCCGGGCGACGACCTGCAGACCGGCCAGGTCCAGGAGTTCGTCTTCGGCGAGACGCCAACGTCAGCAACGCTACGTACAACGACCCGCGCAGGCCCCAGCTGACCACGGCCGACCTCGACCGCTATCCCGCCTACATCCGCTACCTCGGCGCCGACGGCTGGTGCCTGGAGCGGGCCATCGTCACCGTCAACCCCGGCCAGGACGAGCACATCTTCGACAACCTCGACCTCGAGCACGTTGCGGAGAACAAGCGGATCTGGCTGCGCGACGACTACGGCCAGGGCCCCCACCTGACCCGCACCGGCGGCATCCCCGATCCCGGGTCCGGCACGGGCTCCGGCGCAGGCACGCGCATCATCTGGGGCAACGTCGGCGCGGACGGCGCCTTCCACAACGGCAGCGGCGACTTCTGGGCGAGAAGGAGGCAACCGGCCGCTACGTCATCACCTTCCAGCGGCCCTTCCGCACACCGCCCAGCGCCACGGCCAACATCTCCGACGCCGACCACGACTGGTCCACCCTCGACAACGCCCACGTCGCCGTCGACTCCAACCGCGCCGTCATCACCACGGGCCACTCCCACGGCCTGCACAGCGACCGCCCCTTCAGCTTCCAGATCATCGGCAGCTGACCAACCACCGCTTCCACGGCGCCGCTAGCGGGGCCGGTCCCCACAGGCCGGCCCCGTCGCCTGCCCGCCGGGCCCTGGCCGGTCGGCCGCCATCGTCTCGAATGGCTTACCGGAGTTCCGGAGTTCCGGAGGGAGTTCCAGAGGGCAGGCGATCCATGGCGACAAGCAGCCGGGCATCGCCACCAGAGCGGCGATCCGCTTCTGGAAAATGCCAGGGCACCGATGGGGCCGGCGTCGACGGCCTGCTGGAGAAGGGCCTCGGCGCCCGCCCGTTCCCCGGCCGCCTCCCACGATCGCGATGGGTCGCTCGAGCGCGCTCTGCCGGAGCCCGCCCGGTGACCTGAGTCGCGGCTACGTCACGCGGATGCCGACGACGCAGGTGTCGTCGTCCGTGTCCGACCTGCTGTAGGTCAGCAGACGGTCGAGCCGTTGGTCCAGGGTCTTCGGCGCGGTACGGACCGTGGTCAGCAGGTGCGTCAGGGACTCCTCCACGGAGCGGTCCCGGCGCTCGATGAGCCCGTCGGTGTACATCAGCAGCATGTCTTCCGGCGCGAATTCCAGCTCAGCCTCCTCGTAGACGGCTTCGGGGAGTGCGCCCAGCAGCAGGCCCTTGACCAACGGCAGCGGGGCCGCCTCCCGTCCGCGGACCAGTACGGGCGGGAGGTGGCCTGCCCGTGCCCAGCGCAGGCTGCGATGATCCGGGTCGTACAGGGCGCACACCGCGGTGGCGGTGACCCCTCCGGTCAAGTGGTGCGCCACGATGTTCAGCCAGGACAGCAGCTGGCCCGGCCCGGCACCCGTCACGGCGAGGCCACGCAACGCGTTGCGCAGAACGACCATGCTGGTGGCGGCCTCGATGCCGTGGCCTGCGACGTCACCCACGCACAGCAGCACCAGCCCGGACGGCAGCACCACGGCGTCGTACCAGTCGCCGCCCACCAGATGCTCGGTCTCCGCCGGCCGGTAGCGCACCACGACCTCCAGACCGGGCACCGTCAGGGGGGCTTGCGCGGGAGGCATGATGGCGTGCTGCAACTGCAGGGTCAGACGGTTGCGCTCAGTCGCCTGCTGCTCGGTGTGGGCGAGCTGGTCCCGGGTGGCGGCGAGCGCCACCTCCGTCCAGTGCTGGGCGGAAATATCCTGGTAGGCGCCCCGCACAACGAAGAGCCGGCCGTCGGCGTCGAGGGCCGGTTCGGCGACCACCCGGATGTGCCGGGTCACGCCGTCGGGGCGTTGCAGCCGGAAGGCCGCGGAGGCCGGCCGACGGCGGTGCAGCAGCGTCCGCAAGAACCGGCCGAGGGCCACCGCGTCGTCCGGGTGCGCGTGCGCGGGCAGCTCCTCCAGCGGTACGGGCGTGCTCGCCGGGGACCGGCCGTAGAGGTGGAACAGCTGGTCGTTCCAGGTGATCTCACCGGTGAGCAGGTTCTCCTCGAAGCCGCCGATACGGCCCAGACGTTGGGCGTGCTGGAGCAGGCTCGCCAGCCGCGCCGTCTCGTCCTCGATACGCCAGATCAGCAGCACGCTGTTGCCGTGCCGGCTGATGCTGATGTCCGCGACCGCCGACAGCGGCACCTGGTCGACGAGCGCGGTCAGACGCATCCGGCGGCCCCGGAACGGCTCGCCGGTGGCGTAGACCCGCTCGACCCGCTGGAACAGCTCGCTCTTCCCGGCGGCCATGGGGTACGCCTCGAGGAGCAGCGCCCCGCTGACCACCGCGCGGGGCCGGCCGGCGGGGTCCAGGAAACGGTTGTTGACGTACTGGATGCGGAAGTCCACCAGCTGGCCGGAGCCGTCGATGTGCGGCACCAGCACCAGGGCGGGGTCGTGCAGTCCATCGGCCAGGTCCATCAGCTCGGCGGCGTCCGGCAGGATCCGTGGGTCCTGGCCGAGGCCCTGGTGGAGCGTGTACGTCTCCAGGGTGTGCGCGCACAGCTCGGCCAGGGCTTCCACCTGCCGGACGATCTGCGGCGGCTGTGGCTCCAGCGGCCCGGGCCAGGCGATCTCCAGGACGCCGTGGATGCGGCCCCCCGTGCCGGCGGGTACCGCAACCCGGCCGCCGGCCGGATGCATGTGCCGGCCGATGGTGGGCAGCCCGGTGTCGGCGAGCGACTCGAACCACTGACCGGTGCGCTCGGTCAGTCCCCGGCGCGCTACGGTCGCCACCTCCGGGGGGACGTAGCGCCACCGGACGGCCTCCGCGGGGGAGAAGCCGGCGCTTCCGCTGAGGGTGAGTGAGCCGTCCGGGCCTGCGCTCCACACGGCCACGGCGACCGCGCCGAGCGGGCGCAGGGCATGCTCCAGCAGAGCGTTGGCGACGTCCTGGGTGTCGTTCGCGGCCAGCGCGCCGCTCTCCGCCGCCCGCAGTCGCAGGGCGGTGGCCTGGCGCGCGGGCGTCTCGGCGGCGGTGTTCAGGAAGGCGTCCGCGATCTCCGACACCCGGTCGCGGGCGGCCTGGTTGATGACTTCCACCGCGAACTCCAGTGGCGTCACCTTGGCCTGCTCGGTCAGCTCCGAGAGTTGCCGGGCGGCTTGCGCCGGACCGCAGCCCAGCCGCTCGACCAGGATGCCCTTGGCCAGCTCGATCAGCGCCCGGCCCTCCGCCTCCGCATGCGCGGTACGGACCTCGCGGCGCAGCCGTTCCACCGTGGCGGCCAGCCTGCCGACGGGGGAGGTGGGGGAGACGCCCGCGAGATCCAGCGGCGCGGTGCCCAGCTCGGCGCCGCCCGGTTCGGGTGGCTGCTCGGGCGTCTTCACGATGTATACGCTCCTCGGTTGAACGACGCTTGGGCGCGGGTCGTGCCGCGCCGGGCTGTACCCGCCCAGTCGGCGGGTGGCACCGGCGCGCTCACGCGGACAGCCAGCGTCGGACGCAGGCGATGAGGTCGCGGGTGTCGACGGGCTTGGTGACGTAGTCGCTGGCGCCGGAGGACAGGGACTTCTCCCGGTCGCCGGGCATCGCCTTGGCGGTGACGGCGATGATCGGCAGCTCGGCGTACTGCGGCAGCTTGCGGATCTCGGCGGTGGCTGTGTAGCCATCCATCTCCGGCATCATCACGTCCATCAGCACCAGTGCGATGTCGGGGTTGGCGAGCAGCGCGTCGATGCCCTTGCGCCCGTTCTCCGCGTGCAGCACACGGAAGCCGTACATCTCCAGGATCCCGCTGAGTGCGAACAGGTTGCGTGCGTCGTCGTCGACGACCAGGACCGTACGGCCCCGGAAGCTGTCGTCCACCGGCGGTGCGAGGTCCTGCGGGTCCTCGACCCGGACGAGGGAGAGCACGTCCCCGGGTGCTTCGGCGGCCAGGTGCAGGGCGATGCGTTCGCGCAGCTCGTCCAGGCTGGACAGGAACTCCAGGGAGCCGTCGTCGCGGTGCGAGCGCAGCGCTTCGGCCCGCGCCACCTCTGGCCGGTGGCTGCTGTGGATGAGCACCGGTACGCTCGCCAGCCCCGAGTCGCCTTCGAGCGCCTGCAGGAACCGGCCCGCCTCCCCGTCGGGCATGTCCAGATCCAGTACGACGCAGTGGCAGGACTCGGTGGCCAGCGCGCCCGCTGCCTCCTGCGCTCCGACGGCGGTGATGACGTCCACCGCCGGCAGCGGGGAGCCGTCGTCCGGGCTGTGCCGGGCCACGTCCGTGACCACGCTCTCGGCGACCAGGGTCAGCAGCCCGCGCGGGCGTTCCTCCACCACCAGAAGCCGGCGCGTCCGCTGCTCGGGAATGGCCGGCTGCGGCGAAGCGGTGGTCTGGCCGGCGGTGGCGGCCGATGCGAGCTCGGCCACACCCTTGGGGCCGTTCGGGGTGGGCCGACCGGCGTCGAGCAGCTCTTCGAAGTCCGGCCGGGCCACCGGCAGGTACAGCGTGAAGGTGCTGCCCCGGCCGGCCGCGCTGTTCACCGCCACGGCACCGCCGAGCAGATGCGCGATCTCCCGGGTGATGGACAGTCCGAGGCCGGTTCCGCCGTACTTGCGGCTCGTGGTGCCGTCCGCCTGCTGGAACGCCCCGAAGATCGACTCCAGGTGCTGCTCCGGAATGCCGATGCCGGTGTCCCGCACCCGGAACGCCACGACGGCACCGCCGCGCACGACGTCCTGCGGCACCTCTTCGTCCGTGGCGGGCTCGATGGCCAACTCGACGCTGCCCTGCTCGGTGAACTTCACCGCGTTGGACAGCAGGTTGCGCAGCACCTGCCGCAGCCGGGAGTCATCGGTGAGCAGGTCGGCGGGCGCCCCCGCGGCGGTGGTGACCGCGAACTCCAGCCCCTTCTGGGTCGTCATGGGCCGGAAGGTGGCCTCGACGTACTCGATGAGCTGGCGCAGCGGCACCCGCTCGGGGGTGACGTCCATTTTGCCCGCCTCGACCTTCGACAGGTCCAGGATGTCATTGATCAGCTGCAGCAGGTCGCTGCCCGCGGAGTGGATGATTCCGGCGTACTCGACCTGCTTCGGGGTGAGGTTGCGCGAGGGGTTCTGGGCGAGCAGCTGGGCGAGGATGAGCAGGCTGTTGAGCGGGGTGCGCAGCTCGTGGCTCATGTTGGCCAGGAACTCCGACTTGTACTTCGAGGCCAGCGACAACTGCTGGGCACGAGCCTCAAGTTCCTGCCGGGCCTGCTCGATCTGCAGGTTCTTCGCCTCGATGTCGCTGTTCTGTGCCGCCAGCAGCGACGCCTTCTCCTCCAGTTCGGCGTTGGAACGCTGCAGCTCGTCCTGCTGGGCCTGCAACTCGGCCGAACGCGCCTGCAACTCGGCGGTCAGCCGCTGCGATTCCTCCAGCAGCTCGTCGGTGCGGGCGTTCGCCACGATCGTATTGACGTTGACGCCGAGCGTCTCGCGGAGTTGTTCCAGGAAGTCCCGGTGGATGTGCGTGAAGGCGGTGACCGACGCCAGCTCGATGACGCCGAGGACCTGGTCCTCGAAGAGGATCGGCAGCAGGATCAGCGCGGTCGGCACTGCCTGGCCGAGCCCGGAGGAGATGGTCACGTAGCCTGGCGGCAGCTCGTCGACGGTGATGGTACGGCGGCTGCGCGCGGCCTGGCCGACCAGCGAGCGGCCGAAGGAGAAACGGGTGGGCCGCCCGTCGTCGTCGGGCCTGCCGTAGGAGCCGACGAGCCGCAGCTCCGGGCCGTGCTCGCCGTCCTCGGCGAGGTAGAAGGCGCCGTACTGGGCCGATACCAGCGGCGTCAGCTCCTCCATGATGAGTTCGGCCACCACCGGCAGGTCCCGGTGGCCCTGCATCAGGCCGGCGATGCGCGCCAGGTTGGTCTTGAGCCAGTCCTGCTCCTGGTTGGCCCGGGTGGTCTCGCGCAGCGACTCCACCATCGAGTTGATGTTGTCCTTGAGTTCGGCGACCTCGCCGGAGGCCTCCACCGTGATCGAGCGGGTCAGATCGCCCTCGGCCACGGCGCTGGCGACGGCGCCGATGGCCCGTACCTGACGGGTCAGGTTGCCGGCCAGCTCGTTGACGTTCTCCGTGAGCCGCTTCCAGGTGCCCGAGACGCCCTCCACCTCGGCCTGGCCGCCCAGACGTCCTTCGGTGCCGACCTCGCGGGCGACGCGGGTGACCTCGTCGGCGAAGGCGGAGAGCTGGTCCACCATCGTGTTGATGGTCGTCTTCAGCTCCAGGATCTCGCCGCGGGCGTCCACGTCGATCTTCTTCGACAGGTCGCCCCTGGCCACGGCGGTCGTCACCAGAGCGATGTTGCGCACCTGACCGGTCAGGTTGTTCGCCATGGAGTTGACGTTGTCGGTGAGGTCCTTCCACGTGCCGGCCACGTTCGGCACGTGGGCCTGGCCGCCGAGGCGTCCTTCGGTGCCGACCTCGCGGGCGACGCGGGTGACTTCGTCGGCGAACGCGGACAGGGTGTCGACCATCGTGTTGATCACATCGGCCAGTGCGGCGACCTCGCCCTCGGCCTGGACCGTGATCTTGCGGGACAGATCGCCCCGTGCGACGGCGGTGGCGACCTGCGCGATGGAGCGCACCTGGCCGGTCAGGTTCGACGCCATCACGTTCACGTTGTCGGTGAGGGCCTTCCAGGTACCCGAGACACCCTTGACGTCGGCCTGGCCGCCGAGGCGTCCTTCGGTGCCGACTTCGCGGGCGACGCGGGTGACTTCGTCGGCGAAGGCGGAGAGTTGGTCGACCATCGTGTTGATGGTGTTCTTGAGTTCGAGGATCTCGCCGCGGGCGTCGACGGTGATCTTCTGGGACAGGTCGCCCTTGGCCACCGCTGTCGCCACCTGGGCGACGTTGCGGACCTGGGCGGTGAGATTGCCCGCCATGAAGTTGACCGAGTCGGTCAGATCCCGCCAGGTGCCCTTGACACCCTTGACGTCGGCCTGGCCGCCGAGGCGTCCTTCGGTGCCGACTTCGCGGGCGACGCGGGTGACTTCGTCGGCGAAGGCGGAGAGTTGGT
>NZ_JBVHVI010000005.1:353957-465932 GCF_055564915.1 Streptomyces sp. NPDC028928
CGTCGACCATCGTGTTGATGGTGTTCTTGAGTTCGAGGATCTCGCCGCGGGCGTCGACGGTGATCTTCTGGGACAGGTCGCCCTTGGCCACGGCGGTGGTCACCTGGGCGACGTTGCGGACCTGGTTGGTCAGGTTGCCCGCCATGAAGTTGACCGAGTCGGTGAGGTCCCGCCACACCCCTGCGACACCGGGCACCTTGGCCTGGCCGCCGAGGCGTCCTTCGGTGCCGACCTCGCGGGCGACGCGGGTGACTTCGTCGGCGAAGGCGGAGAGCTGGTCCACCATCGTGTTGACGGTTTCCTTCAGCTGCAGGATTTCGCCGCGGGCGGGCACGTCGATCTTCTGGGACAGGTCGCCCTTGGCCACGGCAGTGGCCACCTGGGCGATGTCACGGACCTGGGTGGTCAGGTTCCCGGCCATGGCGTTGACCGAGTCGGTCAGGTCGGCCCAGGTTCCGGAGACCCCCGGCACCTCCGCCTGCCCGCCGAGCGTCCCTTCGGTGCCGACCTCTCGGGCCACGCGCGTGACCTCGGAGGTGAACACGGACAGCTGGTCGACCATGCCGTTGAACACGCTCGCGATATCACCCATGACACCGTCGGCGTCCTCCGGCAGACGTGTCCCGAAGTCCCCGTCCCGCACGGCCGTCAGCCCCGCCAGGAGTTGTCTGAGCTCGCCGTTGCCCGGCGCGGCGTCGATCAGCTCGGTCTTGTCGCTGTTCATGCGCACTCTCGTCCCGCTCCCCTGGAGCCCTCGGCAGCGAGGACTCGAACACCCCGGCGGGCCGCTGTGGGCCCGTAAACGGTCTGCATTCCCTCACCTCACGGCCACAGGTGAGGAGAAAATACGCCGCAGGCTAACCCACTCGGCACCCGCCGAACAAAGCCTCCGGTCGCTGTGTACCAGGGAAGAAGTCCGCCACGAAGAGCCATGCATGACGCCGGATCCACGGGGTACTTGGATTGGTTTTCGTGTCTCGATGTCCACCAGGATCGTGCTGCGGAAGTGGCGCCCCCCCCCCGCGCAAGTGGGATGAAGATGTCCCCGACCAGGATTCCTACTCCCGGCCGGGGACAGGACTTCTCCTACGCTCCGCCGCCCGCCGTGCCGGCCGAACTCGTAGAAGGTGCCGTCGGGGCAGTTCACCTGGCCAGTGGCTCTGCGAGGAGAACGACTCGGTCGGCCGTGACGTCGAAGCCGAGCACCGGATGACCGTAGGCACCTTCCGGGTCCATCAACACCGGCTTGTCCAGCCGCCGCCCGATCTCCCGAAGGAATCCGCAGAACACATCAAGGCGCTCCTGGCCCTGCACCTCCCGCAGGTCGACGTCGAAGTCGACTTCGTCGGCGGCATGGAAACGGAAGATCGCCAACACATCGGCAGTCGGCCACACCCGCAGGTTCGGGCACTCGGCATCCGCCGGGCGGGACAGCACGGCCTCCGCCCGGGGCAGCGGAAGCACCGCCTCGCCCGCGGAGTACCGGCACTTCCAGCCCTTCTCCGCCACAAGATCGAGGACCGCCTGCCAGTCCTCCACCGAGGCGTTCGGGACCCGCACGTCCGGCAACGCCCCCATCACGTCCGGGTCGAAGAAGCACTTCACGTCATCCCACAGCAGGTCGGTCACCCAGCGATGCTGCCGGGCTCGCCCACCCATCGCACCTCGTTTCCCTTGACCGAAGACACAGGGACACTCGCCGGCAAGCGCTTCGAACTGGCCCGGCTTCGCCGTACGGGGCTTCACACTTCGGGGTGCTCGTTCCGTTCTGTTCGGCTTGCGGTAGGAGACGCAGGCCAGCCGGTGGGTGCGCCGGTGGTACGGAGCAGGAGCAGGGCGATGTCGTCGGTGTGCCGGCCTCGGGGCCAGCTGTGGTGCACCAGGTTGTCGATCAGCCGGCCGAGATCGGATACGTCGGTGTGGGCGAGGTGATCGGCGAGGCCGGCGGTGGTGTCATCGATTTCCTGTCCGGGGACTTCAACCAGCCCGTCGGTGTAGAGGGCGAGGAGGGTGTTCACGGGCAGCGGCACGGTGGTGAGGGGGTAGAGGGCGTCGGCGTGGATGCCGAGCAGTGGGCCGGGATCGACGGTGAGAGGGGCGGTACGGCCGTCGGGGCGGCGCATGAGTGGCGGGGCGTGCCCGGCGCTGGCGAGAGTGATCTGGTGGTCGGTGAGGTCGAGGTGGGCGTAGAGGCAGGAGACGAGGAGGTCGGGTTCCGCATCGGTCAGGACCCGGTTGGTGCGGGCGAGGACCTGGTCAGGAGTGGCGCCGGCGGTGGCATGCGCGTGGACGGCGGTGCGGACCTGCCCCATGAGGGCCGCCGCGGCGGCGCTGTGTCCCTGCACATCACCGATGACGGCCGCGGCGGTGTGGTGGTCCAGCCGGATGACGTCGTAGAAGTCGCCGCCGATGTCCATGCCGTGGCTGGCGGGAAGGTAGCGGGCGGCCACGTCCAAGCCGTCGATGCGGGGCAGCCTCCGGGGCAGCAGCGCCTGCTGCAGGTCGTGGGCGAGCTGGTGCTTGGCGTCGTAGAGGCGAGCACGGTCCATGGCCTGGGCGATCAGTCCGGCCAGGGAGGTCAGGACGGCGCGTTCGTCGGCGGTGAAGGTGTGGGGCCGCTCGTAGGAGAGGATGCAACAGCCCACGGGGCGCCCCGAGACGATCAGCGGCAGGAACGCCCACGCCTGCTTGTCGCTGATCCGCGGTGCCTGCGGGTAGCTGCGGGCCATCTCGGCCGGGTCGGCGAAGAAGGAGGGCACGCCGCTGGCGATGACCTGCCCGGCGGGGGTGATGCTGGTGTCCAGGGGCAGGCCGTCGAGGCGTTCGATGACCTCGGGCCGGTAGCCCCGGTAGCCGGTGATCTTCAAGCGGCCCGCGTCCGCGACGGACAGCACCAGGCCCTGGGCGTCGAAGGCGGGCAGGATCTCGGCTGCCACCAGGTCGACGACATCGCGTACGCCCACGGCCTCGGTGAGGACCGCCGACAAGTGCATCAGCTGATACAGGCGGCTCACCCCGGCCGGCCCACTGGCCGTAGGGGGCCTGACGGGCGCCAGGGTCGGTGGCCGGTCGGCGAGCGCGGTCTCGACGACGCGGACGCTGATTCCGTCGGGACCGGGGAAGAGGTAGAAGTCCAGCCAGGTACCGGGCGGGCGCAGAGCGTGGAAGAACACAGCCTCGCGGCTGAGAAGCGCGGTCCGGTACTTGTCTCCGTAGGCCGGGTCGTCCAGCCAGGGCAGGACCTGCCAGGGCAGCCGACCCAGCAGCGAGGCGGCATCGCAGTCCAGCAGGCGGGTGGCGCCTGAGGTCACGAAGATGATCCGGCCCTCGGTATCGAGGGCGAGACTGCCCCCGGGCAGGCGTTCGGCGAAGCCGAGCGCGGCCTGCGGGGCGCGGGTGTCCAGGCCGCGGACATCCACCACGCGTGGCTGCTCGGGGATGGCGGGCGGCTCACCGGCGGCCTTGAGCAGGCCGCTGATGCGGTGGGCGGCATGCGTCATGCGGGCGTGTTCGCGGTTGCTGGTGCGCGGGGAACGGCCGGCGGGCCACAACAGCGACAGGGCGCCCCGACAGGTGCCCGGTCCGGAGAGGGGCGCGACAGCCATGCAGAACCGGTAGGGCTGAGCGGCGGCCACGCGCGGATAGCAACGGGCCAGCTCTTCCAGACCGCCGACCCACACCAGGCGGTCCTCGCGCACGGCGTCGGCCACCGGATCCTGGGCGGCCAGCGCGATCCGCGTCCAGGGTTCGGCGTACTCGGGAGGCAGGCCGCCGGTCACCACCAGGCACAGCACCTTCTGCTGGGCATCCAGCAGGTAGATGCCACCGACCGCGGCCCCGGTGCGGCGCACGGCTGTGGCCAGCGCCCCGTCCAGGGCCTGCTCCGGCGGCCTTGCGGTGGGTCGTTCACCGTGGCGGGACATCGCCCGGCCCCGGTCGGCCTTCGCAGGTGTCCCGGCGGGTGAAGCGGGCGCGGGCAGCCTCGCCGCTGATGCCCAGCGCCCTGCCGATCTGCGGCCAACTGGCCCCGGCCTGCCGGTCCGCCAGCACCGCCAGACGCACCAGATGGTCGGTGAGAGGGGGAATGCGGGCGACAGCCGCGCAATGCGCGGCCCCCTCCGGCGCCCTACCGCCCCCGGCGGTCATGCCGGCCAGTTCCCGCTCGACCTGCGTCAGGAACACCGAGCCGACGGTGACCAGGGTGCGCCGGGCGGCCTCGGCCTTGCTCCAACGCCGCCGGGCCCGCCAGGCCGCCTGCCGGTGCCCGGCCTGGCAGTACCGGCGGCCGGCACCGGCGGAATCCGGAAGAGCCGCCCCGCACCAGGCACAGCGTGCGTCACCCATACCAGGACACTACGCCCGCGCAGCGGCGACGGCGCCCCCAGCACCAGCCACACCAAGATCATGTCACCGGTGGCTCCCTGTCTCCGTCGGCGGGCTGGTCAACCGCGTTTCTCACGACAGGGGTGCGGCGTTGGGGGGTGGGGATACGGCAAGATACCTCCAGTCCCGAGCTGGGTGCCGGGGCCTGTGCGACCCACCCCCCATGGCCGCGAGTCCCTCACGATCTCCGTCCGGCCCATCACCGCGCACCCTATCCCGAGCCACTGACAACACGGCCGGTCCGCAGCCTGTGCAGGTGCGCTGCCCGGCCCGGCTGCCGGAGGGGATCTACCGGCGGGTACGGGAGTTGCCGGCCCGTCCGTCCCCTGCGGGCCCGAAGAACACCGACCCGGCCGGTAGGCCTGACCCGCCGATGATGCAGCACCTGACTTCCGAACTCATCGAGATTGATCGTGGCGGAGGGAGCCCCGGCGTGATCGCGGAAGTCGCGTCGGTGTGCTTCGAGAACGAACAGCGCGAGGGCGAGCAGGGTGACGCGGGACTGAGTGAGGTAGTTGGTCAGCGTCATCCGGCCGGCCGGTGCCAGAACCGCGGTCAGGGTGCCGGCCAGCGGGCCGTCCGTGAGGCACAGGACGGTGGCCGCGTACGCGGCGGCCAGCAGTGGTGCCGTGATGACGTCGATGCCTAGGGCGAGGACGTGGTAGGCGGTGCCCGGTTGGGCGAGGCGTGGGCGTAGACGACACCGCCGCCGAGTCCCACGGTGAAGCCCCAGACAGAGCCGGAGGCGCCGAAGAAGGCGGCGATGAGGCGTGACGTCGGCCAGAGCCCGGTGCCTGCCCGCGGCGAGCCCGAGAAGGAAGGCGGCCAGCGCGGCGGGTGCCTGGAAGAACACGAGCAGGAACTCGACGTCCGGCAGTTGTTCCAGGCGCGGCGATGACGGAGGCGGCGTCGCCCCGCAGGCTGTCGGTGGCCGCCGCGGCCTGGGCCGCCGCCGACACCTCGTCCGTGCCGCCGCAGGCCGGCCACAGGGCCACGGCGAGAAGTGCGTACGCGGTGGAGGTGAGGGTGAACAGCGCCACGGAGGCCCGTACGGCGGTGCGCGTCCGGATCCGGTGCAGTGCCAGCAGGACCAGGCCGAGAAGAGCGTACGTGGTCAGGATGTATCGCCGGGGAACAGCACCACGGCGTACGCCGTGCCGAGGATGACACCCGTGCCGTGGTAAGCGGAGGCGAGGTAGGTGATGTTGACCATCAGGATGCCGAACAGGGCGAAGCCGCGTACCACGTCCACGGTGGCCAACCGCCCGGTCGCCGTGTCGGCCGGAGTCGCCGTGTCGGTCGTCGTGTCCGTGCCGATGCCTATGCCGATGTCGGTGCCGGTCATGGCGCCTCTTTGCCGGAGCCTCGCTGTCGGAGGAACCGCGCCTGATCCGTGAGGAACCGGTCGGTGTACAGCTGCCGGGGGGCGAAGACCGCGGTCAGCGTCAGACGCCAGTGCCGCCGCTCCAGATCGGCGTCCACCAGGGAGTGGGTGGCGTCGGGATAGTGCGCGACCTCGAGGGACGCCGGCGGCAGGAGCTTGCGGTAGACGGCTTCGGTCTCGGCGACGTCCACGTTGACGTCGTGGCCGGCCAGTACCAGCAGCAGCGGGGTGCCGCGCATGGCCCGCAGGTCGGCGGTGGCGTCCGACCGGTGGTTTCTGGCGATGAACGACCACCGTGCCGCTGTCATGTCTGACGTGTCACCGACCGCGGCCTGGTACTCGGCGAAGGACGCTCCCCGCTTCAGCAGTCCCAAGGTGGTCTGCCGACGGCGCAGCGCCGCAGCCCGTTCCTGGGCGCTCGCGCCGTCCCGCGCAAGCTCGGCGAGGAGGTTGTAGCGGCCCTGCCGCAGCCAGTTGACGGCCGGGGACACGGCGATGACGAACTGAAGCCGCCGGTCCTGTGCCGCGACCTTGGGCAGGACCCAGCCGGCCTGGCTCGCCCCCCACAGCCCGATACGGCCGCCGTCGATCTCCGGGCGGCCACGGGCCCACCTCACAGCGGCCAGCGTCTCGTCCGCCCGGTCGGCCATGCTCTGGTCCAGCCAGTCGCCCTGCGAGCCTCCGACTCCCGGTTTGCTGAACGACAGCGAGGCGTACCCGGCGCGGGCGAAGGACTCCCACAGCGGCCGGTAGAACGTCTCGTGCGTCGCGTCGATCGGCCCGTCGCCGTGGACGAACACCACGAGTCCGAAGGGGCCCCGGTCTCGCTCGGGAAGGGCCAGCACTCCGTCGAGCAGATTTCCGTCATGCCGCAGCGACACCTGGATCTCCCGCAGGGCGTAGGTGTTCTGCCACACCATCACCCCACCGGCTCCGGTGGCCGTCAGCAGCACCGCCACCAGCGTCCACACCGCCCACCGCCATCCACGTCGTCGCGGCGCGCCCCGTGTCCGGAACATCACACCCCCGAAATCGTTCGTTTCAAAAACGGTCGTAGCGATAATGAACGTATTACGATCGATCGCACAAGCTGATCGGGCGGACGGAGGAGTGGCGTGGAGACGACGGCAGGCGACGCTCACGCGGCAGCGAGCAGCGGTCCGGTGGTGCGCAGGGGAGTGCCCGCAGGCAGCGAGGAGCAGGTGGCGGCCCTGTACTGGGAGGCGTTCGGCCGCAAACTGGCGCCCGCGCTCGACCCACCCGACAAGGGACGCCGGTTCATCGCCGCCCACCTGCACCACGACCGGGGCGTTGTCGCGCTCGACGGCGGGCGGGTGGTCGGTGTGGCCGGCTACCGGCTCGGCGGCCGTCCGCTGTGCGGCGGGAGCGTGAAGGACGTCCTGAGCACCTACGGTCTGCTCCGCGGCCTGCCAAGACTGGCGGTCCTCGCCCTGTTCGAACGCACCCCCGTCGAGGGTGAACTGGTGATGGACGGCATCGCCGTCGAGGCGGCCCACCGCGGCAGAGGCATCGGCAGCCTCCTCCTGCGGGAGGTCGCGGCCGTCGGCGCCGACCACGGCTGCCACCGGATCCGCCTGGACGTCATCGACGCCAATCCCCGCGCCAGGTCCCTGTACGAGCGGCACGGCTTCACCGCCCACCGCACCGAGGAGACCCCGTACCTGCGTGGCCTGATGGGATTCGGCGCGGTCACGACCATGCACCGCCCGGTCACCGCGGCCGATGCGGCGACCGTCGGGGAGGCACGATGAACACCGGTGGCACCGCCCACGCCGACGACCGGGCCGAGCGGCCGGAGATCCCCACCCGGCTGCTCGTGCACGCCCTGGTCCGCGAGGACGGAACCGTCGACGCCGGCGAGCTCTACACCGTCGCCGGTCTGCTCGGCATGACCGACCAGCAGATCAGGCTGTGCGTCAAACGGCTCGTCGCCGAAGGCGCGTTCACACAGGAAGGCCGAGGCCGCAAGGCCACCCTCCGCGCCGTCGCCGACGCCACCGGAGCCCTGGCCCCGGACGCCGCCTACGTCCGCCACGCCTACCGGCAGGACGCCGGATCCGCACCGTGGGACGGCATCTGGCACCTGTTCGCCTTCGCCGTTCCGGAATCCCGCCGCAACGCCCGGGACGCCCTGCGCGAACACCTCCGCCGTCTCGGCACCGCGCCCGTCCACAACGGGCTCTACGTCGCCGCGAACCCGGTCACCCCGCTCGTCGAGGCCCAGGCCCGGCACCTCGGCGTGCTCGACGCCCTGACCTGCCTGACCAGCACCGACCTGCGGATCGGCGGCGTGACCGACCCCCGGGCGCTGGCCGCCGCACTGTGGCCGCTTCCCGAGATCGCCGAGCGGCACGAACGACTCGCCGCCTTCGCGGAAGCCTGCCGTTCCCGGCTCGCCCGGGGACCGGAGCCGTCGGACCCCGAGCTGCTCACCCTGGCCGTGGAACTCGCCGCCCAGTTCACCGCGGCCATGGACCCGGACCCCCTCCTGCCGCCGGAACTTCTGCCCCAGCCATGGCCCGGAACCCGCGCGCGAGCCCTGGCGGCCGACTGCTGGACAACCCTCCGCGAAACCCGCCCGACCGGACACACCGCCGGCTTGCGCCTGTTCGCGCTGTACGCCGAGGCGCTGCGCCCCTTGGACGGCGGCTAGAAGCGCGTCTCCGGTGCCACCGGAGGTACGGAGGACGAGTCGCGTCGTCCGCCCGAGCGGGCTACCCGTCCTCGACGGTCACGGGCGCGGCGTTCCTGGCCGGATGCGCCGGGAGCCTCCTCCCGCCGCAGCACACAGACGCACGGTACCGGCCTCGACGGCGGCAGGCGGGGCGGGCGGGCACGGTGCACCTGGCGGACGGCGTCGACGGACTCACCCGCTTCGCCGCACAGGTCGCCACGCGGCAGATGCCGGACCGGCTCTTCCTGCTGCCCGGCCCGCCTGGCCACGGCTGGCCGGTGCGTGCCGCGCTGCCACCGGACCCGCTGCGCGTCACCCGTCACGAACTGCCCCGGCACGGAGCCGTCTGCGGGGCACCGGCCCGCTCGGCGCGGGCGGCTGACCTGCGGGCCGCAGCCGGGAGACGGCCCTGACCGTGGCCGAGTGACAGGAGGAGAGCCATGACTTCTCGCGGAAGATCACTCGCCGGACCGAAGCCGCCGTGGAAGTGACACCGGCGCCCCGCAGACCTTCCTGACCCAGCCGCACTTCCGGCGGTCGGCGCCCGACCTCGACCGGCGCCGTCGTGCGCGGCCCGCTTGCCCGGCGCGCCCGACGACCTGCCCCGCGTCCGGCAGGCCTCCGGCCGCGACGAGCGGACCGCGGCCGCTTCCTGAGCGGGAGGACCCGGGACGATCCGCGCGTCACCCGTCCGCCGCACGCTCGGGCGGCGCATCCGTACCCGTTACCCGCACGGTAGAGACCCGGGAGGCACACCGGACGACACTCGACGGACGACCGGCGGCAAAGGCGGGCTCATGCACGACGAACACCCCAGCACGACGACCGGACCGCGGCCCACACCCCCTGGCGAGCCACTGACCTGCCTGGTGACCGGTGCCAGCGGTTACATCGGCGGGCGGCTGGTGCCGGAACTGCTGGACGCCGGCCATCGGGTGCGCTGTCTGGTCCGCACGCCGCGCAAGCTGCGCGACCACCCGTGGGCTGACCGGGTGGACATCGTCCAGGGAGATGTCACCGACGCGGGGTCCGTGGCTCGGGCGATGCGGGACGTCGACGTCGCCTACTATCTCGTGCACGCGCTCGGCAGCGGTCGCGACTTCGAGCGGACCGACCGGGCCGCCGCTCGCGTCTTCGGCGGACAGGCCCGTGCCGCCGGCGTCCGCCGCCTCGTCTACCTCGGCGGACTCACCCCCGCGGGCGTCGCGGAGGCGAGTCTCTCCCCGCACCTGCGTTCCCGCGCCGAGGTCGGCCGCATCCTGCTCGACTCCGGTGTGCCGACCGCCGTGCTGCGCGCCGCCGTCATCATCGGCTCCGGCTCGGCCAGTTTCGAGATGCTGCGCTACCTCACCGAGCGTCTGCCGGTGATGGTCACCCCGCGCTGGGTGCGCACCCGGATCCAGCCGATCGCGGTGCGGGACGTGCTGCGCATCCTGGTGGGCTGCGTCGGTCTGCCTCCCGACGTCAGCCGCGCCTTCGACATCGGCGGCCCGGACGTCCTCACCTACCTGGACATGATGCGCGGGTACGCCGCCGTCGCCGGGCTGCCCCGGCGGCTCATCCTGCCGGTGCCCGTGCTGACGCCCGGCCTGTCCAGCCAGTGGGTCGGACTGGTGACTCCGGTGCCGGCCTCGATCGCCCGGCCGCTCACGGAGTCGTTGCGCTACGAGGTGGTGTGCCTGGAGAGGGACATCGAACGGTACGTGCCGAGTCCGCCGGGCCATCCCCTGGGATTCCAGCGGTCGGTGGCCCTGGCGCTACGACGCGTGCGCGACGCGCAGGTCAGCACCCGCTGGTCCTCCGCCTCCGTACCGGGCGCCCCCAGCGACCCGCTGCCCACCGACCCGGACTGGGCCGGCGGCAGCTTGTACACGGACCTGCGGGAACGGGACGCGGACGTGGACCCGGAGGCGCTGTGGGAGGTCATCGAGGGCATCGGCGGCGAGAACGGCTGGTACTCCTTCCCGCTGGCCTGGGCCGTACGCGGCTGGCTCGACCGTCTCGTCGGCGGTGTGGGCCTGCGCCGCGGCCGGCGGGACGCCCGGCGGCTGCGGGTGGGCGACTCGCTGGACTTCTGGCGGGTGGAGGAGATCGAACGCGGTCGGCTGCTGCGGCTGCGCGCCGAGATGCGGCTGCCCGGCCTGGCCTGGCTGGAGATGCACGCCGACGACGACGGCGCCGGACACGTCCGGTACCGGCAGCGGGCGCTGTTCCATCCCCGCGGGCTGCTCGGCCACCTGTACTGGTGGAGCGTCTCCCCGTTCCACGCGGTCGTCTTCGGCGGTATGGCCCGCAACATCGTCCGGGCCGCGGCACGCGCCCAGGAGAACCGTGCGGCGCGCTCCCGCACCACCACCGGGACCCGTTCGTCCGCATCCGGTCATGCCGTCCTGCCGGAAGACACTGCCGTCCTGCCGGAAGAGATCCCCCCGGAGAGAAGCTGACCCATGCACGTCTCGCTCGTCCTGTTCACCTCCGACCTGCGCCTGCACGACCACCCGCCGCTGTGCGCCGCTCTGCAGGCCGCCGACGGGGTCGTCCCGCTGTTCGTGCGCGACCGCGCCGTGGCGGCGGCCGGATTCGCCTCGCCCAACCGCAGCGCCTTCCTCGCCGACTGCCTGGCCGACCTCGACGCCTCGCTGCGCGCACGCGGCGGGCGGCTCGTGGTCCGCTCGGGCGACCTGGTCGAGGAGGTGTGCCGCGCGGTGACCGAGGCGGACGCCGACGAGGTGCACATGGCGGCGGCGCACAGCGGCTTCGCCACCCGCCGTGAGGACCGGCTGCGCCGCGCCGTGGAGGCAGACGGCCGCCGCCTGTTCGTGCACGACGCGGTCACGGTCGCCGTACCGCCGGGCGAGGTGACCCCCTCCTCGTCGGACCACTTCGCCGTCTTCACCCCGTTTTACCGGCAGTGGGCGCAGGTCCGTCTGCGCGCCGTCGCCGCCGTTCCTCGCCACGTGCGCGTCCCCGACCATGTGAGGAGCGAGCCACTGCCCGCGCGTGGCGACGTCACCGGCGTATCGCCCGCCCTGCTCGCCGGCGGCGAGAGCGCGGGCCGCAAGCGGGTGAGCGCCTACTGGCGGCGCGGGCTGGACGCCTACGCCGACACACACGACGATCTCGCCGCCGACGCCACCTCCCGCCTCTCCGCCCATCTGCACTTCGGCACCCTGTCCGCGGTGGAACTCGTCCACCGGGCCCGCCGCCGCGGCGGCCCGGGCGCCGACGCGTTCGTACGGCAGCTGGCCTGGCGCGACTTCCACCGCCAGGTGCTGGCAGCCCGCCCGGCCGCCGCCCACGCCGACTACCGCCCCAAGGGCGACCGGTGGCGTTCGCGGCACACCGCCGGGCCCGACATCGAGGCGTGGCAGGAGGGCCGCACCGGCTACCCGGTGATCGACGCCGCGATGCGCCAACTGCGCCAGGAGGGCTGGATGCACAACCGCGCCCGGCTGCTGACCGCGAGCTTTCTCGCCAAGACCCTCTACGTCGACTGGCGGGTCGGAGCCGCCCACTTCCTGCACTGGCTCGTCGACGGCGACGTGGCCAACAACCAGCTCAACTGGCAGTGGATGGCCGGCACCGGCACCGACACCCGGCCCAATCGGGTCCTGAACCCCGTGACCCAGGCCAAGCGGTACGACCCCGACGGCACCTACGTCCGGCGCTGGCTGCCGGAACTCGGCGGACTCGACGCCCCGCTGGTCCACGAGCCGTGGAAGCTGCCCGGCCCGCAGCGTGCCGCGCTGGACTACCCCGAGCCGGTGGTGTCCCTGTCCGAGGGGTTGGACCGGTTCCGGCGGGCCCGCGCCGGGCAGCGGTGAGGCACCCCAGGGGCGCACCTCAGGGCCGGCGTACCCCGTCGTCGCCGTAGGGACGGCTCAGCGTCTCCACGGCGTCCCGCAGTACGGAACAGCGGGCGAAACCGGCCAGGGCCCGTCGGTCCCAGCCGGGTCCGACGGGCAGTACGGTGGGCCTCCGGCGCGCACCGGGCGCTCCCCATTCGAGGCCGGCGACGTGGCGGGCCAGCGGCATGGACGCCGTGGAGCGGGTCTGTGCCCACAGCACGACCGCGGCCGGGCCGGTGCGCCGGACACAGGCCAGCAGGGCCTCCGCGGGTACCGCGGCGCCCAGCGTGCGGGTCGGCACCCCGCGCTCGCCCAGCGCGGCGGTCAGGGCCTCCAGGGCCAGCGAGTGCTGCTCGGCGGGGGTGCAGGCCAGCACCACGGGCGGCTCCCCGTGGGCCGGCTCGGGGTGGGGCAGCAGGAACGGCGCACTGCGCAGGGTGCTGGAGATGTGCCAGGACAGCAGGTGCTCGACCTCCACGTAGCGGTCGCCGGACGACTCCCACTTGCGGCCCACGGCACGCAGCGTGGGCACCATCACCTCCTCCCACGCCACCGTCAGCCCGTGCCGCCCGACGCTGTCCACGAGCCGGCGTTCCAGCTCCGGCGCGTCCATCCGCACCGCGGCACGCGCCAGGCCCCGGCACTCCTGCCGTACGTCGCCCAGCGGGAGCCCGCTCCCGGGGCCGCCGGGGCGCACCGGGGCGGGGCCGGGCGGTGCGGCGGTGGCCGGGGTGGACGCCGGTGTCGGGGCCGCTTCGCCGTCGGTGGTGAAGCGCAGCCGGGCCACCCGTGCCGCCTCGGCCGGCGGGACGCCTGCCGCCGTCAGCCGGCACATCTCCTCCACCATAGCGATGTCCCTGGGTGTCCAGCGGCGGTGGCGCCCGTGGGGGCGCACGGCCGGCCCCAGGCCGTAACGGCGGTCCCAGGAACGCAGGGTGGTGGGAGACACGCCGAGCCGGCGGGCCAGCGCCCCGGTGGCCACCCCCGCCGCGGACGTCTCGTCCGGGAGCGCGGCGCCGGGTACGTCGTCGACGGGCAAGGCGGCCTCCCACCTCGGGTTGGAGCCACAGCCATTCCGGTGCGGAAACGATGCGAGTTGTTCCCATGCTCCTCTTGTGCGCAGGGTGAAGCAAGGACCCGGGTTCCTCCCGTCCCGGCAGGAGTGACCGGGACGGCGGCTCCGCAGAGGAGGCTCGACATGAACAGGCTCCCACCGGCCCCGATCGCGTTGCCCGACTCCGCTGAGCGCGGTGCCGGCGACGACTGGACCCTGCTGCACCGCCGGTGGTCCGGGTTGGTGCACGCGCTGGCCCGGCAGGCCCTCGGGGACCCGCGTGAGGCGGAGGACGTGACCCAGCAGGTGTTCGCCGCGGCCTGGCGGGGCCGGGGCGGCTACGCACCGGAGCGGGGGACGTTTCCCGCGTGGCTGGTCGGCATCACCCGGCGCAAGGTGGCGGACGCCCTGGCCGCCCGCACCCGGCGGGCCGAGCTGGCCACGGCGGCGGCCGGCCTGCTGCCGTCGCCGGGGGAGCGCGGGGGCGGCGACCCCGAGGCCGCGCTGGACCGACTGGTCGTCGGTCGGGCTCTGGAACGGCTCAGCGAGCCGCAGCGCCGGGTGCTCAGGCTCGCCTTCTACCAGGACCTCACCCAGACACAGATCGCCCGCGTCACGGGATGGCCCCTGGGCACGGTCAAGAGCCACACCCGCCGGGGCCTGGACCGCCTGCGCCGCTGCCTGCAGGAGGAGGGGGTGTCGGCAGCATGACATGAAGAAGGGAAGGCCGATGCGGTTTCGACGCGCACAGACCGAGATCGAACGATCTCGGAAACCGGGTGTCCCGGTCCCGTTCACGGCGTGGCACCCTCGCCTCCGCAGGACGTACCGTTGACGATCAGAGAGCCGACGAGACGCTGCAGGTGCGCAGGCCGCCCCGATCAGCCGAGGGAGCCCTGATATGGCAGCGCCCATGCATCCTCAGGGGCCGGGCATCCCGTCCGCGCCCGCGCCGCCGGCGCCGCTCACCGTAGGTCTGGAAGCCATCGGAACCGGCGCCTACGTCGTGGACGCGCAGGGCCGCATCGTCGCCGTCAATACGCGTGCCGGGCAGCTGCTGGGCCGGCCGGCCCAGCAACTCGTAGGGCAGGACGCGCACGACCTGCTCCACCGCGACCTGCACGGGCAGCCGATCTCCCGGACGCGGTGCGCCATGCGCCAGGCCTTTCTCGCCGGGCGTCCCGCACAGGCACCGGAGGACTACTTCGCTTGCGGTGACGGCGACCTGCTGCCGATCTCCTGGCACATCACGCCGTACGACATGGGCGAGGGCCGCACCGGCACCCTGGTGCTGTTCCACGCGTCCGGCGATACGGTGCGGGGCGGCGCGCGGGCGGAGCGGGCCGCGGAACCGCTGTCGGAGCTGGAACGGCTGGCCCTGCTGGCCGAGACCACCACGCGGCTGACCTCCACACTCGACGCCGACGAGGCGATCCGCCGGCTGGTCGGACTCGTCGTCCCCCGGCTCGCGGACTGGGCCGTAGTCGATCTGATCACCGAACGGGACGAGGTCTGGCGCACCGCGGTGGTGCACGCCGACGGTGACGTCCTCACCCATCTGGAGGAACTGCAGGGGCCCATGCCGCCGATCCCGGAAGCGTCCCCGATGCCGCTGTCCCGGGCCCTGCGCGGCGTGGCGTCCACCGTCGCCGGACCGCAGACGTACCAGGGGGAACCGGACTCCGGCATCGCGGCCGAGCAGCACCGCCTGTTCGAGGCCACCGGTATGCACTCGGCCGCCATCGCACCCATCCGCAGCACCCGCGAGGTCCTGGGCGCCCTGACGCTCGGGCGGGCGGACGATCCGCGGCCCTTCACCACGGCCGACCTGCCCCTGCTGGAGGACATCGCCCGCCGCGCCGGGCTGGCCCTGGACAACGCGCGGCTCTACCAACGCCAGCGCGCCATCGCCGAGACGATGCAGAACCACCTGCTGCCGCAGATGCCGCGCGTGCCGCACCTGCAGCTGACCGTCCGCTACCTGCCCGCCCCACACGCCTCGCAGGTGGGCGGCGACTGGTACGACGCCTTCCCGCTGTCGGACGGGGCCACCGCCCTGGCCATCGGGGACGTCGTCGGACACGACCTGGAGGCCGCGGCCGGCATGGCCCAGGTGCGCAACATGCTCCGCGCCTACGCCTGGGCCCAGCAGGAGCCGCCCAGCCGGGTCGTCGAACGGCTGGACAGGGCCACCCAGCACATCACCGAAGTCCCCATGGCCACCCTGCTCTTCGCCCGGCTGGAACGGACGGATCCCGGTCACTGGGAGCTGACCTGGACCAACGCGGGCCATCCGCCGCCGCTGCTGCTGAGCCGCGACGGACTGGCCGAGTACCTCACGGACGGACACGGCGTTCTGCTGGGGACCGGTACCGCCGCCCCGCGCGTCGACGCCACCGTCGCCCTGCCGGCCGGCAGCACCCTGCTCATGTACACCGACGGCCTGGTGGAGGAGCGGGGGCGTTCCCTTGACGAGGGGCTGGCGCGACTGCGCCGGCACGCCGCCGCCCTCGCCCACCGCCCCCTGGAATCCCTCATCGACCACCTGCTGCGGCGCGTACGCCCCGTGGGCAACGACGACGACGTCGCGCTCCTCGCGCTGCGCACACCCGGACACCGCTCGTCCGGGCCGGCAGCGCACCGGTGACCCGCGGACCGCCGACGGCTCCCTGACCGCCATCACGGCTCACCCGGGGAAGCGCCCCGTGGAGCGCAGCTCCCAGCGGCGTTCGGCGTAGGCGAGGTCGTCGCGCCAGAGGCGGCCCGCCGCGGTGCGTACGAGCGGGCGCAGCAGCGGGGCGGCGCGCCGGACGACGGCGAAACCGGAGCGGTCGGAGGAGGCCAGCACCGCCTCGGTCACCGCCGTACGCGGCCTGCCGTGCTCGTCCGCGCCGAGCGGGGTGGCGTGCGTCTCGACCACCGACCCCGCCCCCTCGCCCGCGACGATGCGCATGACGACCGTGCGCGGTTCCGGAGCGGTGAACACGGCCCGCACCGGCACCACCAGCCGTCCCGCCACCTTGAACGAGACATCGACGGTGAAGGCGTCGTCGTCGCCCTCCGCGTCGCCCTCGGGGGAGCCGACGACGGTGAGGTCGGCGAACGAGTACGGATGGAACCAGGCGCCGTGCCACGGGTCCAGCCGGTTGGCCACGACGTCCTCGGGCTCGCAGACGCCGCGACCGGCGTAGACGGCCGTCAGACAGCGCTCGGGGTCGGGCCGCCCCCGTACGACCGGCGCGTCCAGGGGCGCCTCCCCGCCGACCGCGTCGAGCCGTACCCACACCAGGGCACCGTCGTCGTGCACCGGCAGCGGCGCCCACCCCGCGCGGGGGCCGCCGTCGAGGGCGAGCCCGTGCCAGTGGCACACCAGGGTGCCGCAGCGCACCGGGCTGTCCCGCAGCGGTGCCCCCAGATGGGGGCACATGCCGGGGCCGCCCACGAGACCGCCGTCGGGGCCCCGCCAGACGACCACCTCACGGCCCGCGACGGTGCATGCCAAGGGGCGGTCGGCCCGCAGGTCACGGGCGGCACCGACGACGTACCAGTTCCCCGACGGGCGCGCCTGGGCCCGTTTCAGCGCCTGCGCGATCACCGCGGGCCGCGCCTCGCGCCAGGTGGGCCGCTGGCGGTGCCACGGCACGGCCCGGCGGCGCACGGAGAGCGGGCTGCGGCGGGGGCTCACGCGACCTCCTCGGGGACGGGACGGCTCGGTGTCACGGGTGCGGCGGCCGGTGACGGCGGGACCGCGGGCAGCGCGCGTCGGGCCCGCAGCCGCGCGGCGGCCACCCGGGCGAGTCCGTCGGCGGCGACCACGGCACGGCGCCGGCGCGGGACCACCGCGCGGCGGTGCAGCACCGACCAACCGTCCCGGGCGACGGCGTCCAGGATGCCGCCGTACAGGACGAACGCGGTGCGGATGCAGGGGCGTGACACCGGGTCGAGCATGCCGATGCCCGGCGCCGCCTGCCGGTACACGCCGCGGGTCAGCGCCTCGAACTCCCTGAGCGCGGCCGTGATCCGGCGGTCGGGCCGGCCCGAGTCCCGGCTCCAGCGCAGCAGCTCCCGGTCGACGCCGTGGCCGGCGAGCAGGTCCGCGGGCAGATAGACACGGCCGCGGTCCAGGTCCTCGCCCACGTCCCGCAGGAAGTTGCTCAGCTGGAACGCGACGCCCAGCGCCGCGGCGTACGGCGCCGCCTCCTCGCGCGGCACCACCGTGCCCAGCACGGGCAGCATCTGCAGCCCGATCACGGCGGCCGAGCCGTACGTGTACCCGCGCAGGTCGGCGTAGGTGGCGTAGTCGGTGACCGTGAGGTCGGCGCGCATGGCGGTCATGAAGTCGTGGAAGTACCCGTGCTCGATGCCGTAGCGGCGCGCGGTGTCGGCCAGGGCGAGCACCACCGGCTCGCGGCTGTTCCCGTCGCGCAGCCCCGTCCGCAGGGCGCCGCGCAGCTCCGTCAGCGCGGCCACGCGCCGGCCGGTGTCCCCCGCGGGGTCGCGGGTGTCCACGATGTCGTCGGCCCAGCGGGCGAAGCCGTACAGCGCGTGCACGGCGGGCCTGCGTCCGACGGGCAGCAGCCGGGTGGCGAGGAAGTACGTCTTGCCGTGCCGCGCGTTGAGGGCGCGGCAGTGGCGGTACGCCGCGCGCAGCCCGGGGTCGCCGATCCCGGCCGCGTCCAGTTCCCGGTCGGTCATGCCGTGCTCTCCTTCGAAGGGGCGCAGGGCCGTGTACGGCGGCCGTCGGACGGACCGGTGACGCGTGCGGCGGCGAGCTTCCCCGACAGCAGCACGGTCGGCACGCCCACGCCCGGGGTGGTGCCGCAGCCGGCGAGAACGGCGTTCTCGGTGCCGCGCACCAGGTTGCGGGGCCGGAACGGGCCGGTCTGGGCGAAGGTGTGGGCCGCGGAGAAGGGCGTGCCGGCGGCGTGGCCCTGAGCGTGCCAGGTGGCGGGCGTGACCAGGCACTCCTCCTCGATCGCGGCCTCGAAGCCGTCGAAGCCACGCCGTTCCAGCTCCCGCAGCAGCGCCGCCCGGTAGCGCGGGGCCAGAGCGGTCCACTCGGCGGGGCCCGGGCCGAGGTCGGTGTTCGGGCAGGGCGCGAGGACGTAGTGCAGATGGCGTCCCGGGGGAGCGAGGCCGGGGTCGGTGGCGGTGGGGCGGGTGATGAGCAGGGAGGGATCGCTCATCAGCCGGCCCGTGCGGGTGAGTTCGGCGAAGGTGCCGCGCCACGCGGCCCCGAACGACAGGGTGTGGTGGGCCAGGTGCGGCCAGGTGCGGTCCGTGCCCGCGTGCAGCACCACCGCCGACGGCGCGTGCCGCAGCCGCAGCGGGCGCCGGGGACGGCGGCCCAGGAGACGGTAGGTGACGGGCAGGTCCGGGGTGAGGACGACCGCGTCGCAGGGAAAGCGGTCGCGATCGGTGACGACGGCGCTGACGCGGTCTCCCGACCGCTCCAGTCGCGTCACCTCCTGGCCGAACCGCAGCTCGGCGCCCGCCTCGGCGGCGGCGTCCGCCATCGCCCGCGGCAGGGCGTGCACACCGCCCCGGGGGAAGTACACGCCGGAGACGGTGTCCATGTAGGCGATGACGGCGTAGGCGGCCAGTGCGCGGGCGGGTGGCACGCCCGCGTAGAGCGCCTGGAAGGTGAAGACGCGGCGCAGCCGCTCGTCACGGAGGAAGCGGCCGATACGGGCGTCGAGCCGGCCGAAGCCACCGAGGGCCGCCAGCCGGGCGAGGTCGCCGTTGAGGAGGCCGAGCGGCGAGTCGAAGTTGGCGTCGATGAACCGGCGCATCTGCGCTCGGTACAGCCGCGTCAGCCAGTCACGCAACCGCAGGTACCCGGCCGCCTCACCGGGTCCGGCGAAGCGTTCCACCTCGGCGGCCATGGCGTCCGCGTCGGTGTGCACGTCCAGGGTGCCGCCGTCGGCGAAGCGGGCGCGGTAGGCCGGGTGCAGGGGAATCAGGTCCACCCGCTTGCCCAGGCTGTCGCCGACGGCCGCGAAGGCCTCGTCGGCCAGGTCCGGCATGGTCAGCACGGTGGGCCCGGTGTCGATGCGGTAGCCGCCGAGTTCGAGGCGGCCGGCCCGCCCGCCGGGCAGCGCCTCCCGTTCCACGACGGTCACCCGGCGTCCGGCGCCCAGCAGGTGCAGCGCTGCCGACAGCCCGGCGAGCCCCGCCCCCACGACCACGACGTGGTCGGTGCGGCCGGGCAGCGTACGGGTCACCGCCGCGGCTCCCGCCCGCGCGGCGATGCGGCGTGCGCGCCGTCGGCCGCGGAGCCGAGCAGCCCCCGCAGCCGGCTCCCGCCCTGCGGGTCGAGCAGCGCCCCGTCGAAGTGCCGCAGCCCCTGCGCCACCAGGCGGGCGATCTTCTTCTCGACCAGGTCCCGGGCACCGGTGGCCTCCACCACGTCCCGCACCTCGTCCAGGGCCGCCGGCGTCAGGCCGGCGTCCTGGAGCGCCCTGTCCACCACGTCCAGGGCGCGATGGTCGCCGGCCGCGGCGGCCCGGGCCCGCGTCAGGGCGATCACATAGGTCGGCTTGCCCTCGCGGACGTCCGCGCCGTGGCTCTTGCCGGTCCGCCGGGGATCGCCGAAGAGGTCGTCCAGGTCGTCGCGCAGCTGGAAGGCCATGCCGACGCGGCGGCCGGCCGCGTCCAGCGCCCGCCGGGTCGCGTCGTCGGCGCCCGCCAGGGCGGCCCCCAGCGCGAGCGGGCGCGCCACGGAGTACAGGGCGCTCTTGAGACAGGCAGTGCGCAGGGCGCGCGGCGCGGAGTGGTCGGCGGTGACCTGGCCCTGCACGTCCAGGTACTGGCCGGCCACCATCTCCGTGCGCATGTCGCTCCACAGCCGCCGCACCGGCTGCGCCGCCGACGGCTCCAGGGGAGTCTCGGCCACCAGGTCGTCCGCCCAGGCCAGCGCCAGATCGCCGGCCAGGATGCCGGCCGCGTCCCCGAACCGTCCCACGCCGGCGGCGGACGCGGGCGTGGCGTACCGGGCGCGCAGACCGGCGTGGAGCGCGGGCCGCCCGCGCCGCACCGGGGAGGCGTCCATGACGTCGTCGTGGACCAGGGCGCACGTCTGCAGCAGTTCGAGCGCCGCACCGATCCGCAGGGCTGTCTCCACTCGCCCCCGGTCGGCACCGTCGCAGGCGCGCAGCGACCACCACAGCAACTGGGACCGGGTGCGCTTGCCCCCGTCCCGGGTGAAGCGCGCGACACGCTCCGCCAGGTCGGTGGCGAACAGTTCGTCCACGGTGTGCGCGCGGGTGACGCGCTCATCGAGGACACGGTCGAGGACCCGGCCGACGGCGGCGGGCACGTCGGCGTCGACGACGGTCACGTCCTGCGGCGTACCCGCGGCTTCCTCCGCACCGGACCGGACCCCGCCGATCCCCCCGTCCGGGTGCGTCCGGACGGGCGAACCCGGCACGGGAAGCAGGCGCGGGACGGGCGGCGGCGCCGCGCCGTGGTGTTCCTTCGCCTGAGTGGGGCTCATCCCGGTTCCTCTCGTCGTGCACACGTTTCTCTCCGTCACCCCGGGCTTCGGCGGGTACGCCGGGCACGGATGCGGCAGGGGCCGGCGACGCGCGGGAGCGCGGCCGCGTGATGTGTTCCCCCGTCGGCCGCCGCGGACGAGTGACCCGCATCCGTTCGGGCACACGGGCCGGAATACCGGCGGCGATACCGGCGGCGAGCGAAGACGGGCGAGGCCGCCGGGGCGCGGCCAGGAGGGAACCGTGGTGCTGGAAGCGGACGTGGCGGTGCTCGGGGCGGGAGCCGCGGGACTCTCCCTGGCCCACCGGCTGACCGGGCGGGTACCGGGGCTGCTCACACCGTCCGTCGTGCTGGTGAGCGCGCCGCCCGGCCCCTTGCGCCCACCGCGGCGGACATGGTGCTTCTGGGAACCGGAAGGCGGCCGCTTCGACGCCGCGGTGTCGGGCCGCTGGCGGCGGCTGCGGGTGCGCCCGCCGGCCGGCGACCCTATCGAGGGCGACCTGGCGCCCCTGCGGTACAAGATGATCCGCTCCGACGACTTCGAGGAGCTGGTCGGCCGGGAGCTGGCGGACAGCCCGAACGTGCGGCGCGTGGAGGCCACCGTGGAGACGGTGGAGGACGTCACCGGCGGCGCCCGCGTCCACCTGCGGGACGCTCACGGCACCCGCCGCGTCCTCACGGCGCGCTGGGTCCTGGACTCCCGCCCCCTGGGCAGCCTGCCGGCCGCGCGCACCACGCTCCTCCAGCACTTCCACGGCTGGTTCGTGCGCACACGACGCCCGGCCTTCGACCCCGCTGTCGCGGAGCTGATGGACTTCCGCACCCCGCAGCCCGCCGACGGCCTGTCCTTCGGGTACGTGCTGCCCACCGGACCGCACGAGGCGCTCGTGGAGTACACCGAGTTCTCCCCGCGCACCCTGACGGCGAGCGGCTACGAGGCAGCGGTACGGCACTACGCCGACGACGTCCTGCGCCTCGGCGACCGGCGGATCCTCGCCACCGAGACCGGGGTCATCCCGATGACGGACGCCGCCTTCGCCCGGCAGAGCGGCGCCTCGGTCTTCCGTATCGGGGCCGCCGGCGGCGCCACCCGCCCCGCGACCGGTTACACCTTCGCCGGCCTCCAGCGTCAGACGCGGGCCATCGCCGCCTCCTTGCGCCGGGGACGCCGCCCGGTGCCGCCGCCCGCGCACTCCGCCCGGGCCCGCGCCATGGACGCCGTGCTGCTGCGCGCCCTGGCCGGCGGCCGGGTCGACGGGCCCGCCCTGTTCAGCCGGCTCTTCGCGCACGTCCCCATGAACCGGCTGCTGCGGTTCCTGGACGGCGACACCCGCCTGCACGAGGACCTGGCCATCGGCCTGTACACCCCGATCGGGCCGATGCTCCGCGCGGCGCTGGAACTGCCCGGCCTGCCCCGCCGCCCCTCCCCGTGAAACCCCGACCCCGTCGACCACCCGACCCGCCGCACCCTGGAGACCGCATGACCCTGCTGCGCGACGAGGACCTCGCCGCCGCCTTCGACCACGCCTCCCGCAGCTACGACGCGCTGGTGGCCGCCAACCCCGGCTACCACGCCCACCTGCGGCGCTCGGTACGCCGGCTCGGCCTGCCCGGGTACGGCGAGGGCCTGCGCCTGCTCGACCTCGGCTGCGGCACGGGCGCCTCGACCGCCGCGCTGCGCTCCGCGCTGCCGGCCGCGCACATCACGGCCGTGGACGCCTCCGCCGGCATGCTGGAGCGGGCCGCCGCCAAGCCGTGGGCTCGCGACGTGACCTTCGTGCACGCACCGGCGGAGGGCCTGGCCGAGGCGGGCGTGACCGGACCGTTCGACGCGGTCTTCGCCGCCTACCTGCTGCGCAACGTCGACGACCCCGACGCCGTCCTCACCGCCGTGCGCGAGCTGCTGTCGCCCGGCGGACGGCTCGGCGTGCACGAGTACACCCTCAGCGGGCGCCGCGCCGACCGAGCGGTGTGGACCCTGGTGTGCCGCGGCATCGTCCAGCCCGCGGCGACCGTCCTCGGCGACGGGGCACTCTACCGCCACCTGTGGCGCAGCGTGGTCGAGTTCGACACCGCCGACCGCTTCGCGCACCGGCTGCGGGCGGCCGGCTTCGACCGGGTGCGGGCCCTGCCCCTGCCGGGCTGGCAGACGGGCATCGCCCACACCTTCGTCGCCCGGCGCCCGGAGACCGGGCGATGACCGGCCCGGCACGCCGGGCGGCCGCCCGACGCGGGCGGGACCGGCGGGCCCGCGTGCTGCCCGCGCCCCCGGGCAGGCGGCGCGTCGAGGGCGCGCGTCCCACGGTGGCCGTCGTCGGAGGCGGCATCGCCGGGCTCGCCGCCGCCACCGCGCTGGCCGAGCGCGGCGTGGCCGTCACGCTGTACGAGCGCCAGGCCTACCTCGGCGGGCGCGTCGGCGGGTGGCCCACCCGACTGCGGGACGGCACCGCGGTGACGATGAGCCGGGGCTTCCACGCGTTCTTCCGCCAGTACTACAACCTGCGCGGACTGCTGCGCCGTACCGACCCCGCCCTGGAGCGGCTCACCGGCCTGCCGGACTACCCCCTGCTCCACGCCGACGGAACACGGGACGGCTTCCGGCACGTGCCGCGCACCCCGCCGTTCAGCGCACTCGGCTTCGCCCTGCTCAGTCCCTCGTTCGGGCTGCGGGACCTGCGCGCCCTGGACCCGGTCGCGGCCCTTCCGCTGTTCGACGTCCGCGTGCCCGGCGTCCACGCCCGCCTGGACGACATGAGCGCGCACGACTTCCTGGACTCCGTCCGCTTCCCGGACCGGGCCCGGCATCTGGCCTTCGAGGTGTTCTCCCGCAGCTTCTTCGCCGACCCGCGACAGCTGTCGGCGGCGGAACTCGCCCTGATGTTCCACATCTACTTCCTCGGCTCCTCCGAGGGCCTGCTCTTCGACGTGCCCCGAGCCCCCTTCCCGACAGCCCTGTGGGAACCGCTCGCCGCATACCTGAAGGGGCATGGCGCCGTAGTGCGCACCTGCACACCCGTCGAACACGTCGAGCCCGCGCGCGACGGTGGCCACCGGATCGGTACCGGCCGGGACGACACACGCCACGACGGTGTCGTCCTCGCGCTGGACACCGCGGGACTGCGCTCCCTCGTCGCCCGCTCGGAGCGGCTGGGCGATGCTCCCTGGCGGGCCCGGATCGCCCGGCTGCGCGAGGCCCCGCCCTTCCTGGTCACCCGCCTGTGGCTGGACCGGCCTGTCGCGCCCGACCGGCCGGGCTTCCTGGGCACCAGCGGGTTCGGCTCCCTGGACAACATCAGCGTCCTGGAACGCTGGGAGGACGAGGCCGCCCGGTGGGCGGCACGCACCGGAGGGTCGGTGGTGGAGCTCCACGCCTACGCGCTGCCGGCCCGGTCGCCCCGGGACGTCGAGGTCAAGCGCCTCGTCGACCAGTTGCACCGGGTCTACCCGGAGACGAGCGAGGCCACCGTCGTCGACGCCCGCCACGAGTGGCGTCAGGACTGCCCCCTGTTCCCGGTCGGCGGCCACCTCGACCGGCCGACGGTGCGCACCCCCGACCCGAGCGTGATGGTGGCCGGTGACCTGGTGCGCAGCGAGCTTCCCGTGGCGCTGATGGAACGCGCCGCGACGACCGGCTTCCTGGCCGCCAACGCGCTGCTGGAACAGTGGGGCGTGGCCGGGCAGACCCTCTGGACGGTTCCGGACCGCGGCCGCAGCGCCGTCCTGCGGGGCTTGGCGGGATGGGTGAGCGGGTGAGGTCGGCGGTCCGGGGCGCGGCCGGACTTCGGTAGTGTCCGTCGGCATGGGAACGGACATCGACGGAGTGATCGAGTGCCGCCCCCTCGGACACGGCTGGCGCGTCGAGGCCGATGTGCTCGACCTCCGGCTCGGACGGGACGACGACGCGTGGGGGTGTCTCTTCGACGTCGGGGGGTCCGAGACCATCGACCGTCCGCTCTTCGCGAACCGCGGCATTCCGGACGACGTCTCGGCCGCGGTACGGGAGGCCGCCCTCGGCGACTTCCAGCACGGCCACACGCATGCCACCTGGGCCGACGTCATGGCCGCCGACTGGGACGCTCCGGTCACCGACGGACCCGCCTGGTACTGGGCCGGCGAATGGCGGCCGGGCGAGCACGGACTGGTCCTGCACGACGTCGTCCGGGCCACGCCCGACCTGGGGGAGGCAGCGGCCGAGATCTTCGGCGACCGCTTCCTGCTCGCCCCGTCCGAGTGGCCGCCGGGCGGCGAGGTACGGCTGAACGGCGCGGTGTACCGCCCCGTCGTCCTCACGGCCCGCATGCTCGCGCCCCCCGACGAGCCGCCCTGGGCCCGGCTGTGGGAGGCGATGCGCGACCTCGCCGACGTCCACGGGGACGACAACGTACGGCTGGTGGTCTGGTTCGGATGACAGACCGGGCCGCCGGCTGCTCAGCTGTTCCCGGCCCGCCGACCGGACGGCCGGCTGTGGATGTCGCCGCCCCGGGGCCTGAGCGACACGCCCGCCTCGGTGAGCACGCGGTGCACGAACCCGTACGACCGGCCATGGGCCTCGGCTATGGCGCGGATCGACCGTCCCTGCTCGTACTCCCGTTTCAGGTCGTCAGCCAGTTCCTCGCGTGCGGTACCAGTGATCCACTTTCCCTTGGGCACGAAGATCTCCTCTCGCGACATCGAGACGTGATCACCGATTGCCCACCTCGCCGCGATCCATGTCGACGTACCGGTCGCGGAGCCAGGTGACTCTTCCCTGTGCCAGGCCGACCAGGCCGCCTCCGGGCGCACGGCAGTGGTCGGCCTGACCTACCGCTGGGCCGGGGCACTGTACGGACGGTCACCTGCCACGGCGTCATCGCCACCGACCCGGCCGCGCCGCTCGACCTGCCCGCCTGGTGCCACATGACCGGCCACACCCTCTGCCGGAGACGTTGGCATCACCTACAGGCATCCTGGCGCCGCCTGATGCACGGCAGCCCCCGTGAGGGCCGCCGTGACCATCCAGCGCACGCTCGGCGCCGGCCCCCGAGGCTCCCGCCCAGGGGCATCCGCGCCTCCCCGCCACGGTCCGCGCGGCGCGCGGTCAGCTGCGGGTGCCGGCGAACCGCACGGACGAGCCCCCGCGACCTGCGGGAGCACCTGGGGACGCGCCCTACCAGGACCGCGCTTCACCCGGCGGAGCCGTAAACGATCGCTGGATAGGCTGGGGCGGTGCGCACGGTGGAACTCCTGTTGGACGAGGCGGGAGAGCTGGCGGTCCGGGTGGCCTGGCGGCGGCTTGCGGACGCGGGGCTGCCCAGTCAGGCGCGCCACCGCTCACCGTCCAACAGTCCGCACCTCACCCTGGCTGCCTGCCCGGAGCTGACTGCCCCGATCCGCTGGGAGCTAGCCGAGGTGGCCGCTGCACTGCCGCTGTCGGCGGCGTTCACCGGCGTGGTCCGCTTCGAGCGGCCCACCTCGGTGCTGGCCTGGGCCCTGGACCTGGACTCGGCACTGGCCGGCTTGCACCGCCGGGTGTGGGAGGCGGTGGCATCGGACAGCCCGCCCAAGACCCTCAGCCCCTTCCATGAACCCGGGCGCTGGAGTCCGCACATCACCCTCGGCCGGACCCGGCGGGCCGGTGCCTTCACCGGCCGGCGGGTTCTGGAGTTGCTGCCGGCGCCGCCGCTGTCGGTCCGGCTCACGACCCTGCGCAGCTACGACACCGAGACCGGCGCCCTGGAGGTGCTGGAGCCCCGCCCCTGAGGCAGGGGGCTTCGAGCCTTCTGACGGCACGCGCGGCCTTGAGACCCCGCCTGGCACGGACCGCGGGTGGTGGCGCCGTGAGTTGTACACCTGCTCCGGGAAGGCGGAAGCGGTCCGCCCTGGCACTTACCACGGCGAGCCTCGCCACTCACCCTACAACTACCTCAACAGCAGGCCGCAGCCTGCCCGCAGCCGCGATGTCCGCAACCCCGGGCCCAGTTGCGCCCGCAGGAGCGCGCGCACAACCGACAGATGCGTCACAAGTGCACGCTTTACGCGTTCGGGTCCCAGTCTGCGAGCTGCTCCATCGGCTCGGTGTCGCCGGTGGTCTCCAGGACGTCCAGCGGGAGGCGCTCGTAGAAGTAGAGGACCAGTTCGCTCGCTGCGCCCCGCATCACCATGTCGCCCGGCTCCGCGTCGGCGGCGAGGTCGTCGCAGCGGACGCCGTCGGCGTTGAGGGTCAGGCGCCAGGAGCGGCCCTCGGTCGTGTGCAGGTCGATGGTCGCCGGCTTGAACGGCCAGGGGACGGTCGTCGCCGAGACGGTCGTCAGGAACTCGTCGACACCCTCGACCGCGACGTCCGTCGGCAGCGGCTGTGCGGCCCTCTGGGTGAGCTGGGCGTCATAGGTGTGGACGGCGATCTCCTGGATCTGGTGCCGGGCCACGGCTCCGCTGGTCTCCGGGGCCTGCGAGCGGCCCCACCAGGTCCAGCAGCCGCGGTCCGGGCCGGCCTCGCGCATCGCGTCGAGCATGAGCTCGGTCGACTCGGCGAGCCAGGCGTCCAGGGCTTCGCGGTCGCGCGGCGCGGTCGGGGCGCCCTTCGGGTCCGTCCTCGCCGGGGGCTCAGCGCCCGGGCCCGCCGCGACGATGGCGGCCTGGCGACGGCGGCCGTCGCCGAGGTGCTGCGCCAGTTCCCGCAGCGTCCAGTCCGGGCAGGTCGGGACCTGGACGTCAAGGTCGGGGGCGGAAGCGATCGCGGCGCGGAACGCGGCCGAGCGGTCTTCGATCAGCCGCAGGACCTCGGGGAACTCCAAGTTGTTTTGCACGTCGGTTGTGTATCACGGCGCTCCGGCCGCCGGGTAGCGAATTTGTCGGACGAACACGTCGATGGCCGGGCGGAGCGCCGGCGCCGAAGCCGTCCTGAAACTCGGCGAACTGCTCGCCAACGGCGACTTCGACCGCTGTTGGACCTACCATCTGGGCCAAGAGCACCAGCGCAACCACCGGGCCCGCTACCAACTCGCTGCTTGACCTGCGAAGTCACTCCCAGCAATCCGCACCCCTGGCCGATGTCAGCGGCCCGAGTAGTGTGCGGCCCGGCGGCGTCAGCGCCAGAGGAGTGAAACGAGAGCTAGTGCTCTGACCGGGAAATCGGCCGCGTTCGGCAGTACGCGTGGGTACCCCGAATACGCAGATCCCGGAGGTCGGCCGGAGCGGACCGACGCGAGGCGCCCGGGGCGAGCCGTCTGGGCGCGGCACGAAGCGGTGCACGAAGCGCTCATGCACAGCGTCCAGTTCACCCACCGACAGCCACACCGCGACCGACCTGGCCTCCACTGACGGCAAGCACCGTTGCAGTACTAGGCCACCACAGCTTGGGCGGCTTCGTAGACGGCCTGTTCCTCGGCACCCAGGTGGGTGGCACTCATGTTGGGGCCTTGCACCCAGCCGAGCAGGCCGATGATCTGGGCTGGGTCGTCGTAGCGGGAGAAGACTCCGACCTGGACGCCCGCGCCGGTGGCAGGGTCGAAGTTCTGCAGCAGGGCGCCGCCGCTGCAACCGGGCGACTGGGCGCCGACCATCACGTCGTTGTAGTAGACCGGGTCGTTCCGGGTTGTGCCCTGAGTGGCCATCAGGGACCGGCCGTCGAAGGTCCGTTGGAGCGCGGTGGGCACGTTGCCGGGGCGGTAGTAGTTGCGCTCGTTGATGGTCGGGTAGCCGAAGACGTGGGCGGTCCGGTTCTGCGGCTGGTTGAAGGCGACCTGCTGGCCTCCGGTGACCTCGCCGATGGGGCGCGGATCGTCGGGGTTGTCGACCAGGACCGCGGCCATGTCGCGCCCCAGCAGCCAGTCGGCGCTCTGGCTCCAGGTGTGGGTGATCCACTGGCGGGTCACTCCCCAGACCCCGTAGGGGGCGATGTCCCTGCCGGGAAGACCCGTGGCGGAGGGGTCGCGCGGCAGGTTCTTCCCGTCGAAGGCCGGTACGAAGACCATGTTGGTGGCGACGACGTTTCCGAAGCCCACGTCGAGCGGGGTGTGGATGCGCAGGCAGTGGGCGGCGGTCAGCACGACGCTGCGGTTGGCGCTGGTGACCACGTTGCCGGAGCAGGAGGACGTCGAGGCGGCGCCGGTGTCCACGTCCGTGTATTCCATGAATATCTTGCCGGCGGTGCGCGAGACCAGCCCCTGTCCCCGCGGCCACGGCTTGCTGAGATCGTCCCAGCCACCGGGTGGCGGGGTCGCGTTGGCGTCCTCGTTGTTGAGGCCGGCGTCGGCCATCTTCCCCAGGGTCCAGTAGTCCACCTCCGCCCTGAGCCTGTCCTGGTAGTCGGCACCGGCCGGTACCAGCGGGCGGAGCTCGAACGGGGCGACGTCGGCGCGTGCCGGGGACGCCGTCGCGAGCAGCGCGGCCACCAGCGCGAGCAGGCCTATGACCGTGGTGAGCGTACGTCGTGAGGGCATGCCGATGAGCAATGTCTTCCCTTCCTCGGGATGGCCGTTCAGACGGACGGAAGGATGTGCGGGCCGGCGGCCCGACTCATGGGTTGGTGGTCACCTGGAAACCCGCGCCGTAGACGCCTGCGGGGGCGGCGGCGTCCCGGGCGCGCAGGTCGGCGAGGATGTTGGCCGAGCTGGTGTACTCGAACGGTGGGAAGGACAGGGTGATCGCCTTGGTGATCCCGGCCCAGGGGCCCGATGCCTGGAATCCGTTGTCCTGGGAGGGGAGTTCGCTTCCCGGTACGTGCCAGACGGCCGGCCCGCCAGAGTCGCCCGTCAGGTTCGCAGCCGCCGAGCGGTAGATGCCTCCGGTGTTGTCCATGACGGTGCCGAACCAGACGCCGGTCTGACCCGATACGACGAGTTCGTTGTCACCGGTGGCGAGCAGCCGCTCGGTGTCGAGCGCGGGTCCCGGGGCGTTCGGGCTGGCGGTTCCGCCGGGGACCTCCAGCACACCGGTCTGCTTCAGGTAGGGGCCCTGCGAGGAGAGCGTCACCTGCGGGACCAGTTCGATGATCATGTAGTCCTTGGTCATGTGACCCGTCTGCGAGCCCTCGGGGTCCTTGAAGTAGCGCACGTACCCGATCGGACCGAAGCCGGTGTCCGCGCGGTCGTAGACGGGCGCCACGTCGTCGTGGATCTCGCGGTCCGCGTAGGCGGCGTCCCTGAGGCAGTGGCCGGCGGAAATGGCGATCCGATGCCCGTACTTGTCGTTGCCCACCGCGCCGATCGTGCAGAAGGGGTAGGACATCGACGGGCTGAAGACGATTTGCATCGCGTTGTGGACGCGCTTGCCCTCATCCGCTTGGGCGGCACCGGCACCGGCACCGGCTCCGACGGTCCAGAGGACCACGAGGCTCAGCAGGAGAGTGCACAGTCGTCTGTTCATGTACGGTTGCCTGTCTGTCGGGGGACGGAGGGGTTGGCGGGTCCGGGGGTCAGGCGGACGCGAATGCCGCCTCAAGACGTGGGACGAAGTCGACGAGGTCCTGGGCCCAGCAGCCGCTGGTGTGACCGCCGGCGCAGTTGTCGCCCCAGCCGGATCCGTCTCCGTAGTCCACGTAGTGCACGGGGTATCCGAGCGCGTCGAGCCGTTCCTTGGCGTGCTGGGACGCCGACTGGACCCAGAACTCCGGTTCGGCGGGGTTGCCGTCACCGTTCCCGGTGTAGATAGTGACGCCTGTTCCGGCCCGGGCCAGGACGTCCATGTGCGAGACCGGGTCAGCCTCGTCCCAGCGCCAGTCCGCCCCGAAGACCGGGTAGGGCGTGCCGAAGATCGCGTCGCTGGACACCGTGGGACCGAAGTCGAGACTGCACGTAGGGTTCGAACTTCCGCACAGCGGGGCGCCGACGTTCGTGAGCGTGGCGACGACGGCCGCGCGCATGACGGCGTGGCGAACCGAGAGTTCGTTGGCGCCGGACAGCGTGGCGACCTGACCGAACAGGTCGGGATGTCTCTGGGCGTAGTGCAGGGAGCCGAAACCGCCCATCGAGAGGCCGGCGACGGCCCGCGCCTTCCTGGTGGCGTCGGTGCGGAGATTGGCGTCGACGAACGGGATCACCTGGTTGATGTGGAAGTTCTCCCAGTTCTGCGCGCCGGCGGCGGTGCTCTGGTCGAGCCAGTTGGTGTACCAGCCCCTTCTGCCCCCGTCCGGTATGACCGTGATCATCGACCGCGCCGCGGTGAGGGCGGGGTACGCCACGTTCGGGTTGCCGGGGTCGTCGGACGCGCCGTGCAGGAAGTACAGCACCGGGTAGCGCTTGTCGGGATGTTCGGCGTAGTCGTCGGGCAGCAGGATGCGGATGCGGTGCTCGCCTTCGACCTCGGGCGTGGTCACCGTGATGACGAAGTTGCTGGCGGAGCCGACGGGGTCTCCGGTCTGCGTGAGGCCGAAGCCGTCGTTCATCTCCGGAGGACGCGGGGCCGAGGCCACGGCGGGCGCGGACGACGCGCCCAGGAGGAGGACGGTCGCCACCGCGGCCACGCCCGCCGCCTTCACTCGCTTCAACCGAGCGGGCAGAGCTGATCTCATCAGTTGTCCTAGGGGGAATGGTCGCCATGGACGCCATGGGACGGAGGTCGGCCGGTCACGCGGAATCACATCGCACCACCCGTGCGTGACGCCATAGGTACGGTCTGGCGCAGTTGCGCCACTGGCGCGACTGCGCCGACCACCCAGTAGGCTCCGAGGACTGAAAGGTGGACGGCTGCGCGGACCTGGTCCGTTGCTCCGTGAGGCGAGGGGGTAGTCGTGCACGACGTGCTGGACCCGGACTCCGACCGCGGCCGGGTCTACCAGTCCCTGGTCCGCCATCCGCAGCAGTCCGCCGGTGAGTTGGCGGCCCGTACCGGACTGGCTGAGGCCGCCGTCCGGGCGGTGCTGGACGAACTCGCCGCCGAGGACGGCGTCGTGACGACGGCCCCCGGTAGTGCCGGGGCCGTCTGGGAAGCGGTGCCGCCCACGCAGGTCGTCGAGGCGCTGCTGCGGCGCGATGACGCGTTACGGACGGCGCTGTGTCGAACCGGTGCGGAACTGGAGCGGCTCTACCGTTCCGCCAGGCGGGACAGCGCTCACTACGGCGCGCTGGAGGTCGTCGAGGACCTCGCGCGTGTCCTGGCGATCAGCCGGCAGCTCCAGCAGACGGCGCGCCACCAGCTCCGGACCATCGACGTGCCACCGTACTCCGGCACGCCCGACTTCTACCTCGCGCAGGAAGCCCTGCAGCGCGAACGCATGGCCGCCGGTGTCACCTATCGCGCCATCTACCACGGCTCCGCGTTCGACGATCCCATCGCGTGGCCCAACATGGCCCGGATGATCGAGGCCGGGGAACAGGCCCGGACCCTGGACGATCCGCCCCTGAAGCTGAGCCTGCGCGACGACGACCTGGCGGTCGTCACCCTCGCCGCCGACGAACGCCCCGGCGTCCTCTCCCTCGTGATCCGCCCGTCCAGCCTGCTCCAGGCGCTGTCCAACGTCTTCGAGTCGCTGTGGCGACTGGCCGTCCCCGTGTCGGCGGCGGGCATAGGTACGCAGATCGACGCCCGGGACCGCCAGATCCTCTCCCTCATGGCCAGCGGCGCCACCGACGACGCGATCGCCAGGCACCTGGGGGTGGGGCGCCGCACCGTCGTCCGCCGCGTCTCCGCCCTGCTGGCCGGACTGGGCGCCACGACCCGTTTCCAGGCGGGGGTCCAGGCGGCACGACGGGGCTGGCTCTGAGGACGCCGGCACCCAGTCTCCGGTCCTCAAGGTGGGCTCGCCGCGAGCCCGCACACGCCGGTGCGCACCGCTCCGAGGAACCGGCGTGGGCTGGGTGTGCCGCGCCGGTCTGGGGCACAATGCGGCCATGGATCACGGGACCGCGCGGCAGTTCGTCGACTCCTGGGTGACGGCATGGAACGCACACCAACTGGAGTCCGTGCTGTCGCATTACGCCGAGGACGTTTCGTTCCGGTCCCCAGTGGCCGCGCAACTGCTCGGTGGTGACGGCGTCATCCGGGGCAAGGACGCACTGCGCGCCTACTGGGCGGAGGGCCTCCGGCGGATCCCCGACCTGCGGTTCGAGGTACTGGGCACCTACGTCGGCATGGACTGCCTGGTCATCAACTACCGCAACCAAAAAGGCGGTTTGGTCAACGAAGTGCTGATCTTCGACGGCCCGCTGGTCGTCGAGGGATACGGCACCTACCTCGGCGAGGACACCAACCCGGCCGGAGCCCGCGTTCGGCCAAGTCGAGAGGTTAGGTAGTCCTCCAGGAGTTACCCGCCGTGCGGCCCGCTCCGTTCCCAACGGCCGAAGCGGCAATATCTGGTGCCGGGAGCCCGAGCCGACGGCCCCCGGCGACTCCAGTGATCGCGGCCGGCCCTGTTTCATGCCGCCTGCTCGGCTTCGTCTTCCTCCTCGGGCGGTTCCAGATGCCTGAAGGCCGCCCGCCGGTCGAGACGCACGCTTTCGATCGCTTCTCGGTGCTTCTCGTAACCGCCGAAGTAGGCGATGGTCGGATGGATCACGAGCTGTTGGTAATCCCCACCACGCCATGCAAGGTGTGCTGCGTCCAGCTCACGCAGGGCGCGGTTGACCGTCGTTGCTGAGACGCCCATACGCTGAACCAGGTGCCGGGTGCGCGTGTGGTTCCATCCGGAGAAGGCCGGTTCCGTGGCGATGAACCAGTTGAACAGGGCTTTTGCCCGCGACGAAAGATCTTCTACGAGTTGGTTGGCCTGAGGGTGGAGTCTGCCGATCGCTTGATGCTGGGGACAGCGTGTGTAGGGGACGTCAACCAAGACGGTGCATCGCTCTCGACTGCCGCTGTAGCGTTGTGCTCCGCACACGTGGCTTTGCCAGATTCGCAATTGTTCGATGGCAGCCTCTGGGACCGGCAAGTGCCGTTGTCGTGCCTCGAACATCTTGCAGATTGCGTCCCAGGCGGCGGGCACAACGGTGATGACGATCCTCCCGTCCTCGCGCAAGCCGTCAAAGTAGAGCCCCTCCTGCAACGCCAGGACGAGCGGATCTTGCGGTGAATCATTCTGAGCAGTGGACATGACTCGCTGATACAGCCCGGCCGAGTCAACGTCCTGGAGACACGCTGGTCGCCAATGGGTTAGCACCCGTTCACCATCAATGCATAGACGCCGCAGGCCTTCACAGTGGCCGCGGCGGGGATTGCCCGCACGGCGGCCGTTCAGCGCAGTTGTGAGGCACTAGGCCGGATCACCCACAGTGGCCGCGTACGAGCGCATACCGCCCTTGATGGCATACGCGCTCAAGTGACCTGCGGACAATGCAGTCCTAGGGATGGCCGCGCTTTTGCGCGCAAGCGCCGCTTCGGTGACCTTGTCCGCCGGAGTACGGACGGGATGTCGTAGCCGTCGTGCAAGATGGGGTATTGCCTGCGTGCCATGGTGCGCAGGCAGCCGGGGTCTGCTGCATCAAGGGGGGCGTTCGTGTTCCAGGGTCATCTTCACCGTCACGACGACGTCGGTCTGATGATGTCCGCGCTGGGTGACGATCCTCAGTGCCTGCCGGTCTTGATCACACTGGGTGCGGCCCTGCGCCGTGACGTGGCTTCCTCTCTGCGGGAGGTCATCGCGACCGGTGTGTGGCAGGACGACGCCTTTACACGCAGGGTGTCTGCCCGCTGGCGCGAGGAACCCCGCTTCTCCTCCTTCCTCGACCACGGACTCGAGAAGCGCCGCAACCTCGGCCCCAAGTACGAACACCTGCGGGCGGCCCTGCTGACGTTCCCCGAGACCCGAGCCGCCCTCTACCGGGTGCATGCGGCGCAGTGCCCGCAGCACTGCCGCACGCAGACCGGCGCCTTCTCCGTACACCGGCACGTCGATGACTACCGGGAAGCCCTGTTCGGCTGGTACGCCGTCATCCAGCACGCACACGCCTGCGTGGTGCGCGCAGCACGATGGTTCAGCAACACGGATCTTCCCGGCCCCCCACGCCCGCAGACGTTCACCGACTGGCTGGCCCGCACCGGATCACGGCGCGACCGACGGGCCGGAGACGAGACGTCGCCTGCCGTCCTGGAGGAGGCAGTGCGGGAGATCCTCTTGATGATGCATGCCTGGAGCCCCCACACCTTCGAAGCCATCGGCGTGGAGTTCCAGAAGGCGGAGGGAGCACGAGCCTCCCATGCTTGGGGCGGCAGCTTCGAGCCCGCCGGCCGGCCCGAAGCCCAGGCCGCCGCCGAAGCCCTCGCAAGCGTTCTTACCCCACAGGAGCGCCGGCACGTCCAGGACGTCATCGCCGGCATCGCATCCGGCGACGCGTGGGGCCGGGACAGGGACCTGGCGAAGGACAGCACCCTGGCCTGTACCAGCGACCGACACGGTGCCTACGGCGTCGGCCCCGAAGAGCGCGAGGACTGCGCCACGGCCCGGGGCCGCGTCTACGAAGAAGCCTCCCGACCCTGGAGCGAGGGCGTTGACCGCGAGGCCGACGCTGCCCGGCTCGCCAGGTTCCTGCTCGGCGCCCGTACCGACCGGATCCAGGCCGCCCTCGCCACGGCCCGCGCAGCCGTCGCCCGGGACACCACCCAGAGCGCGCCGCAGGTCTGGCACGACAACGCCGTAACCCTCCGGGAGGCCCGCGAAGCCGCAGGACTCGACCTCCACGACGCCGCCGGCCACCTCGGCATCAAACCCGCCACACTCCAACGCTTCGAACAGGCAACCGGCAAGCTCCCCGGACGGCCGGTCGCCCTCGCTTACCTCCAACTCCTCACCCTGACCTGCGCCCAGGCGGGTCACACCGCCCCCGCCTGCATCCCGCAGGCCCTCTCCCAGCCGGTGATCTCACTGCCGATCACCCTGTAGCCCGCCCGTCGCGCCCACACACCTGCCGCACTCCACCGCCGGTGAGGGATCCCCATGTCCGAAGAGGTACGTCACCGGCCCTACGGGCGCGCGGCACAGCGGAGAAACCCTACGGAAGAAGTCGGCCGGAACGAGCCGCGCTGGGCCACCAGTCCTCTGCACGCCATACCTGCAAGTGCGCAAACCTTGCCGCACGGTGGAGCAGGGCGAGCGCAACGATACGCGCCCGGAGTGTGCGCGCCGGCTGGCCGTCACCGCTGTTGACACACCTCAGGACGCACGGGACGGAAGCGGGCCCGCACCGGCCGGTGCGCGCCGCACGTCACCCCGCACAAGACATGGCACCTGCTCGCGTTCCTCCTTCAACGCCCGGCATTCCCAGCCGACATGGTCTACGGCGAGGAACCCATTGCCGGCGATGACCGGGGGTTACGGACCACCGAGAAACCTGACCTGGGACTGGCCGGCCTCACTGGAGCGGGCCCGCGATGTGTTCACCGCCCTGGCAGAGCTCTTCCGACCGGAAAGGGGCCACCAGCCGTGCTCGGGCCGCAGCGCGCACCTCGGGCGTCTCCATCGGGTCGTCGCGCAATACTGCAATCCGTCCCAGGACCTCCGGTTCGGCAGGAGCCGAGGCGATCGCCAGCAGCCGCGCCCTCTCCTCGCAGTCCCAGAGCGACTCGGTGTACACGTAGTCCAGACCGTCCCGGTCGATTGCGGCGAGCGCCTCCAGGTACGCGGTCCGTTCGTACGAGTGCGGGGTGCGCAGCCAGAAGCGCCGCAGGTAGGGCACCGCGTCGGCAGCGTCGGGCCCGAACCGGGCCAGGCGGCGTGCTGTCCGGTCGGGACCGCACCAGATCCGCGCCGCCCATTGCCGCGCGAGTTCTTCCACGAGTCCCGGCAATGCCTCGGGACCGGGATGGTCGGCCAGGACTTCCGCCCCCAGCTGAGCCAGCCAGGGGCGTTCGTCCTGCGCCCAGCCCTGCGCCGCCGGTACGGCGGCGGCTCCGAGGCGCTCGACGGCCCGCCTGAGCGAGGGCAAGGGCCGACGGCCATCCGCAGTACCCAAGGAGGGGACAAGCGGGATCAGTTCCTCAGTAGGCTCTCGGTTGCTCAGCACACGCAATGCGTGGAATTTCATGGCGTCGTCTGTGCAGACGTCGACGAGGAGGGCGACCAGCTCCTCCGTTCGGAGCCCGGCCAGTGACGGGCTCGGAACGGGCGGGCGGCTCTGGACTTCGATCCCGAACCGCGCCCACGGCTCGGAGCACCACGGAAGCTCCGCTTCTGCGCCGATCCGAGCGCGTGCGACGTCGCCGAGGTCTTCCCACCACTCGGGCGGCCAGCCAGCGGATACCGACTCCAGTACAGGAACCCAGTGCTTCCCTTCCCGGATATACGCGCGAAGCCCCTCCCGGGCTTCCTCCGATCCGGCGAGGGCCAGCAGCTCAAGGACGTCACAGGCCCGCATGCAGGACTCCTCGTCCCCCGCCAGCTGGTGCACGACCGGCGTTGGAGACAATTCCAAGTCCTGGACCAGCCGCGCCAGGTACAGAGCCCGATCGTCGGTCCCGTCCCATCGCCAGTCACGGTGGATCCCGTCGTACACGAACACAGCAGCTTGCTGGGGAGCTTGGAGCGCTCGTACCGCGCCCAGACCACGCCCCCGTTGCAGCAGACCCTCTACGCAGTCGGGGTGCGCGTATGTCATCTCGTACTCATCGCTCATCACCCGCAACCCTGCCCGACTCCGACCCCGAACCGCCAGGCGATATCGGTCGGCTCCCACGGAACGGCCGTTGTGGTCGAACACGCCCAGCTCACTGATCGAGTTGGCGGAAGCCGTGCCACGTGCTGCTGTCCAGCGGCTCCGTGAAACCCGTGTCTACGCCTCGGCACGTTTCGAGGAGAGGCGGGTCGGCGAGTACGACCTCAACATCCATGCGGAGAGTCTTGGGGTCACGGACGCAGGCGGCGTCGACAGCCGACGGCCTGCCATGTCTCTCTGAAGGGGCCAGGCATCGGTGATGAGGCGATCTTCGATGTTGAGCACTTCGAACCAGGCGTTCTGTTGCTCCTGGGGCCGCAATCGTGTAAAGGTCCTACGCAGCAGGGGCCTGCTGCCCGGCTGCCGGGACGTCTTGCTCCCGCAGCCGCTGTCCTGTGACAGCGAAGTCGGATCGGTTGATACTGCAGCCGCAGTTGCGCTGGGTGGTCGTGTCAGTGCGGCCGCACCCTGGCAGCCGAGACGCGTCAGTCGAGCCCCAGCTCCGCTTTGGCAGACGAATAGAGCCTGTCGAGCTTGCCGACCAGCCCGTTCCGCGTATTCCTCGGCAGGAAGCCAGGCCGCCGCCCGCGCTGTTCAGCGGTGAACCGGTCGATCTTCTGCATCGCCAGCTGGTAGGTATGGGTCAGCTCGACCAGCGCCGCTGCGCGGGCCGTGGCATCCAACGGCAAGCCGTCACGGTGCTGCTCCACAATGCTCTGGAACTGACTCTTGGCGTCTGTGAGGTTCATCGCGTAGGACCTCCAGGGAAGTTGACGGCGTCAGAAGGAAGCGCCAGGTCGGAGCCCCGTCGGCGGGCGTATTCAGCGCTGCTCTGTGCAGCGGCTGAGGTGCAGTTCTCCCATTCCTGTCCATGGAAACAGCTGGTGCAGGAGTAGTTCAGCGTAGGCCACTTCGAGCAGTTCCGACCGCGGGTACGTCGTGGCGGAGGCAGGGAGCACCCGTCCCGTCCCCCGTTCTGCAAACTGGTACCGGGCAGGGAGCCATGTAGGCTGCGCCGGCAGACGCGACCACACGAGGGACCTCATGGAGCTATCGCCAACCACGTTGAACCGTCTGGCCAACAGCTGCCTCGGGGTTGTTCCGGCGGTTGGCGGTATCGCGTACGCGACGCAAGCCGATACAGCCGTTGCGCGGCTTGCGGTTGGTCTGGCCGTGATCGGGTTCGCTGTCCTGGCGGTGCGGGGATATCGACTCGGCGTGACATGTGAACAGACGCGGTTGGTGGTCCGTGGCTACCTGCGCACGCGCGCAATCGACCGGCAGCGCGTCCTGGAGATCACGGACTTCCCCGCGGTGAGGTGGACGGCTCGCAACGGACGTAAGCGATGGACCCCCCTCACGGCCTTCATGACGGGCCCAGGCGAAATCTCGGCAACCCGTCTCCGCAAGGAGCGCGCCATAAGGAAGCTGCGGCAGTGGGCGCGACGTTAGCCGCCCCAGGCACCCCGCGGGAGCGCGGCAGCGGTCCATTCCTGGTCGTCTGCGGCCGTCCGAGTGCGCTCAACAGTGGCCGAGGACGACCACCGACGACGTTTCGCACTGGATCGTCGCTGTTCTAGCGGGTCAGGGGCCCGCAGGTGTCAGTGTGTGGGGAGGTACTCGTGCTCCGGCGCCACTAGGGCACCGCGGCACGAGGGGGCATCGGCATGGCTGAGGTGCTGGATTTCCAGCACGGGCACGGGCTGACCGCCGCCGTCCGGGCGTTTGCCGGGCATCGGCGACGGGCCGGACACATCGTCCATGTTCCGGACCTGTTCGAGGGGCGGGTATTCGACAAGCTCGAGGAGGGCATCGACTACGCCAAGGACGCCGGGTGTGGCACGGTGATCGCGCGCGGCGCCGCCGCCGAGGAGCTGCCTGCCGGAGCTCGTCCACCTCGGGTTCTCGTTCGGCGTCCTGCCGGCGCAGAAGCTGGCCCAGACCCGCCCCGGCGCCTCGGAATTTGGCGGTTCCTGCCCACAGGGCGTCCCCGTTCGATGTGGACGATGCCCGCGCGCTCGTCGAGGCGGCAACAGATGCCGAACTGTTCCTCTGCCCCGGCGGCAGACACCTGTTCACCGACAGCAGCCTCGCGTCCTATGACGAACAGGCCGCGAAGCAGGTCAGCCATCGGGTGCTCGGCTTCCGCGACCGCATCGCACAGCCCGACACCCTCGCAGCTCAGGAGCTATCTCGCCGGAGCCGATGCCTCACCGCTGTGCCACGGAGCCGAGCCGACGATTCGCTCTGATCTTCGCCTCTCCCTGAGCCTAGAGCCCCTCTGCCTTCGCTTGTGTTTCTATCGCGAACGGAGCTTCCGCCGAAGCCGCTTGGCGCGCTGCTGGTGACAGCCGCACCGCTGCCGGAGCAAAGACGAGGACCTCCCGGGCTGGAAGCAAGCGCACAACAAAAGCCACAAGCAAGTCCGCGCCCGCGTCGAGCACGCCTTCGCCCGTATGAAGACCTGGAAGATCCTTCACGACTGCCGGCTGCGCGGCGACCGGGTTCACCACGCCATGTGCGGCATCGCCCGCCTACGGGACAGCCCTCAGTTGAGGACGTCCGTCGGAGCGTCAACGACAGAATCTGCGGATTGAGCAGCGGCCGTCGCTCTGTGGAGTTGCTCATCCGGCCGTGCGCACCCGGAAGGCTGCATCGGCCGGCTACCGAGGCTGCCAAATGCGGGCCTGGACCGGTCCGCCGCTTGCGCGACCCGGTGGAACGGTCTGGCGCATCGCCACGGCATACTGACACGCCCCACTAGTGCAACAAAATGTTTAAGGAGGACGAGTGGCAGCTTGCTTCAGAACGGTCACCGTGGTGGAAGAGGCACATCATGCCCAGGCGGAGGCCCTCAGGCGCGCCTTCCAGGAGGCCATCGCACCCGCCACCGTCAATTACGACTTCGCGCACATTCGCGATGCCGCCGCCATGCTGCCTGACAGCGACATCGTCAAGGTGATCCGCGGCTGGAAGCTCCAGGAGGAGGCGCCGATCCTGGTCATGGTGCTCTCCCTGAAGGAGGCCGTGCGCCAGGCGCTCCCGTCAGAGGCGGCTCAGGCGTCGTTCTGGGACACCATCGAGCGCGACCTCGTGGATGCCTTCACCGGTCTGGCCGCGCAGGAGGGCGAACCGGGGCTGGCCTACTACGAGGAGCAGCCAGACCGCACGAGCTACTACCGCGATCTGTTCTTCGCTCTCCAGGACGAGGAAGCCGGCGCGTACCTGTACGCCGTTGCCTTCTGCACCGACGTCACCGTGGGCTTTGGCAAGGATCGCGTGGGGACCCTGGGCCTCACCGACACCGCGCCGTTCACCGTGCAGCTCAACGCGATCGTCGTGCGCCAAAAGCTCACGAACGCGGCCTGATTCTCGAGACAACGCCCGTCGGTTCCTTCATAGCCGCGCCCTGTGCGTTCTGGGTCCGGCCCCAGGAGCAGTCACGGCCCGCCGTCCCGGGCCGTGAAATCGCTAGACCTGCGCGGCGAAGGCAGACTCCGGGCAGCCTGGGCGGCCGGGGCGGCGGGGCGCTGGGGTTCAGCGCTCCTCGACGCTCAGCCCCTTACCCAGGTGGGTGCCGAAGGTGCGGTTGCGTGACAGCGGGGAGGGAGCAGGTGGCGGACGAGGTCGCCCAGGCCGGCCAGCACGTGGTCCCTTGCCCTGGGGCCGGTAGGCGGCCAGCACGTCGATGTCGAAGTCGTAGTGCCCGGCGAAGGAGACCGCCTCCGGATGCGGCGGAACCGCTTCACCCGGGGCGACGTGCCGACACACGACCGTCTTCGGCCGGTCGTCGACGATGTTCATCGGCACCCCGCCGAAATGCGCGAACGCCTGCCGGAGTCAGTCAGAGAACATCGCCAGGTCCTGGTTGGCGGTGAAGCAGCAGAACCGGGTCGCGCGAGTACGACAGCGTCATGTGGAACGAGGAGATCTCCGGAATGCCGACATGGGTGAGGATCTTGCCCTCCTCGTCCCAGTCCAGCCTGGGCCTGAGCACCCGGAACGACCTCGAACCGCCGGTGCAGACCCGCCAACTCACCCCGGGCCGGTCCCCAGTTCCTCCCCGGATGCGGGGCCGGGCTCCGGGCAGAGAGAGCTTCGCCGCTGGTAGCTGATGCTGACGCCGTTGTCCTTCACCAGGTACTCGTGGGTCACCCTTGCCTGAGCAGCACCTCGGACCTGAGCACGCGACGGTGGTCGGCGAACGGCCGACCCTCTTTCATCGTCCTGGGCACGCGCACGTACGCAGCGGTTCGTCGGCGGATTGCAGGGCGCTGAACGGTGTGCGCACCAGCCGTGTGCTTTATCGGGCATCTAGGTGAGCTTGTCGGCCTCCGAATGACGTTTTCGGTCAATTCCAGTCATGCGTGCTCGCTGTGTCCGGATCCTGAGCTTCGGACGGCCGCGTTGATCGTCATGTCAACCGAAGTCGCCCCTCCTTCAATTCGAAGATCCACCTGCTACGGTCGAGGGGAGAAGCGACCAGCCTGCGGGGGCAGGCAAGGCCAAGGGGGGCGTCATGGCTGACATTCGCGAGTTCTTCGACGGGTTAGCCGGATCGCCGAAACGCAATGAGAACCGCAGGAAAGTACTGCTGGCCATCGCGATCAAGGCTGACACCCAGGTCGGTATCGCCCGGCGCACCCTGCTTTCCCAGGCAACGGTGTCCACCGCAGTCCGAGAACTCGAAAAGGAAGGCATGGTGACCAGCGCCCGGACGGACGGCGGGCGAGCCGGCAGGGTCTGCCTCGTACCCACCGAGTTGGTCGGCGTGGGGGTGCACCTCGGCTTCAACCACGCCACGGTGGTCGCACGCCGGCTCGACAAGGAATTCGACACGGTGTCGGTCCGCGTCAACTCGGAAGGGGTGAGTCGGGGCTGGAACCGCGCACGCCCCGCGGTTCAGGACCTGATCGGGGAGGCGGTCAGGGACACCGGCTGCACCCTGTCCGATGTCTTCTCGCTCGGCATCGCTGTGCCTCGGATGATCGATCCGCGCACGAACGAGTTCACGCGGCCCGTCCTCCATCCCTGGCGGATCGGTGACAGCCCGGCGCGGGACCTGGGGGAGTGGCTGGGCGTGCGCGCGTTCATCGACAACGACGCGAACCTCGGTGCGCTGGCCGAGCAGACGTACAGCCAGCGGGAGCACGCAGAGACCGTGATCTACGTCAAGGTGTCCACCGGTGTCGGAGCCGGAATCATCATCCACAACAGCCTGCTTCGCGGACGCGGCGGAATGGCCGGGGAGATCGGCCACCTCACCCTGGAGCCGGACGGTGTGATGTGCCAGTGCGGGGGCCGCGGTTGCCTGGAGACCGTGATCGGCGCGGAAGCACTGGTGCAGCGGGTGCGGCAGGCCCGCACCAGGGCTGGCGCCGCGGACTTCGAGCACCTGGAGGACGTCATCCGGGCTGCCAGGGAGCATGACCCCGTCTGTATGCGCGTGATCAAGGACGCGGGACGGACCCTGGGTTCCTTCCTCGCCCAACTGTGCAATCTCATCAACCCCGACGTCGTGGTCGTGGGCGGCCAGCTCACGGAGTGCGACCTGCTCCTGGAAGGCTGCAAGGAGTCGCTGCACCGCTTCGCCCTCCCCGGCGCAGTGGCCGAGAGCTCCGGCTTCGTCCTGGAACTGAGTGAGTTGCGGACGAGGGCCGAGGCTCAGGGGGCTCTCGTCCTCGGACTGCGCGGTCAGGAAAGCCCGGAGAACACCGTGTGACCCGGGCGCGGGCGGTGCGGCGCGGCGTTCGAATCCGGTCAGGTACCTCTCCGGTGCTTGGTTCTTCGAAATCATGGACACGCGGCAAACCGGTCGCGATATCGACTTCAATTGCTTGAGTCGGAGTTATCGAACTGTACGGGGGACGCGCCGCACACCGGGAACCAGCTGGCGCCGGCGCCGTTCGTCGGTCCGAGCGGTCAAGAAAAAAGCGCTGGTCAGACAATGCGGCCACGGCTTGCCGGATCCCTGCTGCGCCAAAAGATCACATGGCATACTGCGCTCATGTAGACCTGTGGCCAAAAAGGCCACTTCCTGTGCCTTGTTCTTCCTGGCGAGGCAGCCGTGCCCTTGACCCGAGGCGGCCCGATGTTCTATGAGAAATTGTTCAAGCACCTGTCCGACCGCGCTGCTGATGGCGGAAACGGAACGCTTCCGGACGGACCACCCCCGGGCCAGGACACTACCTATGTATCCCCCTCCCTCGTCGATCTCGGACACGTCCGCGAGCTGACCTTGGGCAGTTCCCCGAACGGCAACGCCGACGCCAACGCCCAGTACTACTGGTAGGAGTCGTCGTGGCCGTCTTCCCTGGCACGAGCGGCACGGCCGGTACGATCGGCACGACCGGCCCCAGCGGCACGACCGGCCCCAGCGGCACGGCAACGGATACCGGTGAGCTCGGCATCCGCCTGCCGACCGGACCTGCCATCGCCGGGATTCTGCCGCCGGGCCCCCGCTTACCGGCGCCGGCGGCACAGGTATGGGCCGTCGACCCCCGGCTGTGGTCATGGGGTGCCTGGCACGCCGGTGAGGTGCGCACCGCGGCGACTGAGCGGGCGAGAGTCGTCGCCGTGGGCCAGTGCCTGGCGGGCTTCGCGCGGATGCAGGACGACCTGAGGCGGGCCGCGCACGACGGGGACTGGGAGGGACTGACCCGATGGCCAGGGTCCTACCTGCTGTTCGTGCTGGAACACAACGGCCGCTTCACCGCCTTCACCGACCCAGCCGGTCAGTTCCCGCTCTACTACGCATGCCGCAACGGTCGTACCGTCGTTTCCACACGCGCCACCGCCGTGGCCGCCCTGACGGGACAGGAGCAGACCCCGGACACCCTGGCGCTCGCGGCGCACATCGTCTGTCCCGCAGTGCCGGAACTTGTCGGAACACGGACGGCTTTCACCGGCGTGCACCGGCTGGGTCCCGGCGAAACCCTCCAGGTCGACTGCGCCACGAACGCCGTCACCCGGTCGGCCTACGCCTCACCCGTACCCGACGCTGACGCCTGTATGGAAGACACCGCAGCCCGGCTGCGGGACTCCCTGCGGCAGGCCGTCACCCTGCGCGTCCGCGAAGCCCCCCGAGTCACCTGCGACTTCAGCGGGGGCCTGGACTCCACTTCGCTGGCCTTCCTCGCAGCGCAGGCGGCGGAGGAACCCCTGGACGCCTTCGTCTATCACCATCCCGGGGCGCCGGCGGGCGACCTGGAACACGCTGTGCGTCACGCCCGAGCATCGGCCGCCGTCCGTCTGCGCCTGACCGTGGGCGGCGACACCTCACTGCCGTACGCCGCTCTGACCGCGCGGGGACGGCCGGACCAGCCCGATCCGTCCACCGCGGTCGTCGCCCGGCTCCGCTGCCGCCTGGCGCACATCGCGAGCCGCGGTGGCGGCGTCCATCTGACGGGTGAGGGCGGAGACGCGCTGCTGACCGCACCGCCCTCACACCTCGGCGAGGTGGCCGCAGGCCGCGCGGTGCGCCGTCTCGCCCATGACGCCCTCGCCTTGGGCAGGCTGCGCCGCGTGGCCCCCGCCGGCATCGCCCGCCAGGCCGTGCGTCTGGCCCGTACCCCGATCGACCGGGCGCTGCACGACCTGGCCGCACGTCTGGAGCAGCCGCTGGCGCATCCTCCGCAGTGGCTGGACGCCATCGCGTGGTGGCCGCCCCCCGGCCCCGAGGCGTCGTGGCTGACCACACGAGCCCGCCGTGACCTGGCCGAACTGGCCGTCGAGCGGGCCGGGCAGGTACGGCGCGAGGGTCCGGGGCCGGGTCCCGGCACGCGCGCAGCACTCGCCGAACTGCAGAGCTCGGCCGGCCTGCACAGCCAACTCGTCGATGTGGCCCGTCCTTTCGGGGTGTGGCCGCAAGCTCCTTTCCTGGACGGCGCCGTCGTCCGAGCGGCGATGAGCCTGCCGACGCCGGCGAAGGCGGACCCCTTCACCGTCAAACCGCTTCTGAAAGCCGCGCTGGCCGGCGCGGTGCCTGATGCCGTGCTGGACCGGCGCACCAAGGGCGCCTACGCAGCCGAGGACTACCGGGGTGTCCGCCGCGCCGCAGCAGACCTGCGTGTGCGCCTGGCCCGCTCGCCGCTCGCCGACCTGGGCATCGTCGAACCCGCACGCGTCGTCGCCGACCTCGACACCGCCGTGCACGGCCTTGCCGCCCCCTTCTCCGCGCTCAACCGCTTGTTGGGGGTCGACGTCTGGCTGGACGGACTCGGTACGGCAGGGGAGGCACCGTGAACCAGCTGTACGTACCCGACTTCGTGCAGGAGAGCCCGGGCGACCACGGCGACGCTGTGCTGCTGGACACCCGCTCGGGGCATTGTTTCGCCATGAACCCCGTGGCGGGACAGTTGTGGCAGGAGTGGCGTCGCAGCCGGGACTTCGAGACGGGCGTTCGGGTGACGGCGCGGCACTTCCCGCACATCAGCAGGGATCTGATCCGGCACGACGCGCGGCAGCTCGCCGACGCCCTCCTGGAGCGTGGCCTTCTCACCGCCTGCCCCGCGGGCGGGCAGCCGGCCCCGCCCGCCGATGAGACACGTGTAGCGGCCACCGGGCACGGGCCGACCAGCGGCCCAGGCACGACCGGAACGGTTGACGGCCCGGCACACCGCGCGTACGCCCTCGCCGACGGCAGGCGTGCGACCGGCGCAGTAGAGGTGACCATGGCGGCCGATCCCGTGGCACCTTCGCCCCGTCCGGGCCGCCTGCCCGGCCGAGGCACCCCGCCGCTGGGGCTGCTCGCCCTGCTGATCGCCCTGGTACTGATCCGGCTGCCCTTCCGCATCCTCTTGAGGGCGGTGCGCTGGACCTCACGCCACTGGTGCCGGCACGAGGCCACCAGGGCCCAGGCCGCGGCAGCTCTGGCAGTGGTACGACAGGCCGCTGCCCACTATCCCGGCCGCGCCGCCTGCCTCGAAACCTCGCTGGCCTCGCTCATGTTGCTGGCCCTGCGCAGACGCCGGGCGACGTGGTGCATCGGCACGGCCGCCGACCCGTTCCGGTTCCACGCCTGGATCGAAACCGAGGCCGGCCCGGTCGTGGCCGCGGACGAGCACGGCATCGATGCCTTCCGTCGCATTCTGGCTGCGTGATTTCTTCGAATCCCGTCCCCTCGGGCCACAGGCGAAGACATTACCGGGCAGTTTCAAGCACTGCGGTCGAGTCGGCACGGGAAAGGACTTCACCCGTCACCCTTTCCGCGCTAACCTGACAAGGCGAAAGGGCGGCTGCCCATCGGCAACCGCCCTTCGCGAGGAACGGACAGGTTCCTCAGATGCGCCCCAACAGCGCGTCAACCAGTGTCGTCGCTCCGTGCACCTGCGCCAGCACAACCCAGAGCACGAGGACGACGACGATGATGACCATCCGCAACTGCTCCTGCTGCAGGGAGACCGAGCAACGGGTGGTCATCGTCATCTTGACACCCATGATTCTGTCACCTCCTTTCCGAGGATCACCGCCCCCTTGCGCAATCCAGTGTTCTCCGCAACCTGGTTGAAATCAATCGCCCTTCCTGCGACTCTGACGTGCTTACAGGTGCCTTACACCCGCACCTTATCGAGACCGAAATTTCAAATCGGAGAAATCCCCCGGCGTAGCTGCCCCAGAAGCGCGGAAAACGAAAGACAAGACGGCCCGCAGCCCATCGCCCGCCTCGACGGGCCCGCGGACAGCCGACGGAGCACCGGTACAGCACACTCACCCCGCAGCGACACCACGCTCGGTCGAACCCGGCATATCGCGGGCGCCGAATCGAAGACCGAACGGTCCTCGACGCGCCTCCCGGGGCCCAAACAGACAACCAGCCAGTCCGGTCGGCGCGCGCCAAGCACGCTTGACCTACCTCCACCCCATACCATGTGACGTTAGTCACATTTTTAGGGCCAGCCCTGTGCCCTCGGCCACAGAGTGACTTGAGTTGTCGGTGGCTGATCAGGCAGCAGGCGGGTCCGAGGAACGCTTCGTGGATGTCTGCTCGTCGTTCCCAGCGCACACGTAACCGGCGGAAGCCGTGGAGCCAGGCAAAAGGGTGCGGATGGGGGAGCCGGGACACTCAGTGCGGCAGCGCCGTCAGGCCGGGGAGGTCGGTGGAGGAGAGGGCGGAGCGCGTGCTGCGCACGACCTGCCATTCTCCGGTGCCTCGTCCGGCTCGTGCCGGCTGCGCACGATCGTCAGGCTCGTCCAGCCCAGGCCGGTGAGGGCGACGCGGCGGCTGGGCAGGAGACGGCAGTTCGGGCGCGCTACTCGCGTCGGGGCTCCAGCGCCTGTGGCACGGCGCGACGAGGATGTCGGCCATCCGACAGCGACGGCGATCACCGAACGTGCCCTGGGGAAAGCCCCACACACGGCCGAGGGTTGGCCGGATGGTCGGCCGTATCGGCGGATAAGTACGGTCACGGCATGAAGCGAATGAGCAAGGTACTGACGGTCTCGGCGGTGCCGGTCGCGGTGGCGCTGATGGCGAGCGGCACGACGGCCGCGGTCGCACACGCAGCTGAGGAACCCCGGGCCGCCGCTGTCGCGCCCGTTGCGACGGAAGACTTATCGCGGGGCACGCTCGTGTCGGCCGAGCACCTGCGCACGCTCACTGCCCGCGAGGTCGTGGACGAACTGGCGGGGGACAAGGCGGGTGCCTGGGATACCGCCGTCGTACGGTACGGCCTGGACACCTTCCGCATCGTGTACCGCACGGTGGATCCGCACGGCCGGCCCACGACCGCCAGCGGGCTGCTGGCTCTGCCCCGGAACGGTGAACCGCGGCTGCCGACCGTGTCCTTCACGCACGGCACCGAACTGTTCAAGGGCGACGTCGCCTCGGTCTCGACCAGTACCTGGGACCAGGCCCCCGCCCTGACCTACGCCTCCGCCGGATTCGCCACTGTGCTCCCCGACTACCTCGGGCTGGGCTCAGGCCCCGGTCCGCACCCTTGGATGGACGTGCCCTCGGAGACGACGGCCGCTCTGGACATGCTGCGGGCATCCCGCGCCGTCGTGACGGCGAAGGGCCGGGAGATGCGGCGCGAGGTGCTGGTCACCGGCTTCTCACAGGGCGCCTCGGCGGCACTGGGACTGGCCCGCTCGCTGCAAGGAGGCACCGACGCATGGTTCAGGCTGCGCGCGGTGGCCCCCATCAGCGGCGCGTACGCGTTTCGGGACGCGGAGCTGCCCGCGCTGCTGGCCGGGCGGACGGAGCCGAAGGCAGGCGTGATCTACGCGGCGCTGACCCTGGTCGCCTTCAACCGCCTGCACCACCTGTACGACACGCCGGCCCAAGTGTTCCGCGCGCCGTACGACCAGACGATCGAAGGTCTGCTGGACGGCACGCACACCGGTCCCGAGGTCGTGGCCGGCACGCCGGACTCCCTCGACGCACTCCTCACACCCCGGGGACGGACGATGCTGGCCCACCCCAGCGGCAGGCTGGCGGCGGCCTTGCGGATCGCCGACGGCGTGTGCGTCGACTGGACGCCACGGGCTCCGATCCGGCTCTACTACGCCGATGGGGACGAGCAGGCCGTCACCGCGAACAGCACCCGCTGCCACGCAGCCCTGCGCGCCCGCGGTGTCCATGCCCCGCTGGTCGACCTCGGGACACCCGACTATGGCGGCTCGCGCCATCTGGGCTCCCAGCAGGCGGGAACCGCCGCCGTGGTGCGGTGGTTCCACTCCCTGCGGTAGGCGGACCGGCACGTGCCCTCGCCGCTGCGTGTGCGGACGCGACAACGCGGGGAGGCGATACGTCAGTTGCGCCGATCGCCGTCGCCGCATCCCCTTGCCACGTCGTGGGAAGCGTCGAGCAGTGTGCGCAGTACATGTGTCCAGGGAGGCCCCGCCCCCGGACCAGACGGGCACAGACGTGCGCCATGACGCACGCACGAGTGATGGTCGCGCGCGTCCCCTGTTAGGTTCTGGGGGCAAGGCAACGCCGGTGACGACATCGGCTGGACCGTGTCGGTGGACACAACCGTCTGCCGGGCTTACCAGCGCGCCGTAGAAGCCGGGAAAAGGGGGCCGGAGGCCGAGCCGAATCCGACGATCACGGGCGCGGACGCTCCCGCGGCGGCCTGAGCGCGAAGGTCCACCCTGTCAACGACAGCCACGTTCCGTCCTGGCACTTTCAGGCAACGAGCGGTGCACTCGCGGACAACAGGGGGCGCAATCTTCGCCCTAGTGTGCCGACATCCCGTGCCGCGCATGCCACGAATGCCCGGACGTCGGCAGCCGATGAGCCGATGCCGTCCGTGCAGCGCCCTCCCTCGTCGGGACGGCGTGTGGTCCTGCGTGCGCCAGTCACTCCGGACGAAGGAATGAGACCTTGCCGTACATCACCGTAGGCCAGGAGAACTCCACCACCATCGACCTCTATTACGAGGACCACGGCACCGGGCAGCCGGTCGTCCTCATCCACGGCTTCCCGCTCGACGGCCACTCCTGGGAGCGGCAGAGCGCGGTGCTGCTGGACGCGGGCTACCGCGTGATCACCTATGACCGCCGAGGCTTCGGGCAGTCGAGCCAGCCGACGACCGGCTACGACTACGACACCTTCGCGGCGGACCTGAACACGGTCATGGAGGCCCTCGACCTGCGGGACGCCGTCTTGGTCGGCTTCTCGATGGGCACCGGCGAGGTCGCCCGCTATGTGTCCGCCTATGGCACTGCCCGTGTCTCCAAGGTCGCTTTCCTGGCTTCCCTGGAGCCCTGCCTGCTCAAGACGGACGACAACCCCGACGGGGTCGCCCCCAAGGAGTTCTTCGACGGCGTCGTCGCGGCCGTCAAGGCGGACCGCTACGCGTACTACACGGACTTCTACAAGGACTTCTACAACCTCGACGAGAATCTCGGTACCAGGATCAGCGAGGAGGCCGTACGCAACAGCTGGAACGTCGCGGCGGGCGGGGGCTTCTTCGCCGCGGCCGCCGCACCGTCGACGTGGTACACCGACTTCCGGACCGACATCCCGGCCATCGACGTACCGGCCCTGATCCTGCACGGCACGGGCGACCGGATCCTCCCCGTCGAGGGGACCGCGCGGCCTTTCCACAAGGCGCTGCCGTCCGCCGACTACGTGGAGATCGAGGGTGCCCCGCACGGGCTGCTGGGGACTCACGCGGAAGAGGTCAACGCCGCGCTTCTCGGCTTCCTGGGGAAGTGACCGCGCCGCGATGCACTGGGAGGCCACCTGGAACCCGGGGGGCCGGACGGCGACGTCCCCTTCTAGTTCACGGGCGCCGGCCACGAGTACAAGACTGTTGGCCGATCCGCTCCCTGCACAGCGCCGAGCACCTCGGCGCCGGCCAGCCGACCCGACGTCCGGTTCGCGTGGTGGAACCGCTGGGAAACGGTCGGGCGATGATGTGCGGGTGTTCTACGAAGATCTCAGCGAGTACGACTACCAGGACGAGGATGCGTTCAGCGACAGGGAGTCGGGCTTCTACGGGCTCTCGTACCGCCCGGCGTACACCCGTCTGACCATCGGGTGGCTGGAGGCCGGCAAGCCGTACTCGACGGGAACGGCCCCGGCGGCGTTCGTGGAGAAGCTGAAGGCCGTTCAGGAGGTCCAGTGGATGAACGTCTGCCTGGGCACGCATGAGTGCGACCTGTGTCCGGAGGAAGAGGCGGCGGAGGGGAACGGGGAGGTACGCATCCCGGGCGAGCCCGGCATCGCCTATGCCGCTCCGTTCCTCATCACGCACTACGTCACCGCCCACGGCTACCGGCCGCCGCAGGTCTTCATCGATGCCGTTCTCGCCGTCGATCTCGACGCGTGGGCCTCCGTACGATGGCCCGACGTCCCGTTCCCCTGGGTGCCGGATGACGCGGAACGCATGCTGGAGTAGGCGGCGAGGGGCCTCACGTGCGCGGCGGAACGGGATCCGTGGACCATCTTGTCGTAGCTGGTCGTGAACGCGGCTCGGCACACAGCGTGATCGGTGTCAGTGAGGTGTGCTGCGCAGTGCCATCGCCGGGATCACCGCGAGGGCGAGGGCCCCTGCCGCCGTCGCCAGGGTCGGATAGCCGCTGCCTGCCACGACCAGGCCCGATGCCATGCCGCCTGTCGCGCCCGCCACGGACATGCCCACGTCCGCCAGGCCCTGCACACGGGCACGGGTTTCGGCGGGGGCGGCGTCCGTGAGCAGGGCCGTGCCGCTGACCAGGGCCAGGTTCCAGCCGAGACCGAGGAGGACGAGCGCGCAGGCCGGCAGCAGGCGGGATGTCGGCGGGGCAAGGCCCGCGAGCAGGCCGGCGCCCAGGAGGACGGCACCGGACACCGCCGCCACGGGCCGGCCGCCGACCCGGTCGGTGAGCAGCCCACTCAGTGGGGAGGGCAGGAACATCGCGCCCACGTGCAGGGCGATGACCAGGCCCGCGGCCTGCGGACTGTGGCCGTGGCCGGTCATGTGGACGGGGGTCATGGTCATCACGGCGATCATCACCAGCTGTGCGGTGATCATCACGGTGGCGCCGGTGACGACGCCGACACTGCCCCGCACCGGCCCGCGCGCTGCACCACCCGACTGCGGGGGCGGTGCCGGGGGCAGCGGGTCGGGGCGCAGCCATACCAGCAGTACCAGGGCCGCGGCGGTGTAGGCAGCTGTCGCCAACAGGAACGGGCCCGCCAGGCGTGGGACGCCCCAGGCGTGGGCGAGCGAGCCGGTGGGGCCGACGAGGTTCGGCCCGGCGACCGCACCCAGCGTCATGGCGAACAGCACCGTGCCGGTGGCGCGGCCGCGTCGCTCGGGCGGGGCCAGGTCGGCGCCGGCATAGCGGGCGAGCAGCCCCGTGGCCGTACCCGCGCCATAGACGAAGAGTGCGGCCAGCAGTAGGACGGGCCACCGCGCCGTGGCCCCCGCGACCACGCCCGCGCTGCCGAGCGCTGCGACCGCGTGGCCGAGCGCCAAGCCCGGGCGGCGCCCGTAGCGCTGGCAGACCCGCCCGAGGAGAGCGGCTCCCAGGGCCGCGCCGAGCGTGAACAGCGCGGTCGGCAGCCCGGCCAGGCTCGTCGAGCCGAGCAGGTCCTTCGCGAGCAGCGCGCCGACCGTGATGCCGGCCGCCATGCCGGCGCCGCCCAGCGTCTGCGAGACGACGACCACCCTCAGAGCGCGGCGCAGGGCCTGGGAGGGTTCCGTCACCGCGGTCGGCGGGGCCGCCGTGCTCACGCCTCTTCCCGCGCCGGAGCGGCGGTCGTGCCGTCGCGGTCCGGCCTGCCGGTGGGCCGGTCGGGTGACCGCGCGTCGTCGGCGGTCAGGTCCGCTATCTCCGCCAGGGACAGGCCGAGTTCATGGTGCAGGAACCGTACGATCGTCCAGTGCGGCAGGGCGTCCTCGTCGAAGGGGCCGAACGCGGCCGTGTAGAGGGGGATCCAGCGCAGGGCCTCCTCGGCAGCCGTCTCGCGCCCGGGGGCCTGCTGGTAGGCGTCGTAGGAAATGCTGCGGTGGTGGATGAAGTGGCCGCCGGGCAGCCGCTGTTCGCACAGTTCCCGGTATTCGCGGGTCTGCAGGATGAGGTAGTGCCATATCTCGTCGATGTCCTGCTCGACGGGGAGGAAGAGGCCGCCGAGCCGGTCGGGGTGGCCGGAGAGAAGGTAGAGGTAGCGCAGGCACTCGCGAACCTGGTGCCGCACGGTCGCCTCGGACGGGGCGTCGGGCCCGGTCGTGAAGTGCCCCACCACTTCGTCGTAGAGGGTGGGGCCGAGGAGTTCCTCGGCGGTGGGGGCTGGCTGGGCGGTGGCGGACTGGCGGTCGTGCGCTGCGGGCGTGGGCGCGGGCGTGGGCATGGGTATCTGCGTGGACATGGGGGTCCTGTCGGGTCGTGGCCGGGCGGGCCGGTTCATGCGCGTCCCGTGGGACGCGGTCACTGCGTCCGTGGCGCGTCAGGGGGACTCGTGCGTGGTCAGCCAGGCGTACTTGCCGGACGGCCCGATCGGTATCTCTGCACGGTGCTCCACCTGGCAGGAGCGGCCCGTCAACGCACTGACGGCTTCGACCAGTTCGCTGCTCTGGCCGGGGGTGAGCGGGGTGTCGTCGAAGGTCGTGTACGACAGCCGACATGCGCCGTCACCGGTGAGGTGGAGCTGGTGCAGGAAGACGCGGGGGCTGACGCCGGCGACGCGCGCGTCGAGGTCGGCCTGCGCGACGGGGCCGTCGGGCGTGGGCAGCAGTTCCTTCTCGCGCCCGCAGAAGGAGACGATCTGCTCGACGTCGGCGCTGTCGTCGCGGGTGCGGACGCAGTCGCCGGAGCGGTAGCGGACCAGCGGCATGTAGGGGTTACGCACGCTGGTGACGATGAGGCTGTGGATACCGCTGCCCGGTGCCACCGGGATCAGTTCCACGCTCATGTCCTGCAGGTAGGGCTGGTAGCGGCCTTCGGCGTCGCTGTAGAAGAGGTAGCCGAGTTCGGTGCTGCCGAACAGGTCGATCACGGGGGAGTCGAAGTGGGCGCGCAGGTAGGCGCGGACGTTCAACGGCGTGTACTCATAGGCGTGGACGATGCCGGCCGGGCGGGGAAAGTCGTCCCACAGGTTCCATGCGGCCACTTTGCGGATCAGGTGCGCCAGGTGATAGCCGGAGCAGTCCAGCAGGTACGCGCCGGTCGGGTGGGCGGTGGCCGCCTCGCGGATCTCGGTGAGCATGCGCTCGACCTCGTCGCGTTCCCAATCGGCCGGATCCAGTCGGCGGTTGAGGTAGAGCGTACGGTCGTCCAGCCAGCGTTCACCTCGACGACTCGCGCCGGGCTTGCGGCCGTTGACGCGGGCGACGTGCTCGGTGGCCAGAACGGTGGTCAGCGAGACGCGCCGTGCCCCGCTGTGCCACAAGGCTCTGAGATCCGGGTGTTCGCTCCATAGGCGGTAGTAGGAGCGCAGCAGGAAGTAGGGCGGCCGGATGAGCTGCATGCGGGCGTGGTTGGTGCCGGTGGACAGCACGAACTCCGCTTCTCCCGCCTTGAGCGCGCGCTCCAGCTCGGGGGTCATCCAGTTGTCGGGGAAGCCGCGGGCGATCTCCGGCTTCTCCAGGATCGGGAAGTGGCCCCGCTCGATGGAGGCACGGTAGATCGGGATGTCGCGCACCTGGTCCAGGACGTCGGCACTCGGCAGGCGGTTCACAGGAGGTCTCCGGGCGAGAGGGGACGGCGGCGTAAGGGGCGGTGCCGGGCTGCCGGCGTGGACTGTTGCCACGCCGGCAGCCCGCGGTGTCAGCGGGTTTTCAGGAGATGCAGCCGCTCTTGGGAGTAGCGCTGATGCAGCCGCTCTTGGGGGTGGCGCTGATGCAGCCGTCCTTCGCGCCCTGGGCGGAGTTGACCGCGACCCACCTGCGCCACACGGACTCCTCGGTCATGCGCTTGATGAGCTGCTCCATGGTGAAACCTCCGGGAATGACGGGGATCTGGCATTAGTCAGGCTTCGATGGGTATGCGACGGCCACCCATCGGCATCGAACGTAAAGAGATGGTCAATCACGCGTCAAGAGGTGGTTGATCAGATGACCTGAACCCCACCCCTCGCCTGCGGCGGCCGAGCCGGAGACGGGCCTTCGCCATCACCGGGCCCGTCGGCTGCATCTCGAAGTCCTTGACCGCCCTTCCCGCCAGTCGCCGCATCTGCCCCGGCGCCGGCGGTCCGACGCCATGGTTGGGGGATCGAGCCACGACCGCAGCCGTGAGCCGGTCCAGCGACAGCTCTGCCGGGCTCAGCTGGGTCACCAGCCACGCGGCCGGCCGGTCCTGGTCCTCCTCGGTGTTCGCCTGGAACCCGTACGCCGCCCGGATCTCCTTGCGGTGCCGCTCGATTCGGTCACCCTGCCAGTCGTGGGCACGTACGGGTTACAGCCTGTGCCGGACCCTGGCAGATGTCCGGGCACCGTGAGATCGTCCGCAGGTGACCAACACTGCTGGCGTGCACACTACTTCGGGACGGCCGGACGACCGCGCCGCGTCTGTCCTGCGCTTCGCGACGGAACTCGTCGCGTGGGTGGCCACCCCGTGGGCTCTGGCTGACCGTTCATGGCTGCTTGCCGCCCTGTCCGTGGTGACCCTGATCGGCCTTCCGACCCTCTTGTCCACTCCGGGGGACAAGGCCCATGTGATCATCGCGGTGCCGGGCTGGGCCACGATCTTACTGGTGCTGCTCCAGCTCGCTGCGGCCGTGGTCTCCTCATGGCTGGCCTGGCCCGCCTGGGCGGCGGTCTGTGTGACCCTGCTGGCCGCGGCCACCCTTGTCACGGAGCGTCGGCGCTGGCGCTGGCTGGTTTCCGCGATGCCACTCGCCAACTCAAGCGCTCGGTCACAGTTCCTGTGACTGAGCGGAACAGTTGGCCTGGAAAGACAACTCCGATGCTCAGGAACTGAGCCGGCTTCCCCAGACCCGGTAAAGCCGAGGACGTCGCGGCCCTTCCAGCGGTGGGGCGGGACGGGAACCTCGGGCGGTCTCCGTACCGGTCCTCTGCGAGTAGTTGGGCAACCACTGGTGACGCCCTTCGTACAACGCGCCCGCGCGCCCCATGGCGATCAGCTTCTCGTTGCCGGTAGCACCTACGGCAGTCCCGGCGGCCTTGCCGACTGCCTGCTCGACCTTGGCTCGAACCTTCTCTCCGTTGAGTGATCCGATATGCACGGCACGCATGCCCTTCAACCTGTGAAAGTAACCCACATTTTGTGTGCTTGTAGGGCTGAGATAAGGGCATCCGGTGGCCAGGAGGTTGATAACGATGGTTCCCCTGCTTCTGGTTCTTCTGCTGGCTCTGATCCTCTTCGGTGCGGGTTTCGCACTGAAGGCGTTGTGGTGGATCGCGGTGATCGTGCTGGTCGCGTGGCTGCTCGGCTTCGTCGTCCGTCCCGCGGGCAGTGGTGGCCGCAAGGGGCGTTGGTACCGCTGGTAGACGAAGGTGCCTGTGCGCGAGGTGTGCGCAGCGCGCGAAGGCTCAAGTGGGCCCGGCCGGGTATGGCTGGGCCCCACGCGCATGCCGGTCCTGCGGAAAACCCAAGGCCGGTGCTACAGGAGAACCCCCCATCTGTACGACGGGGTCCAGCAGCGCCTGGTCGCGCCCGCCATGCTGCGGCGAAGTGGCCTGCTGGGCCTACCCCTCAGCACTGGGGGCGTTCGCGTGCCCCGCGCTGGCCTGGCAGGCCCCTGGCCGTTCTGGCCGACCGCGTATTCCCCGCGTGCCATCCGCAGCCACCTGCGGCGCCGGGGCATCCGTGCGGTCATCCCACAGCCGTCCGACCAAGTCGGCCACCGCCTGCGACGAGGCCGACCGGTGGTCGCCCGCCGGCCTTCGACAGCGAGGCACTGGACCCGACGCTGACCAAAGAGACAGAACCTAGGGGTTCACCAGATTCCGGGAAGCAGGCGGGCCGTCGCCGTCGCATAGTCAGTGTAGGCGGGGCCGAATGCCGTCGTGAGCAGGGCTTCTTCGGCGCGGATGCGGTAGAGCAGGCCGACTAGGGTGCTGCCGACGAGGGCGGCTGCTGCCGGGGGATGGTCGAGGGCGACGGCGGCCCAGCCGATCGCGAGGAGGCCACCGGCGTAGGAGGGGTGTCGTAGGTGGCGGTAGGGGCCGGTGCGGGTCAGGGATTGGCCGGGGTGGACGTCGACGGTGGCGCGGTGGTGTTCGCCGAGAGTGGTCACCGCCCAGTGACGCAGGGCCAGACCAGCCCAGACGCCGGGCAGGGCGATGAGCGTGGTGGTGGCGCGGTCGCCGAGCAGGCGGCGGGTGGGCGCGTAGCGCAGCAGGGCGACGGCGGAGAGTTCGCCGAGGACCGCAGCGGCGAGGAGGACGCGACCGCTGTGTCGGTCCGCGGCCAGTGGCTGCACCGGGTGGGTACGGCACTGGTTGCGGCGGCGCAGGATCCAGTTGGCTTCAACAGCGCACCAGGTGACGTGCGTGGTGGCGGCCAGACCGTAGGCGAGTGCCTTTTTCACTGCGCCTGAGGAGTGCGAGGGGCGGGTGTCGCGGGCTGGATGCGTGCGGAACGTGGATAGCTTGTCGGTCATGAGCGACATCGTGTCTTTGCGCCCTTTTCGGGAGGGTGATCTGGAGGTTCTCGTCCGGTTGATCAGTGACCCGGGGGTGTTGGGGCCGTTCGCGTGGACGGGGTGGAGCGGCGGGGCCGGGAAGCTGCGGCAACGCTGGGAGATGGACCGGTTGTTGTCGGCGGACGACGGCATGCTGGCGGTGGTGCGTGGTGATACCGCGGTCGGGGTGGCGACGTGGCGCGCCGTTTCGTACAACGCCGTGTCGCGGTGTTGGAACGTGGGGTTGTGCATCCTGCCCGAGGAGCGCGGCAGGGGCGGGGCTGTGTCGGTGGGGCGGTCCTTGGTGGAGTACCTGTTCGCCCACACGCGGGAGCAGCGCGTGGAGGCTCACGTGGAGGTGGGCAACACGGCGGCGGGGGTGGCGTGCGAGAAGACCGGGATGGTGTTGGAGGGCGTGGCGCGTGGCGCGCACTGGCGTGACGGCCGGTGGCGTGACGTGGAGGTGTACGCCGTTCTGCGCGACGACTTCCCGCCGCGACCGGGGGTGTGAGGGCCCGGTCGCAGCGGGAGGTCGCCGCGGCCGGGCCGGGAGGTGTGGCGGTGTCCGGCCGGTCAGGCGCGACCGGTCAGCCGGGCCAGGAGCTCCCGGTCCAGCGGCCGTTCCGGCAGGGGCGGGACCACCAGTGTGGTACAGGCACTCATCGGGGTGTCGGGGAGCTTGACCAGCGGGACGGTGGTCTGGCGCGGCGGTACGGTGACGTACGGCGACGCCTCGTACGCGGTGACGGGATGGTCGTCGGGGTAGTGGGCGGCCAGGAATTCGACCAGAAGCGCGGCGCCGGGGCGCGCGTCGAAATCTGCGTCCCGGTCGAACATGCCGATGACGCCGACCTGCCACAGGATCAGCAGGCTGGTCGGGTCGAAGACGCGACGGTGGACGATGAAGTCGCTGGCTTCGAAGCTCTGGCAGCCGTGGGTCGCAGGGTCCAGGCCCAGATCGGCGAAGAGCCAGTCTTCCGCGGAGTTGGCCGGCAGCATCCGCGCGGGGATGCCGTCCAGTTGCGCCCGGCGGATCGCCTCGTGTCCCACGCAGGCGAAGACACCGGGGTGCCCGTACAGGGCGACACACACGAATTGGTCGCGGCGCACTTCCGCGAGGATGTGGTGGACCATGTCCTCGTAGGAGCGCTGCCGGGGTTTCCCTGGGGCGTAGTGGCCGTCGAGGGTTTCCACCGTGGGGTTCAGGCGCTCGATGTGCCGGGTGACCAGAGGATCCCCGATCAGGCACAACACCTTGTCAGCCTGTTCCAGACTGGCCCTGGCTTCCGTGGTCAGGTCCCCGACGGCCCGGTATCCAGTGCCCACAACGACCAGTTGCGCGTCGTTCATGACCAGCTTCGCCGGGCCGTCGGGCCCCTGTGTCACATTCGGTTCCACGCGCGGTGGATCAGTTCTCGTCGTCGCCGAAGGCGAGGACGACGACGAGGACGCCGTGGGCCTCCTCCTTGACGGGGCTGTGCTCGGCCAGCAGAGCGCGGATGCGGTCCACCTCGCCGGAGGTGAGCGCGGCCTGTTCGGCCGGGCTCAGGCCGCGGTCGGCGGTGTACTCGTGCGGCGAACGGCGAAACGCCTGCTGTCGACGGGGGTCGGTGACCAGTTCTTCCATGAGCTCGACCACTGCAGGAGACATACCCACTCCTTCATGACAGGGACAAAACCTTCTAAAGTCGAACACAGTCAGCGCCGCCTCGCCTCGCCCGCCTGCTGAAAGTGGGCCTAACGGCGCAATCGCGGTCATCCTCACGGGGCGAGCCGGTGGACGATCAGGCAGCAGGCGAGAAGCGGTACAGCCAGGCAGGTCCGCCCGATCACCCACCGGCGGGGCACCCAGGCCGCTGCCTTTTCATGGTGCCCCGCCGTGCCACGAAGGGCACGAGCCGTCGGGGCGGGCCTGCTTTCGACAACTGCCGTGGTGGTAGCCGCGTTTCGCGTGGGATGGCGGCACGACGCCGCGGGCGCGGACCTGCCTGCGGTAGAGATCGTGGTCGTAGCCGCGGTCCGAGTGGGGCGTTACCGCTCTGCGGCGGGGCCGGCCGACCCGGCCGCGTACTGGCGGCACAGCATCCAGCAGCGGCAGGAGCTGGGTGACGTCGCCCACGGTTGCGGCCGGTCAGGATGACGGCGAGCGGGGTGCCGTGTCCGTCGATGATCAGGTGGTGTTCGGAGCCGGCCCGGCCCCGGTCGACCGGTGACGGGCCCGTCGCGACCGCTCGTCCGGATGCCGCACAATACCTGCCGGTTCGGCAACGGCTTCCGGCCCGGATACCGGAACCGGCGTTCCCGCCTCGGCGACAGCGCTCGTCGCTCCGTCACCTCATTGTGTTAGCCGCTGTAAAAACGGGGGCCGAACCCCTGGCTCCTTGTCGACAGCACTGCCCTTCCGGCCGGCTCGGCGCGGAGGCGGGCTTGTTGGTGATCACATGCCAGGAGACACTTCTACGGCCGTAGATTCCCATCCGGAGGGCGGACCTGATGTTCGGCTTGAGTGAGCTGGCCGTGATCCTCCTTGTCGTCGTCGTGGTCCTCGGAATCAAGAAGCTTCCCGAGCTGACGCGGTCGGCGGGCAAGGCGGCCCGGATCTTCAAGAGTGAGGCCAAGGCGCTCAAGGTGCAGGACGCGCCGCAGTCGGCATCCCGCGCCGGCAGTCGGGTGGTATCCGGTGCGGCGGTCGACCGGGACGACGCCGTTGCTCACGATCCCGCCTGCGCCAGAGGGTAGTGGGTTTGGTCCGGCTGGCGTGACGCGCGTTTACGGGCTCGCCAGCCAGTCGGTGTACCAGGATCGGAAGCCGGGGCTCACCGGTACGAAGCCGCCCCAGTCCGGATCGATCTGCCAGATCTGTCCTGCGTGTGGGCCGTTCAGGATGAGCCGGGTGTAGATGCCGCAGCCCTGTTCGGCCAGCATGAGCGTGCCCCGGGTGAGATCGGCGGGTGCTCCGATCGGGCCGGGCCGGGGTTCGGTGAGTGGGAACGGCTCGGCGAGGCGGCCCGGCAGCCGGTCCTCCTCCCACTCGTCGTCCGCAGCCCATTCCTCGTCGGCCTCCGGGCGTGGGACGGTCAGCGACATCATGCCGTGCCCGGGCCCGGCGGGGCCGTTGCCGACCTCCGCGACGAAGGACCGGTACTCCACCGGGAGAGCGATGCCGTGGGATTCCTCGAACGCCCGGATCTCCGTCTCCGGTAGCTGCGGCGCCAGCGCGTACCGATGCGTGCGTGCCCCGAAACACCTCCGCTCCGGGTCCCGTGCGGCCATCTCCCGTATCCGTGCGCGGACGCCGTCCTCGTCCCAGTTCGCCATCCAGCGACCGTAACAATGACGTCCGCGCCCCGGCCCGCCGCCCCTCTCGCTACGCGGCCGTCGGCTGTGGGGTTCCGCAGCGGGGCGTCTGTGTCCGTTCTCGACAAGGTCGCTGGCTGGCGGCCTCTGAGCTGGGAGTTTTCGTCTTGGGGTGAGGCAGCTTCGCTCGCTAGGTCACGACTGCTTGGGCTTGTGTGCGAGGAAGAAGGCTTGCTGACCTTGTCGGGGTTTTTCGCTCTCGTCCGGTTCGCGGATCATCTGGGCGTCCATGACGAGGCCGGCCTTGCTCATCAGGTCGGCAACGTGATCAGCTGACATCCAGTAGACGTCGAGCGACAGCTCGTGGCCGTATGCCTGGTCCAGGTGCCGACGCTGGTCCCCGACCTTGAACGCCAGCAGCGTGTGGCCGCCCGGGGCCAGCACCCGGTGCCACTCCGCGAAAACGGTCGGCAGCAACTGCGGTGGGGTATGGATGGTTGAGTACCAGGCGACGATGCCGCCCAGAGTGCCGTCCCCCAGATCCAGAGCGGTCATCGACCCCTCCTCGAACCGAAGACCCGGGTGCGTCCGACGGGCCAGCGCGATCATCTCGGGCGACAGGTCGATGCCGAACACCTCCACTCCAAGAGCGTGGAGGTGAGCTGTGATGCGGCCGGGCCCGCAGCCGAGGTCGGCGACCGGCCCGGTGCCCGGCGCCTGCACCAGTTCGGAGAACGCGGCGAGCATGGCGCGGTCCAGCGGTTTGGTGTTCAGTTCGTCGCGCAGGAGTCTCTCGTAGTCGACGGCGACGGTGTCGTAGGCCGTCCGAGTGGCGTGCAGGTAGGCCGCTTCGGTCATGGTCGACGACGGTAGCCCGTTCCGGCCTTGCTCGTCGTCAATTCCGGTGGGGGTCGATTCTCTGAGCTGGGGTTGCTCAGTCTCGCGCCGCCGAGGTGGAGGAGCATCTGATCCAGTGGCCGGCCCACTTCGGCTACATCACCAGCCCCGAGGAGGAACAGGCCGCCCGTGCCTGCGGCTACAGCATGCTCGGTTCCCGGGTCTTTCCCCGTGGCCCCGTCGAGATCACCCCGCCCCCGCGAACTCATCTGGCCAGGCGCCCTCGCCCTCATCGCCGCCCTCGCCGAGGAACATCACTGCGCCTACCAGGAGGGCCCCTCGACCTCGCCGTCGCGATGCACACCGAGGAGACCCGCAGCTTCCTCGACCTGGTCGAGGAGGAGCGGCAGCGCGGCTGCGACCCGCGCATGGACCGGTACTTCACTGGCATCGCCCACTGGATCCGCGGCAACCTCGACTGGAGCCTCACCACCAGCCGCTACAGCGCCGGCCCCACCGCCAGCGGCCCGCAGAATGACCAACTCCCCTCATCCCGTAATCACAGCCGGCCTACGCGAGCGCGGTGACGCAATGCACCCAGGGCCGGGACCGGAAAACACATCAGACCGTCGGCGACCGGCATTGGTCAGGCGTCCTCGATGGGCGCGGGCCTCGTGTGCCTCATTGCTGACCCGCTCTGTGCCGGGCGGACCGAGTGTGTCAGGAGCAGGCGGAGGTCGATGACGCGGTAACCGCGAGCGGTGACCGCGTCGAGGATCCGCGGCAGGGCCTGGGCATCGATCACGTCGGTCTGGCCCTCGGTCGTGCCGACATGCATCTGCAGGATCATCCCCGGACGCAGGGCGTCCAGCGCCCGGCGCACCGCACGGCCCACGGTCATGCCGCCCTCGGTGCCCTTCCACCCGTTGGTGTCGGTGGTGAATTCGATATCCGCGAATCCCAGCCCGTTGACCTCCTTGATCTGGGCAGGGCTGGTTTCGCTGTAGGGGAAGCGGAAGAACGGGGTCAGCGCCGCTCCTGCCCCGGCCGCACGCAGGGCCTGGTCCGCCGCCCTCACCTCCCGGCTCCTTCCGGCGGCGGTCAGATCCTTGAAGTAGGGGTGGCTGTAGGAGTGGTTGCCCAGCCCGTGTCCCGCCGCGGCGAGCCTCTTGACCACCTTGGGGTGGCGGTCGGCGAAGTCGCCGGTCAGGAAGAACGCGGCAGGCGTACGCCGGCGTGCGAGCTCACTGAGAACGCGTTCGAGACCAGCATCGTTCCAGGCCGCGTTGAACGTCACCGCGACCACCCGCTCACGCGTACGGATCACACGGTTCTCCGCCCCGAACAGCGCCTGCAGACCCTCCTCGTCCGCAGCCGCCGCCCGACGCGGCGAGAAAGCCCTGGCCGCTCCGGCAGAGGCCCCGGGGACCACCCCCCAAGCCGCAGCGAGCAGCCCGGCGGTCACCAAGCGACGGGAGACGAGACGACGTGCGGCGTGACAGCGCGTTTCCATGCCACCGTCATCGGCCGGCCGATACCGGTCCTTGAGCCCGGACCGTGGCCACGCTGAAGGCCCGGTAGGTAGGAAGAGTTGCTCCAGGGTCCCAGCCTCCGCCTGATCGCTGCGCGGGATGCAGCCACGTACCGTGTGCTGTGCGGCGGTGTCGTTGCGCCGAGGCCGCTCACATGTAGGCGCCGGCCGCCACCCGGCACGCCATCGGAACGACCGTGACCGCGTGATCACCAAGCAGCTCCCGGTTCGAGCTGTGAGGTGCTTCCGGGGCGCGGACAGGGTTTGGCGGTATGCCCCCGGCGTACGCCGTGCCAACTCGAATGGCGGTTCAGGCCGGCCGCGTGAGCGGATATCTCTGAGTTCGGCTACCGGCTCCAGTCCGGCCCCCCGGCCCGGTGCAACAGCGCTTGACTCGGCCCTCGTGTTCCGTCTCAGCCGCTGAAACCGCTCCGTCAACCTGCCCCGACTCGCATATGAAGGAGGATCCGACATGTCCACCCCTCAGACCGAACCGCAGGCGGCGGCCTCGGCCGACCTCACCTCCCCGAAGGCGCGGATCTACGCGATGCTGGACACCGACGGCGACGGAGTCGCCTCCCGGCACGACTACTTCGTCCGTATCGAAAGGGCTCAGAAAGCAACCGGACGCAGCGACGACGACCCCCTGGTCCTTGCCGCCCGCGCCACCGGAGAACGCGCCTGGGCCGCGATGGACGCCAACGGCGACGGCATCATGACGTACGAGGAGTACATCGCCTGGGTCGATGCCGAAAAGTTCGACAACATCTGCCAGTACGCCCTCGGCGCCCTGTTCGATCTTGCCGACGCCGACCAGGACGGTGCCCTGGACCGGTCGCAATTCACCATGTTGCGCCAGGCACTGGGCAACCAGGCGGACAACGCCGATGCGGCTTTCGACGCGCTGGACAGTGACGGTGACGGACGCGTCAGCCGCCAGGAGTACCTGGCAGCGATCCGCGCATACGTCACCAGCGGCGACTCTCCCATGGGAGAGGCCCTGTACTGACCACTTCACCCAAGCCGCGACCGCGCCAGCCTGAGCCATGATGCGAGGTCCGTACATGCTCCGTAGCCCCCTGCAACAGCTGCGCAGAAGACCTTCCGACCGGCAAGGTCGCCGACTTCCTCCGAGCCGCCGAACCGGAACCCGCCAACGCCCGGCCTGACCGGTGATCCCACGCGGCTCTCCCGACGCCCGGTGGACAAGTCGGATACCCAGCCACACCAACTGCCCTCGTTCGTGCATCCACGCCAGGTACCGGGCGTCCGCCTCGGCAGCCGGCGGGCCGAGGAGTCGGCGGGCCGCGCGGTCGGCGACGGGTCGTGTGCCGCGGCGGACGATGGCCGGGAGGGCCTGCGCGGTGGCTGCCCGGGTGGTGTTGCAGGCCCCGGGTCTGGGCCAGGGCGCGGTCGTAGAGGGTGCCCTGACTGGTGCTGCCAGGCGTAGGAAGCCGTGGGTTTACGGGGGTGCGCCGTCCGGTGTGCGCGGACTGCGTGACCTGCCGCCTCTCCTGCTTCCGCGGCTCGCCCCGACCATCAGCCTGAACACGGCGGGTCACCCGGCTGCTTCTCTGTGGTGCTGTGAGCGGTGTGGTGGAGGCGGGGGTGTGGGTGGAGGCCGAGGTAGAGGCCGGCGGCGGCTTGTTCAGGGTTGGTGGGCAGCGGCAGCAGGTCGCTTGTTCCGTGGCCTGCGAGTCCGGGCGGCAACTGGCCGTTGACGGGTTGGCGCACGGTGTGCAGGAAGGCGTCGACGGGGTCGGTCTGGGTGTCGTGGAGGTCTTCGGCGCCGGTGATGATGTTGAGGAAGGATTCGTGCAGGCGTAGGGGTGCCTGGTCGCGGCGGCTGAGTCGTTGGGCTGTGCGGAAGTAGGCGTCGCGGCCGTCGTGGATGCGGTAGAAGGCGCTGACCAGGACGAGGAGCCGTTCGTATGCGTGCCGGTAGGCGGCCTGGTAGAAGGCGTGAGCCGCGTCTTCGTCGACTTCGCCGCGCAGCACGCTGCCGATGGAGGCGGCGGCGAGCAGACCGCTGTACAGGGCGAGGTGGACGCCGGTGGACAGCAGCGGGTCGAGGAAACAGGCGGCGTCCCCGGCGAGGAACCAGCCCGGTCCGCTGAACGCCTCGCTTACGTAGGAGTAGTCGCTCTCGGTTTTCAGCGGGGCGTCCTGTCTGGCGCTGGTAAGCATGCCGGCCAGCAGCGGGCAGCGGGCGATCGCCTCTTCGTAGACGGCCTGAAGTGAACCGCCGACCGCCTGCCTGGCCCGGGCGAAGGAACGCTTGTCGGTGACCAGGCCGACGCTGAGACTGCCGTCGTGCAAGGGGATGGCCCACAGCCATCCGTGGTCCGGCAGTGAGAACACCCCGATCGCCCCACTGGGAGCGGCGGCGAGAGGCGCCGCGCCACGCCAGTAGCTCCAGGTGGCGACGTTGCGAAAGATGTCGTGAAGGCGCCTGGTGCGCAGCTGCCGGGCGGCGAGAAGTCCTGCGCGGCCGGAGGCGTCGATGAGCTGGCCGAACCGGATGCGCCCCGCAGCTCCGTCCTGCCCCGTCCAGGACGCTTCCACGGCCCGGTGCCGCCGACCGGCTGCGCTGCCGTCCTCGAACGTGATCCGTCTCGCGTGGATCTCTTCTCGCACGTCGGCACCCTGCGTGCGGGCATGGTCCAGCAGCAGCTGGTCGAATTCGGAACGCACCACCTGGAAGCTGTAGGCCGCCGGTCTGCCTGGCTCGTCGAAGCTCAGCGACCACTCTTGTCCGCCCCAGCCGTAGAACGCCCCGGCCTTGCGGACGAAACCGTGCGCCTCGACCACCTCACGCGCACCCAGTACGTCCAGCACGGGCAGCAGGGACGGCAGCAGCGACTCCCCGACGTGATAGCGCGGGAACCTCTCGCGCTCCAGCACGCACACCTGGTGTCCCTGCCGGGCCAGGAGGGCCGCGGCGGTCGCACCGGCCGGACCACCTCCGACCACGAGGACATCGGTTCGTTCACGCACGCTGTGCTCCTCAACCGTCGACGAACGCCGTGGACGCACACCGATCAATGACTTTCTGAGACAGTGTCATCACTATGAGCAGTGAACCTGACACTGGGCGGGCCGCGACAGACGCTCCTGCGCCAGTCCTCATCACCGCATCGGGCCACGCCCCCACCCCGCTCACCGTGGGGATCGAAGAAGAACTCCTCTTGATCGATCCGGCTACCCGGGCCCCGAGCCCCCGTGGGCCCCAGCTGGTGCAGGAGGCTGCCGGCGAACTCGGCGAGCGGGTAGGCACCGAGCTGACCCGCTACCAGGTCGAACTCCGCACCGACCCTCACACCTGTCTCAAAGAAGCAGCCGATCAGGTCCGCTCCACGAGAACGACGGTCGCTCGTGCCGCCGCCCGGCTCGGCCTGCGCATCGCCTCCACCGGCACCCCGGTACTCGGCCAGGCGGCCCCCGTGCCCCTGACTCCAGGCGCCCGCTACGCACACAGCGCCGCTCACTTCCGTGCCCTGGACGACGAGCAGACCGCGTGTGCCTGCCACATCCACGTCGGCCTGCCCGACCCCCGGGACGCCGTCCACGTCAGCAACCACCTGCGGCCCTGGCTGCCCACCTTGACCGCACTGGCAGCGAACTCCCCCTTCCAGGCCGGACAGGACACCGGATACGCCAGCTGGCGCACCACCACCTGGGGACGCTGGCCCGTGGCCGGCCCGCCCCCCTACTTCGAATCACCCACCCACTTCGACGACCTCGTCCACACCCTCCTCACGGCAGAGGCACTCATCGACCGCGGTGGCCTGTACTGGGACATCCGACCCTCCCACCACCTGCCCACCATCGAAGTCCGCGTCGCCGACGCAGCCCTGACCCCCGACGACACCATTCTGCTCGCCGCTCTTGTCCGCGCCCTGACCGCCACCGCCCTGACGGCCATCCAGGCCGGAGAACCGGCACCCCGCCCGGCACCGGAAGTCCTGCGCGCCGCCTGCTGGCGCGCGGCGCGCGACGGACTGGCCGGCAACGGCATCGACCCGCTCACCGGCCGCCTGGAAGCCCAGACGACACTGGTCGAACGGCTGCTGCACACCATCGGGCCGGCACTGCGCCAACACGAAGACCTAGATCTGGTACGAGATCAATGGCGGCGCCTGCGCGCGGAAGGAAACGGCGCCGACCGCCAACGAGCCGCTCACCGACAGCGCTCCAACGCGCTAGATGTCGTCGACTACGTCATTTCCGCCACGTGCCCGCAGTAGGCCACGGGCTCAAGGCCCGGCAGCCGCCGGCCCTCCAGCCGCTGCAGCCGGGTGCGGACGGAGACACGCAGACGGCTCGGCGGCACCCGGTCGAGGTTCGTCGAAGCCGAAGCGCCCCGGGGCCTGGCCGACGAGGTCGGCTTCGAGCGAGGGTGGGCAGCAGTGCCCAGGCACCCGCGTTCGGCGTACGCGACCACGGCGTGGCACAGCACGCAACCCCGTACAACCGGCGACGCACGGGGCGCTGAGCGAGTCAACTGGTGGGTATCGCCAACGGAAACGCTCAGGCACACCTGGACCTGTGATCGGGGAGCCGGATCACCTTGCCGTGCCCCGGTTACCCGACCACACCCCGGCACTCCAGCTGCCGGGAACTGGCCATTTCGCATCCTAGGGGGCACTGTCCGAATCAGGTGGCGCGCGATCGGGCCCCATCCGGGTAGAGCGGCGCGGCCGCGCTTATCTGCATGCGGATCGATCAGGGACTGGCAGACCGGTCGGAGCCCTACCCCTCTGAGGCCCCGGAACCCGAGCCTCCTCGCCTGACAGATGCCGGCGCAGCAGCCGAACCGCAAGGACATGGTCGTATCGTTCGGCCACTTCGAGCGGCGTCTGGCCCGCGGCATCCCGCAGCGCCGGATCTGCACCGTAGGCGAGGAGCACAGCAGTCGTGGCCACGGTGAGCGGCTCACCGCTCTGCAGCGCTACGTCCCCTTCCGTCTCGATCGCATGCGTCAGCGGAGTCGCACCGTTTCCTTCGTCGGGGTCCGCACCGGCATCGAGGAGCCGAGCCAGCAGATCCACATCCTGGTGCTCCACGGCGAAAAGCGTAGGCGGCCACCAGCTACTCCCGTCGATAGCCGCCTGCTGGCTGGGTCGCAGCGACATGAAGACGGCGAACCGCCGCCAGGTGCGCTCCACCGCAGCACTCAGGTACGGTCGTGCCTCGCTGATTGCGTTGTGGACCTCGGAGCCCGGTTCGTAGCGGACCAGGATGTCGTCGATCCGGGTGTCGAAGTCGATGGACTGCCCGGCGGGACCGGTCGTCATGTCGGCGAAGATCAACGCGTCCAGGACCGGCGAGTCTTCCCGCTCGTAGACCGCAAGGTCAGCGGAAAGCCCCCGCTGCTCCGCCTCGTACACGGCCTCCAAGTGATGGGCGACCAGTCGCACCAGGCGCGTCGGCGCACCCAGCGACTCAAGGTGACGAGCACCGTCGAGAGCGTGGAACCCGGTGTCACGGAGCGCAGGCGCGTACCCGATGTCGTGCAGCCAGGCAGCTGCGACGAGGAGACTCCTGTCCGCCTTGGACACGGCCGCAGCAGCTTGGTGAGCCCGGGCAGCCACGGCTTGGGTGTGCAGCCACCGATGTGCGAGCGGGGCAAGCAGGGACTCGGCGAGTTCGGCCGCTCCCTGGGGCGTGTCCAGCGCAGAAGGCATGGATGGAACGGTAGCCGAGCCGAAGGATGGCTGACAGGCCACGATCCAGCGCTCGCCAAGTGTTCTGTCACGGTCGGGACGACGTAATGGGCTGGAACGGGTCGAGCCGATCTCATCTCCACTTCATCGAGCGCAGATGTCCGCAGTCAGCGCATCCTGATAGCCGGATCCGGACACGTCTCGCAGAGATCCAATGGCTCATCAGGCATGTCCGGAGTGGCAGGCGGGCCTCGGCGTTGACGGCCTGCCCGGCGGCTGCGAAGGGAACGCCGGAGCATCCGTGGCCGGAGAACGTCGCCCGCAGCGGCCAGGCCCTGTCAGACGTCGAGGATTCCGCGACCATACAACTGGGCCCAAGTCCACAGGCATTCAAGAACAGAGGGCCGGGGCCCCGGGGCCCACGGCTATGAGCCGGGCACCCGCAAAGCGGCCAGCACCGGTAGGTGGGATGGGCCGGCTGGGCGAGGGCGGCGCCGACGTCGGCGGTGAAGGGTGGGCCGGTGGGGGTGCGACCGGGCCGAACGAGAACACGAACGGTCTGCTGCGGCAGCACTTTCCCACGGGCACCGACCTGGCGGTCCACACCTGCGAGGACCTGGCTGCCGTCGCCGCCGAACTGAACAACCGCCCACGCAAGGCGCTCGGCTGGGAAACCCCACCCGAGCGCCTGCGTCGGCTGACGGCTTCTTTGAGCTGGCCTGCGCCTATCTGGGATCGTCGCTTTGCCAGGGACAGACGAAGAGGGGGGCTGGACAATCCATGCGTTGAGCAGGGTGTTCAGCTCAGCCTCGTCCGGGGCGTTGGCGGACCGATGAGGCCTGAGCCGATGTCGTAGTCGAAGCCATCCAAGCGGTCGCGGTCGTACTCCCAGTGCTCAAGCCGGAAGCTACGTTCAACGTCGCTGCGAACCCACCCCTCGCCCCCGGCCTGGACATCAGGCTCACTCCGCGCGGGGCGGATGTCCACGAATGCGCGGCGATCCGGTCGCGATGGCGGGACTTCCGCAACCAGCCTCCTACCGAGTCGGAGCGCGGTCAGTTTGTCCGTCGGCCAGTGCGATCCGTGATTCGTGTGGTTCATTCTGTTCCTGTCCGTGGCGGGCTGACCAGCGGGGGCCAGCGCGACTTCTGTGAGCCATGAGCCGCTCGAACCGAGCCCGCCGGAACGGCAGCCCACTCCTGCCGGCAAACGCAGCACTGCTCACCGCGCACCGAGGTGGTGCCCGGGTCGGCGCTCCCGACCGGTCATCGAGCGCCGGCGCCTTCAGGCGGGCGACGATCCGGTGAAGGCGCGGCGGGCGACCGTGCTGGGAAGGCACATCGAGCACAACCAGTCGCCGAAGACCACCACGGCCGGGAGCGCGCGGAGCCGAGGTGCACTTCGCACGCGACGTTCCCGACGCCCGGCTCGCAGTCCTCGCGGCTTGGACACGTTCGCCAGAAGGCGGTCGTCAGCAGGTTCGAAGGGCGTCGGGAAAAAAGATCTTCCGGTTCCGGTCACATCGTGGTGAGCTGATCCGTCAGTGGAGTGAAGTCGCCGATCAGGCCGATGTGAAGGAGTGCAGTCATGACGAACCCCTCGATTTCCCGGATGCCGAACCCAGCCGAGTTCGTGCCGGAGCTGAACGATGTGAGCGCCGCTCTGTTCAGGGCCACGGGCAACCGCTCGGTGCCACGAACCACCATGAGCCTGGTCCATCTGCGTGCCGGACAGATCGTCGGCAACACCTACCTGACGATCCTGAACACGGGGTTCCTGCGGAAGGCCGGGGAGTCCGAGGAGCGCATCACCGCCGTCTCCTCCTGGCAGGACGCCCCTTACTTCAGCGATGCTGAACGCGCCGCGCTGGCCCTGGTGGAAGCCACCCTCCAGCCTGCGCCGGTCGGCAAGGAGCGCGTTTCCGACGAGTTGTACGCCGAGGTGGCCAAGCACTACGACGAGAAGGCGCTGGCGACTCTCACCATCGCCATCGGTCAGATCAGCTTCTTCATCGCCCTGGCCGTCATCGGCAAGCCGCAGCCGGTGACTTCTCTCGCGGACCAGCAGTGGGACTGAACTGCCCGCTCTGTTAGGCAGGCGCTGGAAGGCCTGGCCGGAGCACGCCGCCTGGCCAGGCGGGCGGATGATGCCACGAGACCAAGCTGTTCCGATTGTCATGGAGGGGGTACGAGTGAAGCCAGCGCGGTGGGCCGTACCGCGCTGGCGGCGGCCGAGCCGAGCAGCAAGTCGGCCAGGTCATGGCGTTGCGCCCGCTCATCGGTCGGGGCCGCTGCGGTGATGCGGTCCAGTCGGAAGCCTCGACCGGCTTGCCGAGTGCGGCACCAAGCGATGAGGTACCACTTGCCGTCGGCGGTGAGCAGTCCTGCTGGTTCAACGAGGCGGTCGCTCTCCCGCCCGGCCGCGTCGACGTAGGAAAGCCGCAGCACCGTGCTGTCGGTGAGAGCCTGCTCCACCGCGGTCCGGACCGATTCCGCGGTTTGTGTCGGCAGCGCGACGATCCGGGCGGCGAGTTCCTGAGCCGTCTTCGAAGCAGGACCGGTCATCGAGGCCGCGACTTTCTGGGACGCGGTACGGATCGCGCCGGCGTAAGGGGCGGAGGCGTCGGCTACGGCGAGCGCGGCGACCAGCGCCGCGGCCTCTTCGGCGGTGAAGCGGATCGGCGGGAGGGTCATCGCAGGGTCGATCGACCAGCCGCCGCCCCGCCCGGTGGTGAAACGCACTGGGGCACCCGCCTCCAACAGCGCCTGGAGATCGCGCTGCACCGTGCGCGTACTCACCTCGAACCGCGCGGCGAGCGCGGCGACCGTCAACGCTCGCGGCGCCGCCGCACGCAACTCTTCCACCAGTGCATAAAGCCGAGGAGTGCGGTTCATGGGACCGACGCTACCGTCCCGCGCCGGCCAGGAAATTACGCTCCCGCTGCTGTTCTCGTGCGGTGATGGTCAACGGGAACAGGGTGAAGCCGTGCATCGCGCCCGCCACGACGTCGAGTTGCACGGGTGCCCCGGCCGCCTGCCACCGCTGGGCCAGGAAGAGCGAGTCGTCCAGCAGCGGGTCTTGAGTGCCGACGACGATCCGGGCGGACGGCAGACCGGTCAGATCGGCGTACAGCGGCGAGACCTCCGGGTCGCGGCGCTCCTCCGGGCCCATCCCCTGCGTAAAAAGCTCGTAACTTCCCCGCACGGACTCGGAGTTGCTCAGCAACCGCCGGGAGCCGAACAGCCGCTGGCTCGGTGTCATCGACAGGTCGTACGGACCGAAGGCCAGGTGGGCCGCGCGGAACGTGCCGGTGATGCCATGCCGGTCGCGCAGCCGCAGCAGGGTCAGGACGCTCAGGTGAGCACCGGCCGACTCGCCACCGATCAGCAGCCGCCCGGTACTGAACTCGGCCTCGGCGTGGTCCACCAACCACCGGGCGGCCGCTTCGCAGTCGTCGGGGCCAGCGGGGAACGGGTGCTCCGGTGCCAGGCGGTAGTCCACGCTCACCACGGCCAGCCGGGCTTCCACTGCCAGCCGCCACAGCTTCTCGTCCTGCCCGTCCGCAGAGCCGAATGCCCAACCGCCACCGTGTATGTGCAGGTACACGCCGTCGACCTCATCCGGCACGAACGCCCGGACCTTCACCCCGCCCGCGACGACGCGGTCCTGGCCCTGCGGCAGTCGCACTGGTGGCGTGTCGCCACCGAGCCGGTTGCGCCGCAGAAGTGCCAGAACGTCCGCATTCGGCGCTTGGCCACGAGGGGGACGGCTCGCGGCAGTAGCTTCGAACTGGGCGTTGAATGCCAGGGTCTCGGCGAGGCAGTCCTCGTCTGTGATCGTCATGCGTCGACGGTTGCAGATGTCTGCGACAACACCCTGTCACCCTTTCCTTGTGAACTGCGTCACGCCCCTCATCCACTTCCCGGTACGATGCCCTGACCGCCCAACGCTGCGGCATGCAGCGCCGCCCGCCCGCCGCCACGTTCACCGCGGTGCCGGCAGCGCGGCCAGAGGCCGACGATTCTCACCGTGGCCGACAATCCGCCACACCGGTCGCTCGGGCCGATGCGCGGTCATGAGGGGCAGGGTCGTGATCTCCCCACCGTGACCCGCCGGTTCGGCCGTGAGCGGTCGAGGAGGCGGAGAGGGTGAGCGAACAGCTCGCCGATGCACGCGGCTCGGTCGCGCCGGCGCCGGGGCAGGTGGGCGGCCGGGCGGTGCTGCTGATCCCGCACCGCACGCCGGACATAGAGGAGACCATGCTCCCACCGGACTACCAGCGCATTTCTCGCCGCTGTGCGGCAGGCCGCCGGGCCGGTCATGGTTCGGCAGTTCGGCGAGATGCCAGGAGTCGACGTCGCTGTGCGGTCCAAGCTGGAACCGCTGTGCGGGAGGCTGGTCAGACGCGTTGATCGCGGCTGCTGCGCAAACTGTCCGACGGCCGGTTCATCACCCGCCTGCGACCGGCCGCGCTATCGCCCGGAGCGGTGCGTCGCGGGAGTAACCACGGCGCCCCCGGCGGCCGTTGGATTTGTGTGACGAACCAAAGAACGCGCCGAGGGCAGCTGTCCGCTTGCGGACCGTCAACCATCTGGCCGGTCTGCTCAGGCGCCATCGGAAGGCGATCCGTTCCAGGTGGCGAATGTTGTCGCCCGGGTCGATCGCGGTGATCGTCCTGGCCGTGCTGCGTCACGACCAGCGCCTGGCGCCCAGCGCCGCACCGGAAAGGCCGACCAGCGGAACTACTCCGGCAAACACCGCAGCCACGGCCTGCACTTTCTCGCCCTGCCTGACGAGAGGGGCCGCCTGATCTGGATATCCGCAGCCCGGCCCGGCCGTACCCACGACAACACCGCCGCCCGCCACGACCACATCCTGGCCCACCTGCACGCCGCCGGCCTCGGTGCCCTCGCGGACCTTGGCTTCCGCGGTCGAGCACGGCTTCACCCACCTCAAGACTGGCGGACCCTCACCAAACTCTTCCGCCCGAACCCGCCCACGCGACCCGCCTGCTGCGTGCCTTACCCGTTCTGACGAACCCCGAAGTCAACCGCTGAGCTTGTGACTCAACGTCCGCTTCGAGGATCGGCCAGTTGGGTAGGGAGATTCACCGACGCATCGTCACTCACAGAGGCGACCCCGAGGTCACGGCGCATCACGGTCCTCATCGTCCGCAGCAGTTCCCAGACCTCCGCTTGGGCCCGGAACGCAGCGGCCATCGTCTCCCCAGGTTCGGGCTCTTCTCGCTCAAGGCGTTTGACCTGGCCGTATACCCTGTTCAGGGCTTTGTTGACCTCACTCGCAGGTACGAGCACGTCATCAGGGACGATCATCTGCGCTTGTGAGTACGTGTCACGGTGGGCTCTTTTTGCCTCGTCGAGCTTTGCCCGGTCGGGTTCCTCAACCCTACGTTCCTGCATGGCATGCAGGAACTGGCTGAGCTCCGTGGTGAACTGACGTGCGTCCCGATTGAGCTCCACGTAGCAGGTGCGTCGGAGAAGTAGGTTCTCGCGGACCTCTTCATGGTCCCGAACCAGCTCTATCTCCCGACGTTTCGCCCGTTCAGAGGCACGTTGAGTAAGCAACGATCCCCCCAATGTTCCAGCCACACCTGCCACCGCGATGATCACAGAGCCGAGATCCACAGCACCCCTCGAAGCCGCTTACAGTCCACTGATCAAGTTCTAGTCACGTTCCACACCGGACGTTAAGCGGCAGGCTGACGGACGATCTACTCCGCAGACTGCCGCCTACGGCCAGCGGGGGCAACCCGAGAGCCGGTCACACCAGCCCCTTGCCCTGCGATGTCAAGTTGGCGGAGGCTCAGGGGAGTCCACCCGATGGCGCCCACGCGATGCACTGCATCCGATGTCGTGCACCGAGTGCAGAGCATCGTGCGGTGCTCTCAGTGGATCGATGCGCAGATGGTCACGACAGCCAGGCGGTGGAGTGCCGCTGCCGGGACAGGGCGTGGGCGTTCGCGGCGCGCGGCGGCGTTACCGATCCGGTCTTGCCGAGCGCTGGGCCGACGGAACTTCCCGGCAGGGAGGTCGGGTTGGCCGGCGTCCTGGAGCCGCCGTCGTCGCCTACGTCAGCTCCTGCTTCTTCTGCTCCTTCGACTTCGGGGTCCGAGGCCTCTTCCATATCGGCTCCCACGGCGAAGGCCCATCGGGCATGGCGTCGGTCTCCGAGCGAGGAGTTGCTGCGCCGCCTCGCCGAGCGCAACCAGCGGGAGGACGGCAACGCGCTGACCGTCACCGAGCCGGCGCTGGATGACTTCTACGCCCGGTTCGAGCCCCCGCCCGACGAGGTCGAGGAGATCATCAGGCCCGGCTCCTTTCGACCCGCCGTGCCGCGAGAGGTGGTCCAGCAGACGCCGGGCTTCGGCGAACTTCGTTGAGACAGGACACCCGCGCACCGGCACGCGTCGCGTGGCGGCGGTCCGCCCCGGGCATATATCGGAGCGGCGCGCGACCGCCTGCCGCGTGCGACCGTCCAGAAGCAGGGGGAAGCCGGTGCGCGAGTTCGTCTACCTCTCGAAGAGGAAGCTCAGGCAGTTCACCGAGTCCAACGGCGATGCCGGCCGGCCCCGCTGGTGGCGCCGCCTCGGCTTCGAGGGTGAACTGGCGTTCCCGCCCTTCGGCCGAGCCAAGGTGGCCAGCCGAGAAGCCGCCGCGGAGCCCGTGACGCTCACCGTGGACGAGGTGATTGACGAGTTCGAGCGGGGGGACCGCGCGGCCGGATGGTTCGCCGACGACAGCGTGGGCGCGGGGTCCTGGGCCTTCTTCGAGGCACCCCTGAACTACCGGGTGATGGACGACAAGTACTTCCGATCGGCCGTTCTCTTCCTGGACTCGGGAGTACGCTCCCCGGACTACCGGACGGGAGGCTCGGTCCGGCTGCTGCTGCACGGGTCTCGGGAACACCTGCTCGGCATGGAGGGAGCCTCACCGGTCCGGCTGGATGTACAGGCGGAACTCGACCGGACCGAACCGGAGGAGTTCCACGTCGCCTCCGACTCGTCCTACCTGTACCGGCTCGCCGGGCAGAGCTTCAGCCTGGAGGACGAGACCGTGGAGTACCTGCTGCCGGACCTCAGTGACCGCCTCCTGCGCAATGACGAGCTGTCGCAGGAGCTGGGCCGCACCCCGTTGCGCATCGTCTACCAGCACCGCAACTTCGCCGAGGGGCTGAGGATGACCGTGCGCCTGCTGGACGAGGCCTTCGTCCCGGAGACTGCCGCCTGGATGCGCGGTTACGCGCGCATCACGTCCCGAACGAACCTGTACAACGATGGAGAGGACGAGGTGCACCTTGTCACGGCCACCCCGCTCTACGTGGAGTACGCGCCCCAGCCCTGAACCACTCCAAGGGGTGACGGACATTGGGTGCCTTACAGTCGGAAAGCCTCTCATTGCCATGTAAGGCACGCCATCCCTGAACGGGGGAAGATCCGCATGTAAGCGGTGCCGGACCGGTAGACCACCGGCTGGTTCAGGTACCCCACGGACTATGGGATCTCTGGACTGGGCACCGGCGCTGCTGGGACGGGACGGCGAGTCGGCCGGGCTCGAAGACGTCCACCTGGACGCACTGGACCAGGCGACCAACGGCGACACCGCCCTCGACCTGCGCTTCCTCAACACTGATCCCCACGCCATCCAACCGACGACAGTGAAGCCGCATCCGTGGTCGGCCACGGTGCCGACCAGATCACCGGCGGCCCGTGCCACAGGGCGGCACGGGTGGGCGCAGCGGCCTCCCCCGTAGCGCCGGGCCGCGCGACCCACCGCCGGCCAGCCGCAGCGCCGGGCGGCTTGGAAGCCGGCGTCACTCGTACTCCGTGCCGCCCTGCCGCGTCAGGTACGCCGGACTCACCGCCTTGGCGATGGCCCGGCCGCCGGTCACCTCGCTGTACCGTTCCACCGCAGGCCGGATCACCACGCCCTCCCGCAGATGCAGCTCCCGGCCGGAGACGGTCTCCCGGCCGGTTGCGAGTGACAGCACCCTCTCCGCGTCGTACGGCCCCTCCCAGAGGCGCGGGACCAGCGGCAGCTCGCCGCTCAGGAGTTCCCCCGCGTCCAGCCACCGCACCGCGCCCTCGATCTCCGCGGACACGTCGAACACCGCGTACCCGAGTCGGTCGTCCCGGCGTCCGTCCGCGCCGTATGTCAGGTCCTGCACCCCCGCCCCGTACACCTCGCCGAAGATGCCGACCCGGCGGGCGCCCAGCCGGCGGGCGAGGCGCGCCGCGGCATCCGCCACGCCGTGCTGACGTATCGCCCGCCAGTAGAGGTTGCGCGGGTCCTCCTTGAGCGCGAGAGACTTCGCTCCGAAGCCCTTGGAGGAGACGTACACCCGGTCCTCGTCGGCGACATACGTCAGCAGGCATGCCGAGCCGTGCAGCTTCTCCGTCAGGACCACAGCCTCGCCCGGTGTGAAGATGCCCGGAAAGCGCTGGATGTTCTCGATGTCGACCCAGGGGAGCAGGTCCGCGGCCGGTTCTGCGTCGCCGTTCATGGTGGGCGGGACCGGGAGGACTCACTTGGTGATGCCCAGGCGGTCCGCGAAGTCGGTGCCGGCCAGCGCTGCCTGGGTCAGATCGACGTCCGCCAGTGCCTTGGGGCGGCACACGATGCCCTGGGACAGTTCGCCGCGCAGCCGTACCGCCTTCACCCGGTCCGAGCGGCTGCCCGCCAGGCGTTCGGTCAGGCCCAGCTCTTCGATCAGCTCCGGCGGCAGCACGGCCTGCTCAGGGATGTAGACGGCCGTTTCACCGATGCGGTAGGCGCCCTTGGCGACGACGGCCCGGTACAGGCCCACCTGGGCCAGTTCCAGCGCGTCGGCGTTGGGATGCTCGTGGATCCTGAGGATTTCGGCGGTGACGCGCAGCGTCGACATGTTCAACTCCAGGGCGTGTGTGCCTGTTTGCTTCTCATCGCCTTTCACTGTCCGGACGGCAAAGCGGTGGAGCGAACGGATTAACGCTTGCTAGAGTCGCGATCTTCGGCCGGCGGCGAGGCGTGCGCGGAGTCACGGGCCGGCCGAGCAGGCCGCCGCCGTCGACGCCTCTCCGCACGTCTGGTGGCAGGGCGTACTCGCCGATGCCGAGCCGTCGTACCCCATCGACCACATCTTCGAGACCTGCGCCGCGATCGCCCGGACCGTCACCCACCTTTTCCGCGGCGCCTGGGGGCGCGGGCCGGCCCGCCGATGCGCACTGGTGCACTGTGCCGAGGAGTGGCCGTACCACCTGCTGTCCGATTTCTCGCCGTTCGACTGGTAGTACAACGACGCCGAGGACCAGGCCGTCCGTCCTCGAACTGCGCGCCTGGCTGACCGGACCCGGTGCCACCCACCTGCGCGCCCTGGGCGCGGACGGCCTCGCGATGCGCACCGAGCTGCCGGCCCTGCCCTACGACGAGCGCTGGGCGCATCCGTACTGGGACACCGCCTCCGACACCAACTGGGCGTTGGAACGGGCGAGTTGGCCGTTCGCCAGGAACAGGGTGTCCTCCAGGCCGATGCGGGTCGCCAGGCCCAGGCGCGCCGCGAGGCGGAGGACCGGCCAGGTGCCGCCGTTCTCGCCGTGGAGGAGGATCGGGCGGTCGTGGCGGTCCAGTGCCGAGAGCAGGGTGCGGGCCGTCTGCTCTGCTGTGTCCGGGTTCTGGTCCGTCACCTCCGCCAGGATGCGCAGGACCTCGCCGGCCAGGGGTGAGCGGGCGAACCGGGTCGCTCCGTCCGTGTCCGACCAGATGCCCGCTTCCACGGCCACTCCGCGCTCCAGCAGCGCCGCGGCCACCTCCTCCGCGCCCGGTTCGTGCCAGTTGACCGAGGCGTGGTCGGGGAGCGTCGTCCAGGTGCGGATGCGTGCCACGCGGGCCGATGGGTCCGGATCCGTCCACGCGCCCGTCGTCACACCGACGGGGACCGTCACCCGTGCCTGTATCGCCTCCAGGGTCGGGGCCACGACCCGGGGAGAGAGGGAGTCTTGGCCGCACGGGGTCTTCGGGTGGACGTGGACGTCCGTCGCCCCGGCCGCCACCGCTTCGGCCGCGGCGGTGGCCAGCGCGGCCGGGGTCAGCGGGATGTGGGCGCCATCCGTCGCGCCGCGTTCGCCGTTGAGGCAGACCTGGACCATGCTCCATGATGCCGGTCGCCACTGACAACGCCCTCCGGCGCAGGGGGTGCGGCATGCCCGAAGCACCCCCGTCACGTTACTACTGCAACGGTGTTTGCCGTGACTGATGAGCAGGTCATCGGGTGCTGGACGCCGTCGCCCGTCAAGCGGTGATCGAGGATGGCGTTTCGGGTCTTCATGGGGGCGATGGCGTGCTCGACGGGGGCGTGGATGTGGCGGTGGGGAGCGTGATGTTCTTCCTTTCAGGCGGCCGGGTCTGCTCTGTCCGCGCTGGTGGTGGTGCGGGATGGTCAGGCTGGCGTCCCGGTGGCCGTTGTCGGTGATCACGGTGGTGCGGCTCGGCGGCGCTCCGTGGCTTCGGACAGCGTGCAGGCTTTGCGGTTGGTGCGGTTGGTGCGGTTGGTGCGGTTGTTGCAGTTGTCGGGCGACGGTCCGGCCGATCACGACGGTAAAGCGGGGTGTCTGCGTCGGTGACGAGCTGGTGGTCGGTGGGGCAGGGGTAGTGCACCGGACCATCTGCCCGTGCAGTGGTCGGGGGTAGGGGGCGGCTAGGGTTCCTTCCCTCGGTGAGCACGGTGCCGACGGGACCGCCTGCGGGGCTTGGGCGCGAGCAAGCGCGAGTGGGGGACCGAGCTGGCTGATGCTGCGGTCAGTCGCCGTATTGCGGGTCGCCGAGCGGTGGTGCGGGCTGGCGCAGCGTCACGTTGATGCGTCTGTACGCGTGACCAGCAGCACCCCGGTCGTGCAGAGGCCGGTTCCCTGGCCGACCCGTGCGTGCCGCATCAGCACCCTGGTGCCGCGGTAGGGTTGCCGGTTTGCCGAACAGGCGAGGGCTCAGCCCGGTGAAGGGTGCTGTTCCAGGACGGATCCGCATCCGTGATCACAGCAGTCACCGCGAGATCATGGCTCTCGCCCCTGGGTCAGTCGAAGAGAGCAATGACTCCGTTCACCCAGATCGCAAGGAATGCAAGGGCCCCGATCAGACAGCCGATGCCCGCCAGCACACCGCCCACCGACCACGGCTCGGAGGGCTCCTCAAACTCCTCCTCCAGGCCCTCCCGGTAGGAGTCCGGGTCGTCCCAGTCGACGGGATGGCCCAATTCCTCGGCGCAGGCGGTCCGCACCGCCACCAGCTGAGCTTCCGCGAAGGCGGTGGCAGCCATCGCTTCGGGGCCGCGCCAGGCGAGGGCCTTCATCCGCCACCCGGGAGATCCGTACCGTGCCTCGAAGGCGGCGGTCTCCTCAGCGTCGCGGTCCTGTTCAAGGTACATCCAGCGTCCGGCCTCAGCGGCGTCGCCGTAGAGCCGGTACACCTCGGCCAGGCGCCGACGCAGCGTCAGGTCGTAGGGGAAGGAGGAGACGAGACCACGCAGACGCTGGCGCGCGAGGGGAACCCGGCCGGCGGCCAGGTCTGCGTCGACTCGGGCAAGGGTCTGTCTCAGGGGCATGAACGCATGATCGGGTACCGCGCTGATCTACGTCGACCTGGTTTTGTTGCTCAGCACTCGCTCGCTCTCGACGGCGCCGGCTGAACGTCACCGAGGAAACGGTGACCATGCCTGTCAGACGGTCGTGGCCGACGCCAGCTCCCTTCGCGGCACGGGGCGAATCACTGATCCGCCTGCTCCCGCGCCCAACTCCCGGACCACTCCGGTTGCATCCCCGACCTTGCGACAGCAGCGGAGCGGATCGCCTGCCACTGGCGCCTGCCTACCGCTTCACCTCGTGATGTGGGTGGAGCTCTGGCGTGCGGGTGGGCTCGGCCGGTGGCGCGGGCGGCCCTCGCGGCCGGCCGGTGCACAAGGGATCGATCGACACGGATTCCGGGTGGGTTGGGGGGCGGCTCTCCCGTGCCGGCTGGGCGAGCCAGAGCGAGCTACGCCGATGGCGGGCAGCGCCGTATGTCCACGGTGTCCGCGGTGTCGAGGGGGAGTTCGCCGGCGGGGGAGTTCACCAGCCCCCAAAGAGCCCCAACGTGGGCCCGTAGCTGCTGGCGCGCCCGGCGTTCCTCCACTGCGGACCACTGCGCGACGGAGCGGTCCCGCTGGGGGGCGGGCGAAGGAGTAGATCTCCACCGTGCGGCGGATCATGCGGCGTTGGGGCTTTATGGACTGCCGTGTCGCGTCGGTGAAGCTGTGTGCGCTGTACCGGAGGTCGTGGAGAACCACCGAACGCAAGGGGTTTCCTGATACCGCCCCGCTTGGGAGGACAGGTGCTGTCAGCGGTGCATACGACGACCGCCGCATCCACCCGACCCGTGTCATCGAGCGCCCGTGCGAGTTCATGCGAGGATCTCGACGTGAACGATCTACGCTTTCGCCTCGCCCAGGAGAGCGACCTTGCCCCTCTCGTCCGACTGCGTGACGAGGCCGCCCGCTGGATGCTCGCCCAGGGCATCACCGGCCAGTGGCAGCCCGGTCAGCTCGACGAGGACCACTTCCGCAGGGTCATGGCCAGTGGTGAGGTCTGGCTCGCCGAGGCTGGTGGCCGCCTGGCTGGGGCGTGGGAGCTGTGGTGGGAGGACGAGGACGCCTGGGGGCCGCAGCCGCCGGTGGCCGGCTATGTGCATCGGCTGATGGTGGACCGCGGCAACGCCCGGCCGGGGACGGGACGGTGCTTGCTGCGGGCGGCGGAGCGCCGCATCGCCGCGACGGGACGGGCGTTGGTGCGTCTGGACTGCCTGGCCGGCAACGGGCGCCTGACTGCCTACTACCTGGACGCCGGTTACCGGGTCGTCGGCCACAAGGCAGGCAAACCGCAGCCGGGAGGTGTGCCCAAGTCGTTCACCTTGCTGGAGAAGACCTGCGGACCGGTGGCACAGGCCCAGCGACTGTAGCCCGGGGGCACTACGGTTGCAGACGGTGACGGCACTCGAGGTCGGTCCGCTTCCAGCCGCAGCTGCTCGCGACGCGTCCGGCGCTCGGCGGTCAGCCCGCTACCCTGCGGATACCTCATGTGGACGACGTACCGCAGGGATCAGGGCCATCTCAATGCGGTTGGCAGGCGGCGCAGCAGAGCGGTGGGCAGGCGGGCCGGTCCTGCAACTGCTCGAAGGCGAGACGCCCCGTGGCGTCCCACGCAAACCAGCTCGCCGTCCAGCGCGGTCGCGTCCGGCAGCTCCGCGACCTCCGGCTGCGATCTCCACAAAACGCCGGTGCCGTCTCCAAGCCGCGTCTGGAGTGCAGCACTACCTGGCCCGCGTCGACAAAGACCAGCGCACTGAACTCGTCCTTTTCCAGACTTCGTTGTGCTATGAGACTCGCAGGCACCGGCAGGATCGCAGTGACGTGGTTCTGGTTCAGGTGGAGACAGGGGTGCGGGAGAGCGCGGTGCGCAGCGCGAAGACGCCGAGCAGGCCACCCGCCGTGAACCGCTGGGCCGTCATGGCACGGGGCCGGGCGGTCAGGAACCCCGACACCCGCGCTGCGCCCAGCATGATCAGTGCGTTCACCGAGATCCCCACGATGATCTGCACCCCACCGAGCTGGAGCAGTTGCGCCCAGGCCGGACCTGCCTGCGCGTCCAAGAACTGAGGCAGCAGGGCGGCATACATAAGAGCGATCTTGGGGTTGAGCAGGTTGGTCAGCAGCCCCATCGAGAACAGACGGGCGTCAGAGACCCGGGGCAGGTCCTGGGCCGGGGCGAAGGGCGAGCGGCCGCCGGGCTTGAGCATGCCCCAAGCGAGGTAGGCCAGGTAGGCGGCCCCGGCAAGCTTGACCACCATGAACGCCACCGGCACGGCAGCGAACAACGCCGACAGGCCCGCAGCCGCGGCCAACAGATAGCACACGAATCCCACAGCGGTCCCACTGAGGCTGACCAGGCCCGCCCTGCGGCCTTGGGTAATCGCACGGGAGGCGAGGTGAACCATGTTCGGTCCCGGAGTCAGGGCCATGCCCAGTTCGATCAGGGCCACTCCTGCGACTGCGGTCAGCGTGATCACCGGTCATCCTTCTGCTCGGTCGTCGGGCACCTGATATGAACTGGGTCGCCCATGTGCAACGGACGGCTACGCCGTATCAGCAGCATCTGTCGTGCCGTCCGCAGCGTACGGCCTTGCCGCTCGCTGTCTTCATGCACCCCGGCACCGTTCCTGGCCCACCGAAGACATAAAGTGCTCGACTTGCAGCTTCAGCCGGGCAGGAATTGACAAGGCGGCTCCCAAGACGCACCTGAGGCGAGACATCTCAAGGTGCTTGGAGAACCGTCGAGTCCCAGCTCGAAGGCGAGCCGCCGGGCAGCGCGCCGGGCGCGGGCAGCATCGCGCCCGCGCGCCGGCATCGGTGTCACCGGCGGTCGCAGCCTTACGGGTCCTGTCTACGGCCACGACCACCGCCCCGCGACTGCAGGGCGCCCACAGCGGCAGGTCGCAGGTCCGGGGCACCCCGGGACCCGTTGCCAGGGACTTGATCTGCTGGGATTCGGGCACCGCGACCACGTATCCGGCGCCGAGCTGCTCGAGCAGGCGGCGGAAGTGTCAGTCCTGTCCGTAGGCCTCGGCCGCGGTGACCCACGCGGCGGGCAGGCCGGCGGCCAGGCAACGACGGACGAATGTCCCGGGCCAGCTCGCCCTTCGTTGCGGACGTCCGCTCATCAGGGATCTTCGCTGCCCGGCACCGCGCGAGGTCGGATGTCCAGGACTTGGGCAGGTAGAGCTCCCGGTCAGCCAAAGCCCTGCCCGAGCCAGTGGCGTAGGCGGCAAACACCCCCGATCTGGCAGTTGTCAATCTTTCCGGAGGTCCCGGGGTACTGCCGGCCGACCCCGCCGACGTGGTGCCCTTCTTGATGAACCCGGTGTCGTCGATGATCTGCACCCCGTCGGACCCAGTCGTTTCGCCACGTAATCGCGGACATCGTCACGCAGGGCGACCGCGTCCCCAGACGCTGCTGTGCAGCAGCCGCTGAAAGCCGTCCGGAGTGCGGTGGCCTGCCCACTCCGCGAGCTGCCAGCCGTTCTTGCGCGTCGCCTGCCCCAGCCACGGACGTAGTCCCGCATCCGCCACCGCACATCCGCCCTGACGAACCTGCCCGCCATCCGAGCGAACACCGATTCCAACTCAGCTGCTCGGAACGGGACTTTACTCATCCCCTCTATGCCAGGACAACGACAACTACCAGCTCAGGACACGAACCGCTGCTGGAGTACTAAAGAACCGTCAGCCGACCGAAGGACACCCCCGGGTGGGTCCTGTTGGCCCGGCGCTGGGTGGTCGAGCGGTCACTGGACCGGATCATGCACGCCCGCCAACGTCCGGGGGACTGCGAACGGCTCATCCAGCACTCGGAGTCGTTGATCACCTGGGCAGCTGCCACCCTCATGACCAGGCGAATCATCCGCCGAAGGTCCCGCAGGAGCGGCCAGCCGGCGTCCCGCGAAGCCCAGCGGGACTGATCGTTCTCAAGGGCAGGACCATCACCTTGGCCTTCACCCGGGCCTGGACGCGGCCCTGAGCAGGATTGAAAGCAGCACTACGCAGGCGAGATCATGCGCCGCTTCGGCCAGCTGGTCGAGGCGCCGACCGACCCGTTCAACGGGCGACTCCCTCTGTTGCCGGTACCTATCACTCCGATGTCCCATCATGTCGGGGCCGGCCGCAAGGCACGTGCGACGGTTGATGACGTGCCACCTGCACGACGATCGTGCGCGACAACGGAGCGAGGAAGGAGCCTTGGCATGGCTGTGGAGGAGCGTGTGAAGACGCTGCTGGCGCAGAAGCTGGCGGTGGAACCTGACGAGGTGACCCCCAATGCCCAGCTGCGCGAGGACCTGGGTGAGGAAGACGGCGACGGTGGCCCACTGGCCGACGCGCTGTCCCAGGAGTTCGGCATCACCTGCACTGAGAACGACCTCTACGACCTGCTCACCGTCCAGGACGTCATCGACTTCGTCAAGAAGCAGGCCTGACGGAGGCGTGTCCGGCCGCGCGTGCCCTGCCGCGGCTGCGGGGAGGACGGATCGCCGACCTGTTCCAGGCTGAGCCGGAGCTGACCCCTGAGGACGCCGCCACCCGTCTCGGATACCCGACCGCGGTGCAGCGGACGGCCCTCGCCAGCGCCGCCACCGAGCTGCGCGCCCGCCGGGTAGAGCCATTCCTGCAGCGCGTCGCCGACGTCCTGGTAGGCGCTGGCCTGGCCGAGCAGCAGGACGTCCAGGTACAGCGTCTGGAGGGCGACGTCCTCGCCGCGGCCGTGCTATCGCCGAAGGCATCATCCGGCGTGAAGCCATTCGCTGCCTCAAACGCTCCGTCGTGAGAGCTCTACACAATCATCATCCGAGCCCGAACCCTGCCCGACTGGCTGTAACCGGCACGTGAACCAGTCTCAAGCCCACATCGCTTTGGCGACGGCGTGCCGTGCTGAAGCCGCCCGCCCGTAGAACCCTTGGAGGTCCCGGTGATAGTCGAGGAACTCCTGCCTGACCTGTGCCTCGTCCCAGCCTGACCAGACGAGCTTGGCACTGGCGACGTTCCACAGCTTGTCGAAAGAGACAGTGGCAAGGAAGTCTGCGGCCTGTGCCACGGGGCGTCAACCGGCCTCTACGCCGCAGCTGATTTCGCTCCAAGCTCACTGCCGTCTAGGACAGAAGCTGACCTAGCTCACGGAGCCAGCCGGCCGCGGTGCGTCGCCGCCCGAGCGGGGCGAACGGCACGCGACCACACCTTGCGCGCCCCCATACCGTGAAGGGCTCCGGTCCGCATCCGCCCCTTCGGGCGGTACGGACCGGGGTCAGCCGGGCGCGACGGCGGTCAGGCGGTCGCCTGTCGCCAGGTGTCCAGGACGGCCTGGACGGCACCGGAGACTTGAGCCTGCTGGCCGTTGTCCGCCCACAGGTGGGCATCATGCTCGCTGAGTGTCACTGTCTGCCCGGTGACGGTGGCGGTGAAGTTGTACTGGCGGGTGCGGCGGCCCGAGCCGGAGCGGTAGTCGAAGTGCCCCAGGTAGGTGTCGACCTCGGTCACGGTCAGGCCGGTTTCCTCGGCGACTTCGCGCCTCAGGGCCTCGATCAGGCTCTCGCCGGACTCGACTCCGCCGGAGGGCAGCTCCCACAGCCCGCCGAGGTAGTCGTCGGCCTGCCGGTGCATCAGCAGCACCTCGCCGTCCTCGCTGGCGATGACGGCGCCGACGACGGTCTTCTCGATGCCGTCCCGCGCGGCGGTGCGGGCGAGGTCGTCCAGAAGGTCGGGGGTGACGGTGGAGGTGGTACACGTCAGGTCCTTCGCGTGGGTTGCGACTTTGGTGATGGCGGTGGTGTTGGCGTCGGCGAGGCGGACGTCGTCGGCGCCGCTCCAGACCGGCAGCTTCAGCGTCGTGGCGTGCACGTACTCGGCTGCGGGGAAGCTGTCGGCGGGCTGGTGGTGGCCGTCTGCGTAGCCGGGCACCAGGAATCCGGGGGCCTGGAGCAGCGGATGCGTGTGCAGCGGGCAGGTGGAGCCCGGCTGATCGGCTTCGGTGGCGCCTTCGGCGTGGAGGGCCTCGAGGAACCGCTCGATCGGCAGGCCGCCGAGTCCGGCGGGCTCGCAGCGCAGCGGCGGCGCGTACCACGACGCCCGCGCGGCGGCTGGCACGTCTGGGATGCGGATGCCAGGGACGCCGTTCAGGGCGGCGCACATCCGGGCCGCGATCGTCTGGCGTCCGGCGAGGTGGCCCTCCAAACGAGTGAGCTGGGTGCGGGTGAGGGCTGCGGCCAGGGGATGGATGCGCTGTTTCAGCCCCATGCCGGTGACCGCATAGCGGGCGAGCGGGTGACTGGCGGGGATCTCACGGCGGCACCGCTTGTTGTACTGGCCGTGGAGCAGCACTCGGTAGTACAGCTCGGTGTCGTCGGTAGCGACGAATCCGCCCTCGCCGGCGGACAGCGGCTTGGGCCCGTTGAGGCTGAACGCCGAGGCGGTGCCGAAGGTGCCGGTCGTCTGGCGGTTCCAGGTGGCGCCGTGGGCGTGGGAGCCGTCCTCCAGCAGCATCAGCTCGTGCTCGTCGGCGAACGAGGTCAGCGCGTCCATGGCCTCCGGCAGCCCCCACAGGTGCACGGCCACTACCGCCTTCGTCCGGGCGGTGATGCGGCGGGCGGCGTCGTCCAGGTCGAGCCGGCCGCGGTCGTCGACGTCGGCGAGGACGGGGTGGGCGCCGAGGTGGAAGAGCGGGGTGGCGGTGGCGTGGAAGGTGAGGGCCGGGACGATGACCTCGTCACCGGAGCCGATGCCGGCCGCGGCGTACATCGAGTGCAGCGCGGCCGTCCCGGTGCAGGTGGTCACCGTGTGCCGGACGCCGAGGTAGGAGGCGAGCGCGTACTCCAGGTCCGCGACGATGCCGGAGCGGTCGGGGATCGAGACGGCCGTCTCCAACTGCGCGGCGACCGCGCGCCGGTCGGAGTCTTCGATCGGCGGCCACGTGAAGTGCGGGCCCGGGGCCGAGATGGCCGGGGTGCCGCCGAGCAGGGCCAGCGTGGAGTCGTTCATGCCAGGTACTCCTTGGGGTCGGCGGGGCGGTTGGTGGTGGCTGAGGCGTAGGCAGCGGCCAGGAACGCGGCGTGCAGCAGGTGCTCGGCCGGGCCCGAGGGGTTGGGGGCGGAGCCGTCGGGGACGCGGCAGAAGCGGTCGATCACGGTGGCGGGCGGACAGGGCCAGGCCGGCTCGCGCAGCAGGGACTCGACGACCTGTCCGGCCGGGTCGAGGAGGCTGACGACGCCGCGGTCGAGGGTGAGCGTGCCCTAGGGGCCGGTGATGGCCAGGTGCTCAGTCTTCGGTCCGGCCGGGCGGGAGACCCGCAGCGAGCCGTACAGCCCGCGGTCGTAGGCGAGGTGCACCAAGGCGGTGTCCTCCGCGTCGTACTCTGCCTCCGGTGCTGCGGCGGCCGAGATGTCGGCGCGTCTGAAGGCCCTACGCGAGGCCGACCCCGATTTCGTCCTGCTGGACGGGACCCTCGCCGAGTGCGACCGGGTCGGCGACTCACGCGCGGACTACTCCCACAAGCACCGCCGGCACGGAGTGAACGTACAGGTGGTCACCGATCCGGACGGCCGGCTGCTGTGGCTCTCACCCGCGCTGCCGGGCCGCGCCCGCGACATGACCACCGCCCGCACCCACCGGATCATCCGCATCTGCGAGCGCCAGGGCGTTCCCATCCTGGCCGATCTCGCCTACCAGGGCGGCGGCCCCTGGCTGACCACGGGCATCAAACGCAGGCCCCTGCAGGACCTCACCCCCACCGAGAAGACCGTCAACCGGGCCCTGGCCGCGGCACGGGCACCGGTCGAACGCGGCGTCGCCCGCTTGAAATCCTGGCGGATCTTCCGCAGGTCCCAAAGCCATCCTCACCCTGGAGCGTCAAGGCTGCAGAAGCTCAATTGACCGATCCACTTTGGATCGCATTCATCATTGAATCGTGAGTGAAACGTAAAACCCTGTCGACTTGCGATCAGGATTGCGGAGTGCTGCTCTGGAATAGGCAGGGGGTAAAGGGCTAAATGATCCGGGCCCGAATGGGTGGCGTTCAGCCGAAGGAGGGGGACGACGCGTCGTGTGACGACGGGATGCCCCGCGCTGCGACCCGCTATCGGAGGTTCACGATGACACAGGTCTCTTCTGCCCGCATTCCACTACGTCAGATCATGGCCGTGCTCTTGACGGCCGCCCTGACCCTCTCCCTCTCGGTGGTGCTCACCGTCACCTCGACGAAAGAAGCAGCCGCCTCGTGCTCCGCCAGCCGGTTCAACGGAACGTGGCGCTCGTCCGACGCGAGGCTGAAGCGTATCGACGTATGGCAGGGAGAGGACTGCCACCTGTACGCCAGGGCCTGGTCCGTCTGCGAGAACGACTCGTCGCGTATCTGCAGCTGGGGAAACAGGAGAATGGGAGACAGTCCCGAGCCGAACTTCCAGTTCGTCGGATACAACTGGAGTGACGCCGATGAGGTGCTGCACCTGCGGATGCAGGACAGGTCTCACATCTCGGTGTGGGACGGCACCGACTACCACAACGGTAAGAAGGTCAGCTTCACGGTCGCGATGTACAAGAGCGGTTGAGCCCGCGAAGGGCAGCAACTCCGCCCGCGCCGCTACTGGACGAGACCCCTTACCAAGACAGGTGGGGGCCTCGCCGCTCGTCCCCCGCGCCCGACAGGATGCGAACCGCGCCGGGATGGGCCCCCGTTCGTGGATACCATGCCGGCTCGACGAGCGAACGGAAGCACTGAGCGTTTTCAGCGTCGCCACTGATCGGGTGATGCCGGTCAGGGCGAGGTGAGGGCCACAACGCACAAAGCCCCCGTGCCGTTGAGTGAGGTGTCGTCGTCTCAACCCACCGGCACGGGGGCTCTGTTGGTTTCCTATCCTGTCGCTCTCGAACTCCCTCACGCCCTGGTCGAGTGGGTCACCATGCTCATCGTCACCCGCGAGGGTGACCGCCGCTGCAAGCTCCCGCCGCACCAGCGTGCGCTTGTCGCTCTGGTGTACCTGCGCCGCCACGACACCCTCGCCCGGATCGTGGCCGGGTTGGGGATATCCGTCGGTACCGTCCACGCGTACGTCACCAGCGGGGCCGGCCTGCTCGCCGAACGAGCCCCTGGCCTGCTCAAGACGCTGGGCGAGCATGATCCGGACTTCGTCCTGCTGGACGGGACCCTCGCCGAGTGCGACCGCGTCGGCGACGGCCGGGCGGACTACTCGGCCAAGCACCGTCGGCACGGCGTGAACGTCCAGGTCCTCACCGATCCGGCCTGCGAGTTGCTGTGGATCTCGCCCGCCCTGCCGGCCCGCACTCATGACCTCACCGCGGCCCGTACCCCACCGGATGATCGGTATCTGCGAACGCCAGGGTGTCCCCGTCCTCGCCGACCGTGCCTACAGGGTGCCGGCTCTTGGGTCACCACCGGACTCAAACGGCCACCGGGCGGCGAGCTCACCCTCACCCAGCGCACCGTCAACCGAACCCTGGCCGCAGCCCGGGCACCGGTCGAACGCGGCATGGCACGGCTGAAGTCCTGGCAGATCCGCCGAAGATCCCGCATCAGTCCCAACCGCATGACCGTCATCACCAAAGCTGTCCTCACCCTGGAGGGGCAACGCTGAAAACGCTCAGTGGCCCCGCTGAAAGACCTCACTGCTTGCGAAGAGCTCGCTGAACCAGGGAAGGCGGCATCTGGGGCCCGTCCTCGAACGCCGCAGTTCCCATCAGCGGCGGCCCGATCGCGACGCGGCGATCAGCTCCCGTACGACCCAGAGTTCCAGGCCAGCGCCCACCGTGACCACCGTGACGACGCTTTCCAAGGGCCTGCCGGAGCAGACGAGACCGGCATCAATCAAGAGCACGGTCACCACGAGGAGAGCTGCTGCCGTGGATACGACAGCCGATTCGAAACGAGGGGGCGCGCCGCGTTGTTCGCGGCCTCTCTTGCTTTGGGCGTAGATGGACTCCAATACCGGTTCGCCACTCGACAAGCCGCCCTGTACGTACTCCAACTGAGCTCCAGCCCAGTGGAGTTGGGTGACTGCGTGTCATGGTTCCGGGCGCGTAGGGGGTAAGTCCAACGGGCGCAGCCCACCGTTTCATTCTGTCCGGGCAAAACGCTTGAATCGGTGGCGGTGAAAAACCCGGCTGCCTCATGAAACACACAGCTCAGCGGCTGCAAGGGCCCGGACAAACATCACGGCGGCACGAGGCAGAACCAAATGTGTCCGGTCGCCGCTGTCCATCCGTTCCGGCCCCCGACCTACTCGTCGTCAAGGCGTTGCGGCGTTTCGACCGCATGGCTCCCCCGACCACCGCCCCCAACCACCCACAATGCAGCCTGACGCTAGGGCGTGTATCGAAAGCGCGGAAAGGCCGGGCGGGGTGATGCCCCGGTCCGGCCCGTCCGCTCTCTGCTAGAGGTCGAGCTGATGCTGGTGTGTCGTGTGCGTGGGTGTGTAGCCGAGATCGTCGTTGATCCGTCGCATGTGCGCGTTGCTGTCGGCGGTGTCGGTCAGGAGGCCATCTAGGTCCGGATAGTCCCTATGGGCTTGTCGGATCGACTCGGCCTTCATCCATCGGCCGAGGCCGTGACCACGGTGCTCGGGCAGCACGCCCGTGCCGTAGTGCTGGCCGTCACCTACGCCGTTGCCGGGGATGACGAGTTCGGTGAACCCGGCGATCGTGCCGTTGGAGGCGTCGATGGCGACGACGGTGTGCAGGTGGTCGCCGCGCTGTTCGACGGCCTTCGCCGCAGCCCGCACGCGGTCCACGTCCCAGGCCACGGTGGCGTACTCGGCGTCGTCCATGGGCATGTCGTCCATGGCGCGGCGTGAGGCGGCGAACGTTCGGGCGAGGTCGTCGGGGACGGTTCCCTGCCATGACGTCAGCCGGTAGCCGGGATGAGGACGCTCGACGATCCCAGCGAGGACGGTGGTGTCCACCTCGGCCATTGCCAGGCGGGTGTACCTGAAGGTGAGGACCTTCCGGAAGCCGCGCGCTGCCAGGAAGTGGTCGCCGGGCGATCCGTCTTCTGCCTGCGCGACGACGTGGCGTCGGGCGTTGTCCCGGGCGGTGGCCAGGGCGGTGTTGAGGAGCCGGGAGCCGACGCCCTTGCGGCGCTCCGCGGGATGAACGCGGAGGTCGAGCTCGGCGAGGTGCTCTTGTCCGCCGTCGAGCAGACGCAGGAAGGCGGTCCCGGCAGGGATGGAGTCCGCGTCCGAGGCCAGCCAGGCGAGACGCCGACCGTGCGGCCCGTGAGCGGGGTCGGTCAGTGGGGTGATGCGAAGGGACAAGGTGTCTCCGTCGAGAGGAGGTGGCAAGGGTCAGTACGCGAGCTCAACTCCTGGGCACTCGTGCGCATGTGCTCTACACCTCCTGGTCGACAGCGCCGGCCTGCACCGAAGCGGGCGGCTGAGTGAATCTAGCTGGCTGCCGGACCCCTGGGCAACGGATTAACGAAGGGCGGTGCGCGTGTGTGGTCACAGCCACTAGTTGATGGCCGCGACGAGGACGGCCAGCGGGTGATCTAGGACGGGCCGCAGGGCTGCGAGCGGGAACCCCTGCCGCTCGCCGGACGGGCGTTCGACACCGCGGACCCGGACCTGCTCGATCAGGTTCTCGCCCCCGACTGGACTCCACAGCTGCCCGTTCCTGGCAACCCGACCTGCCCTACCAGGTCGACGTCGTCGTCGAGGGAAACACCGCGGCGGTCCGCGCACGGCTGTCCGGCCGCCAGGTCGGCGAATTCCTGGAAATGCCCGCCACCGGACGCAGGATCGAGATGACGACCATGGAGTTCCATCACGTCCACAGCGGCCGCATCACCACCATGTGGCACCTGTGGTGAGGTGTGGGTCAAGGCGTGGTTGTTGGCGGGGTGGATGCGGCTTTGGCTTCTGTCGTGGACCTCAGCGGGGGAGTTGTGTCACGGTGCCGGAGCCGGCGGCGCGAGCGTGGTGGCGGAATGCGAACGTCTGGCGTTCTTCGAGTGCGTGGGGCTGTTCGGGTGCCACGGTGACCTCGGTTTTGTGCAGGGGCTGGAGTATGGCGGGGGTTTTGGGGGGTGTGAGGGTGGCCCACACTGCGGTGGTGCGGGTGTGGAAGCACAGGTGATCGCCGCAGAGAATGTTGACGGTGCTCTGTTCCTCGGGCAGCAGGGTGGTGTCGGCGGTGAAGTCGGCATGGGCGGTGAGGGAGCGTGGTGTGGCGAGCACCTGGCCCCGCTCGACGGTGTCTGTGGCGATGCCGTGCAGCAGCACGCCGACATTGATGTCGGCGCTCGCTTCCCCGATGCGCATCCGGTCCTGCTCGATGTCCGCGACGAGGGCGGTTGCGCTGCTGCCGAAGCCGATGATCTCCACCGTGTCGCCCCTGCGCTCCCGGCCGCGTTCGATCCGGCCGCTCACCATGACCGCTCTGCCCTGCTGCAGGCAAAAGACGTCTTCGACTGGCATCAGGAACGGCTTTTCCACCGCGCTCCCCCTGACCGGCCTGGAGGTCCACTCATGCGTGCCCGTGCTCCCTCGTGACCGGACGCGGCTGTGGTGGACGGGGTTCCCAGGCTGACAGCGATCGCCGGCCGCCCCCCGGGGGGGGCGCGGCCCGGCTCGGGGCGGCCAGGATCTGACGGAGATGTGCCAGGGAGCGCGCTACGGTCGAAATGCTGGATGGTCCGCCTCATGGTGTGGGCCGTTGTGGGCCGTGGTTACTGCGTTGCGATGTCGTGGGTGGTGCGGTTGGTGATGGCGTGGAGTTTGTCGGGGTTGGCGACGTTGTGGATGGTGGTGATACGGCCGTCGGCGTCGAAGTCGAAGGTGATGGTGGCGATCACGCGCTCGGGCCCGGTGAACACGATGCCGGGGCCGGCGTTGATGTCGAGGAGTTCGGCTTTCATGTCGGCGGGCTGGATGCCCTGGTAGGTGACGGTGCTGATGGCTGCGAACCAGGCGGCGACCGTGGCGGCGCCGGTCACCGGGTGCAGGGCCTGGCGGACCTTGCCGCCGCCGTCGGTCCACAGGGTGACGTCCGGGCAGAGTAGTTCCATCAGGGCGTTGACGTCCCCGCCGGTCGCGGCGGCGAGGAAGCGTTCGGTGGCTTGGCGCCGGTGTGAGGGGTCGGCGGTGAAGCGGGGCCGTCGGGCTCGCACGTGTTCGCGGGCGCGGTGGGCGGCTTGGCGTACTGCGGCCTCGGAGCGCTCTACCGCCTCGGCGATCTCGGCGTGGGTGAAGCCGAAGACTTCCCTGAGTACGAACACCGCGCGTTCCAGCGGGCTGAGCGTTTCCAGTACCACCAGCATGGCCATGGACACCGACTCGGCGTCCGTGACGGCCTCGGAGGCATCCGGGCCGGTGAGGATGGGCTCGGGCAGCCACGGCCCCACGTAGGTCTCCCGCTGGTGCCGGGTGGAACGCAGCCGCTCCAGCGCCAGGTTCGACACGATGCGTGTCAGGTACGCCTTGGGGTCGGCCACCTGCGAGCGGTCGGAGGCCGACCACTTGATCCAGGCGTCCTGGACGGTGTCCTCGGCATCGGCGGCGCTGCCCAGGAGGCGGTAGGCCACGGAGAACAGCAGCCGCCGGTGCTCGTGGAAGACCTGCTGACCGGGGTGGGTGGTCAGGCCGGTCACCGGGCCTCCCGGACCCGGCTGGAGCGGCCCCCGCGGGGCCAGACAGCGCCCGAGGCGGGCATCTTCTTCATACGGCCGTACGTCGGCCAGGGCGAGGCGGTCACCGTCTCCTTGTACCGGACGGCCATACGGCCTGTCAGGAAGATCCGGCGCGGGCTGTCGTCGGGCCGTGTGAACTGCACCACGGCGTCACCGCGTCCCAGGCTCACCGGCGTGTGGTAGTAGCCGAACCGGAACGGTTTCGGCTGCTTGCCCTTCAGTGCCCGGTCGATCGACAGCGCGGCGTGCACCCCGGTCGGCATGCCGCCCTGGCAGGTGCCGTGCATGACGCCGTAGCCCTGCCGGATCGCGGCCGCGTCACCGATCGCGTACACCTGCGGGTGGGACACCGACCGCAGCGCGGAGTCGGTGACGATGCGTCCCCGCGCGTCGACGGCCAGCCCGGCGGCGGCTGCCAGCGGCGAGGTCCGCGTGCCGCTCGTCCACAGGACCGCGCCGGCCTCGATGCTCTCCCCGCCTGCCAGCTCGACCGCGCCGGGCAGCACCTTGACCACCTCGACGCCGGCGCGTACTCCCACTCCCAGCCGGCCGAGCGCGGCGTGCAGATACCTCTGGGCCTTCGCCGTCATGCCCGCACCGGGCTCCTGCCTGCCCACCAGCACGACGTCCAGCTCCGGATGCCGCTCGGCGATCTCCGCGGCCGACTCGATGCCGGTCAGCCCGCTGCCCGCGACCACCACCGTGCCGCTGCCCAGCCGCGCCAGCCGGTCGGCCAGCAACTCGGCGTCCTGGGCGCTGTTCAGGGTGTACGCGTGGTCCTCGGCCCCCGGCACCGCCGCGGTGTCGGCGACGCCGCCCAGCCCGTACACCAGCGTGTCGTAGTGCAGCACCCGGTCGTCGTCGATCCGCACGGTCTTCGCGTCCGCGTCCACCGCCGTCACCCAGCCGCGCACGAACTGCGCGCCCGTGCCCTGAAGCAGCTCGGGGATGCTCAGCTCGGCGAGCTGCTGCCCGGTCGCCGTCATGTGCAGCCGCATGCGCTCGGTGAACCGTTCCTGCGCGTTCACCACGGTCACCTGCACGTCCTCGCGCCGCTTCACCCGGGCCGCGAGCTGGATGGCCGCGGCCATGCCCGCGTATCCCGCCCCCAGGATCACCACGCGGTGCGCGCTCGCCGTGCCGGTCTCCTGCCGTGTGCCCATCGTTTCCGTCCTCCTCGGCTCGCTTGCTGACGCCCACCAGATGGGAGCAGGCGGCCTGGACGTGACATGGGCCGGGTGTGATGCGCGCCACAGCCTGAATCCGGGCTCGTGGGAAGGCGGTCGAAGGTGTCCGCGCAGCCGTGGCGCCTTCGGCGGGCGAGACGGCTCCCGGGACGGACGCTCGAGCCCCGCGGCCAGTGCGAACGCCTCGGTCAAGATGGCCGCGAGCACGACCACCCGTTGACCGTCCTGCTCTCGTCGTCGGTGGCATCCGGATCGCGCGGCGGCCGCAGCCCACCGGGCGGGCCGGGAAGCTGGAACGGCTACCGGCCGGGCATGGTGATGCGCTTCCGCACGAGCAGGGAGGGGCGGGACACATCCTCGTCGCGGTCCGTGGCCGCGCACAAGGCCGTGGAGGCCGGTGCCTACGAGGCACTCACCGTGCTTCTCGCGTCCGAGGCGGATCCGAACGAGAGGTGTTTTTCGGGGACACGTTGCTCACCCGCGTGCTCGGTCTCCAGGGCGAGGGTCACCTGCGGACGGGACACCCGGGGAACACGGCGGCCACCGCGATTCTGCTCCGCGTACGAGGCAGATCCTCAACTGCCCGCTGACGACGGGCGGACTGCCCTGCAGGTCGCCGGATGCCACGGTCACGTCATGGCCCAAGCCCTGCTCAGGCGTTTCCTCTCTGCGCCGGCTCGCACCGGCCGGTCACAGCCATTCGTTCGGTCCGCGACGAGCGCGGTCGTCCCGTGGCGGACGGCAGGCGCGTCGTACCTGGCGGCCGCAGCCCGGCGGCACTTGAGGCGGTTGATCCCGCACTGGACCGCGTGGCGCTCGCGATAGCCGGTCTGGACGGCACGGTCCGCGATGCCCCCGCCGCGGGCGCCGCTGCTGCTCACCGTCCGGTGCGTCGGCGCGCCGGTGGCTACAGCTCGAATTCGAGGTCGATCAGGTCGGTGAGTTCGACTTCGAGGCCGTGGGCGCGGCGGCCGTTGTCGCGGAAGTAGACCTCGCCCAGGGCCTCGGCGGCGATCTGGCGGAGCCGGTCCTCGGTGGCGCCTGCCTCCCGGGCCGTGAAGAGGCGGGCGGCGTGCTGGGGGGGCAGGGCGAGGGTGAGGTGACGTAGGCGGGCGTCGTCGGTGCTGCCGGGGGCGGCGGTGTAGCCGAAGCGGGCCTGGACGTCGATCATGATGCCGCCGGTGGTGGCCGCGGTCTGCTTGGCCCTGGCCCGGATCTGAGGCTGCCAGCGGGCGCGGACCTCGCCTTCGAGCCGGTCGGCGAGCTGGGGCCGGGGGGTTTTGATCTGGTTCTTCACATAGCGTTCGACGGTGCGCTGGCTGACGCCGAGCAGCTCGGCCACCCGCCGGGTGCTGCCCTGGTGCCGGCGGACCAGGTAACGCATCTGTGCCCCGGCGGACTTCGGGATCGGGCGCGTGAACGCGCCCTGGACCGCCTTGTCGAGTCCTTCCCCGACCGTGACCATGCCGCGATTCCCCTACTCTCCGGTGTCCTTGGCGGTGACCTCGCCGGTCTTGATGTAGCGGGCGAGGTTGGCGACATGGCCGTCGCCGGCGAGCTGCTCGAGGACGTTGGCGCCCCACAGCACGCTCTGGGTGCCCTCGTGTTTGACCATGCCCGGGCTGACGCCGAGCCGGAAGCTGCCGGGGATGGTCTTGCCGCCGGCGTCGTAGGGCAGGACGTCGAGCGGGCTGGGGCCGTCGGCGGCGTAGACGGCGCAGTCCGAGAGGACCGCGACCGGATACTGCCCGGTGGCCGCGGCCAGATGCAGCATCTTGCGGTGCATGTTGATCCGGGCCCGGGAGATCACGGCGGCGCGGATGTCGGGCCGCCACGTGGGCCGGGCGAGTGACGGTCTGCGGCGGAGTGTCAGTCGGGCATCGTCATCTGAGTGTCAGTGGTGCAGGCTCACTGACCTGGTGGTTGGCACTGACGGATGGTGCTCATTTGTTGCTGACATGGGTGACGAAAGGACATGTCATTCTCACGCCGACCGCTATAGTGTGTGCGGAGTTTGCACTGGTCAGGGACGTGAGGGGAACGGCTTCACTCGGCTCTCGATCTCCGTGGCCACGCCGATCTTCACGGCCTTCGCGTTGTCCGCCGACGGCACGACGTGACATCCTCAATTCCGACAACTCACTTGCCTGGACGGCCTGGAGCCGTTCGAGCACCATTGGGTCGAGCAACCTTTGACCGCGGGACATCCTTCGGGCTGCGCGCCGGAGGGCCGGTCGTGTCGGTGTCGGTGTCGGTGACTACACTTCAGCAGTCGGTCGAGCTTGTGTTGCCTTGCGGTTGTGGGCGGGGGCCGGGGGAGTGGCAACTGATGTCCGGGGGCGGTGTGAGGGACCGGAAGGTGCGTGTTGGCGGGCGTAGCGTGGAGTTTGAGGTAGCTGCCCGGTGGGTTCGCTCCTATTTCGATGAGTCGGCGAACAGGGCCGCCGCGGCCGCGAAGGGGGTCAAGCCGTTCGCGTACCCGGCATACGACCGGATGACCACAGGCAGCGGTCCGGACGAGTTGAATGATGGCGACCTCCTCGCTCCGTTGCTCCTCAACGCCGGTCCCACGATTGCCGCTGTGTACTCGCTGCACGCCGTGCGGCCGGCGCTGGAGGCCGGGCTGGCCGCCATACCCCAGGACCTCGCGCTGCAGACCGCAGTGGCCCATGGCCGCCACGGACCCCTGCTCGAGAGCCTGATCGGCGTCTTGGACGTTCCCGGAAAGGTGCCCGGGATCGGATTGACCAAGTTGACCAAGATCCTCCATCGGAAGCGCCCGCTTTTCATCCCGCTCTTCGACCAGCAGGTCAAAGCTTGCTACTACAGCAGGGACGCCAACTATCCGATGCATCCCACGTCTGGGCGACCTGACGCAGTTTTCTTCTCGACTCTCGCCGAATGCATGGCTCGGGACCTCAAGGAGCAGCCGGAGCAGTGGGAAGCCCTGGCATCGCAGGCCCCGGACGACGTGTCGCGGTTGCGGATCCTCGATGTCGTGGCCTGGAAGCTGGGTGCCGACTCGCCTGCGCCAACAATGCCTTGATGAGCTTCGGCTGGCATGGCTCAGCCTGAGGCACTACCCGGTAGCGGGCTGGTCGGACAGGTCCTGCTGGCCGCATTGCGTTGCGGTGAAGAAGTTCTCCGCGGTCGCGTCAAGTTGTCGGCCGATCATGTGAGCGCTCCCATGAGCTGACAGCGAGGAAGCCGGAGCCTGGCGTGGGCGAGCAGCCATGCCCTCGTCTACCTGTGACTTGGCGGCTTTCAGCATGGCGCCTGGCTGCTTTTCCCTGGTGTGGTCAGGACGGAAGGGCGCGCAGGACGAACGCGACCTCGTCGTACCAGCTCAGGAGCTCACCGACGGTCGGTGGCATGGCGTACTGCTGGTAGTGGCATACGCCGCTCAGACTGCGGCGATCCTGCCGGCGAGTTCGGGGTTGAGGTGGTGGGCCAGCCAGACGACCTTGGTCTGCATGCGGCACCGCCCCAGTGCTGGACGCTGTCTGCTGAGGTAGGTGTCCAGCTTTCCTTCCAGCGCTCGGCGGAGGAGGAAGGCTGTTGCGCGAGGGTGGGCGCTCCCGGAGGCGCTGGCCTCCAGCAGGGCGACGGCGGCAGCCATGCGTTCGGCGGCAGTCAAGGCGGGCGCGGTGGAGGTTGTCACAGGGAACGCAGTCCTTCCGCGGTGTTGGTTGCGCGCTCGATGAACCGGGTGGCGTGGGCTGCGTCCGGGATGGTGGTGTGGGCGCCCTTGTTGCACTGCTCGACGACCGCAGATGCATCAGCGCCGAGCCGTCGACCGAGTTCCTGGTACACCGCGGGCTTGCCGCGCCGCTCCCCGAAGAGGGCGAGGGCGGCCAGATCGGTGAGTTCATGGGCCTTGCCGACGCGGTCCTCGATCGTGGGGTGGTCCATGCCGGTGGCGAACAGGGTGCGGCGGGCCGACTCCTGGAGCGCGGCCTCCAGGGCAGGGCGACACTGACCCGGGAGGATTTCGCCGAGAACGGCCGCAGTGACCTTGGGGTCCTTGGCGACTGCTCGGACGGCTGCCAGTTCCCGCTTGACCGGGTCGTCGACGCGGCGCACGGTCACCTTGGAGTGCCGAAATCTGCCGACCTCCAGGATCGTGGCCTTGATCCGGTGGAAGCGCACCGCATCGGGCAACCGGGTGTCGTGGGAGAAGACGACGACCTGGTGCGTCTTGGCGATCGCGTCCTGTGCTCCATGAGCAGGGAGATCGCCGAGCGACTCGCGGACCTTGAGGACTGGCGACGCGACATTGCCTTCTTCGCCGAAGTCCGGGTCTGGATGGTCAAACTCGACGCCGCGGACCGTGAAGCCAGCGGACAGCCGGTGCCAGCGGAGGTCAGACTCTACCTCGAACAACTCGCGGCCTCCGCCATAGACGCCGAGGAGATCACCGATCTGTACGGCGAGGCTGGTATCGGTCAGCTGGACATCAGCCGCCTCAACGAAGCCGTACTGCACCGACTGCAGAACTCCGAGACCCCCCACCTGGCCGCCGAAGCCCTGCGCCGCCTGATCCAGCAGGAGATGCGCGAGGTGACGCGGCAGAACATCATGCGCCAGGAGAGCTTCAGCCAGCGCCTCGACGACCTGATGAAGCGCTACATGCGGCAGCAACTCACCAGCGCCCAGGTGATCGCCGAACTGGTCGCCCTGGCCAAGGAAGTGTCCGCCGATGCCCGGCGCGGCGAGCGGTTCGACCCCCCGCTGAACCACGCCGAGCTCGCTTTCTATGACGCGGTCGCCCAGCGTGGCATGGCCGAGGCGATCGCCGGCGGTGACGCGACCCTCGCCGCGATCGCCCGGGCTCTGGTCGACGACATCCGCAAGAACCTGAGCGTCGACTGGCTCTCACGCGAACCGGTCCGGGCCAAGCTGCGCGGCCGCGTCCGCCGGCTCCTCGCCCGCTACGACTATCCGCCGAAGGAGGAGCGACAGGCCGTCGACCTGGTCATCAAGCAGATGGAGGCCTTCGCCCACGAGTGGGCCCCCAGGGCTGAGTAACACTCTTCACGAGGTTCCCCGCCGTCAAGGCAGTGCCGCCTGTTGATCTTGCAGGCGGAGTTTGATCTGGTGCAGCGTCTTTTCGAGGGTCACGCTGGGAACCTACCGGCGACCACTGACCCCGGGTGGAGCTGCCTGGCGACTGGCGAAGCTCCGCGATCTGGTCGCAGAGGCCAAGCGTTCCAGCGTCGGACAGGTGTTGGGTTTCAACGGCTCTTCGTAGTTGAGGGTGTAGCCGCGGTGCGCGCGTCGGTGGCCGGGTAGGGGTCGACGTCTTCCGATGATGGGGGCTCTTGCGCCGCTCACCCCCGCTACCTTCAACGGCGAGGAGCCACTACAGGAGAGGGCGATGGATAACGAGATTCAGCTGATCAGTGACGGCGACGGACTCGCGGTCATCGGGAACCCGACGGATGTCGAACGCTTTCTCGTCTCAGAGGGACTGCTGTCGTTGTCGAAGGACCTCGTATTGCAAAGACTCGGACCTCTCCTCCGTGCCGGGGCCGGAGTCGCACAGGCAGGTTCCGAAATTGCCGCCAACTCAGGGCGCTGGTTGAAGCTGACCGAGGAGTCCGCGCATCTTTACAAGAAGTACGGGCTGATCGAAAGCAAGACGCCAGGCATCAGCTATGCGATGGTGGGGAAACCGGGCGCAATCAAGTCATGGCTCCAGATCGCGAAGGGGCCCGCCTCGCTCCTGACCAACCCGGCGATTCTCGCTGGTACCGCGGGGATCATGGCGCAGCTCGCGCGGCAGCACGAGATGAGCGAGATCAAGAGCTATCTCGCCACGATCGACAAGAAGGTCGATGACGTGCTCCGCGCCCAGAAGAACGCCGAGTTGGGGAAGGTGTTCGGAGCGGGCCTCGACATCGAGTCCGCCATGACCGTTCTGGACCGTGAGGGTCAGGTCGACGACGATACGTGGTCGACTGTGCAGGCCAGGACCCATACGATCACAGATGCCCTGGGGTGGGCGCTGGGTCAACTCGACGCACTCGCGGAGAGGGTGGAGAGCACGACCAAGATCGGTGATCTCGCCAAGATGGCCAAGGAAGCAGAGTCCCACGTTCAGGAGTTGCTCGCCGTTGTGGCTCGTTGCTTCGAACTGCAAGACGCGCTCGACGTGCTGCGACTGCAGCGGGTGCTGGACAAGTCTCCGGACAAGCTGGACGGGCGTCGGCTCGCGCTGAAGGATGACCGGCAGAAGCGGCGGGAACGCATCTCACAGAAGATCGAGCACCTGATGGCACGCATGGATGCGGCTGCCGGCACGGCCAACTCGAATGTGCTGCTGCACTTGCCCGCGCACCGGGCTTTAGTGGGCTCGATCAACCATGTCGGCATCACCGTCGACGACTTCCACAGGCCGCTCGGGATCGAGTCTGGCCGACATTCAATGGAGGCGACGCGATGGTGGGACGCGGCCCGGGACCCGACGCAACTGAAGAACGCGGCCGCAGAGGTGGGGCGCAAAGCGGCCATAGGAGCGGGTGGGGCCGTCCTGGGGGCCGCGGTGACCTTGGCGAGCCGCGCTGCCCTTGCCCTCGGAGAACGCGGCGGAGAGGAGTGACCGCAGGCCAAGAGTAACTGCTATCTGCGAGGACTGATGATGGACGGTCGCCGCAAGTCCATCCCGGCCATGGTCTCGCGGCTGCCACGGCAACGAGCAGAACCTGCAGCAGTTCGTGAACCAGCCCACGTAGGATCCGATGCCGGTGCGCCAGCGGATCGCCAGGCGGCTGGTGCCACGGATCGGCCCGGATGCCTGGGCGGTCGATGACGCGTCGTTCCCCAAAGACGGCAGGATGTCGGTGGCGGTCGCTCTCCAGTACTGCGGTGCGCTGGGCAAGCAGGCGAACTGCCAGGTCGCGATCACTGTGCAGGCCGTGTCCGTCGTTCCCCGTGCCCGCTGAACTGGCGGCTGTTCCTGCCGCGGGAGTGCGCGCAGGACACCATCCGGCGTCATTGGACTGGCGTCTCGGAGCACGTCGGCGGGGTGGTGCGAGAGGTTGCGAAAATGTGTGTGCATGGTGAAGGGATCGTGTGTAGGATGCGCGCAGACCGCGTGCGGGTGGGGTGCTTGAGGCGGTTATTTACCGCCTGTGCCGTTCGTGGTGCGGGCCCAGCAAGCCGGGGGTGTGGATGTATCTGGCATCTCTGTGTGACGAAAACTTCCTGCCCTTCGGCTGCGCACGGCAGAACGAGCGGGTCAGGACGTACGTCTGCAGGCCGACTTCGGCCCGGCCACACATGCTGCGGTCGGGGAGAACGAACAACAGGGCGAGACCGCTTCTCGCCGACGCCATCCGCCTGTGCCCCTGTGGCGCGGATAGACCGACCACGACATCACCCGTCGGCGATCAGCGACGCGCCTTCGGCCAACGCGTGGGTCGTCCTGCGTCGATGGCGGAGCGCTTCGATGAGGGAAGGTGCCAATGGTCCTTGGCACGCGACGAGTTGGGAGACCGGTGGGCGGGACTGACGGGTACCGGCCTTGCCCGGGTTGCGCATCTGCAGGGTAAGCCGCCCCCGTGCCCGTCGGGACTGGAAACCTTGGGAGTCCCGGCAATCTGTGGAACTGCGCAGTAGTTTCGGCGCCCCGGCGTACGGTGTCCACCGCCAGCCGCCAGGGCCGCCCCGACGCACGATGAGATAGGCACAGGACCGCCGATGACCGAAACCGACTCCAAGACCCCTGGCGTCGACAGCACTACCTCAGGCCCCGGTTCAGCGCCCCTGACGAGTCGGCAGCCGCCTGGAGGCCTGCCCCTCAGTGGCGGTGTCGAGCAGGAGGTCGGGAAGGTTGCAGGCACCGAGGACTCCACGCCGTTGAAGTTTCACGTCGCCCTTTCCCCCGACGCGTACCTGCAGCTCGACGACGTGGTCAGCACCCGTCGGCAGATCCCCGGCTACGGCGAGGTCGTCACCTCCGGCGTGGTGACGGAGGTGGTCGCCCGCCACGAGGGCGCCGCGTTCGGCTCGGATGTGTTCCTCATTGCGGACGGGATCTTGCCGGCGACCGTGCAGGAGATCGCCGAGGTCACCACCACCCGCGTCGAGCCCGAGTGCTACGTCCCGCCACGTCCCGGCGCAGTCGCGATCCGGGCCTCGGGTGCTGACCGGGACGCCGCCTTGTACTTCGACAAGATGGACGCGCGGATCCCCGCCGGCATCGGTCGTGACGGCGAACCGATCTATCTCAACCTCGAGTTCCTCGACGGTACCCGCGGCGCCCACGTGTCGATCTCGGGTATCTCCGGGGTGGCGACCAAGACCAGCTTCGCGCTGTTCCTGCTGCACTCGCTGTTCACCTCGGGTGCCCTGGGAGCCCGTACGGTCAACGCCAAGGCCCTGATCTTCTCGGTTAAAGGCGAGGACCTGCTGTTCGTCGACCAGCCCAACGCCCGCCTCGATGAGACGCTGCGCGCCGCATACGCGCGGCTCGGCCTGCCCGCTCGACCCTTTGCCTCTGCCGGCTTCTACGCGCCGCCGCTGCCTGGCGATACCACCGGCCGCCCCCACGTCACCGGCCGGACCAGCGGGGTGACCGCGTTCTGGTGGACGCTCGCGGAGTTCTGCCAACGCGAACTGCTCCCGTACGTGTTCGCTGACGTCGAAGACGAGAAGAACCAGTACACGATTGTCGTGCACCAGGTCACCAGCCGGCTGCGCCACGAGGCCCAGGCCGCAGGGAACGACGGCGCGGTCGCCATCGACGGAGCCACCATCCGCACCTGGGCGGAGATGATCGCGTTCATCTGCGAGAAGGTCACCGACGAAGCCACTCGCGCCCACTGGGCGGGGCCGGCGGTGGGGATGGGCACCGTCAACGCATTCGTGCGGCGGCTGCGGTCGTCCCAAAGGCCGCTGGGCCCCCTGCTTCGTGGCGACCTGAGCACGGTCACCGACCGTCCGGTCACGCACTCCATCGACACCTCGGGGCAGCAGGTCACCGTCGTGGACCTGCACAACCTGCCGGAGCGGGCACAACGCTTCGTCGTGGGTGTCGTGCTCGCCGCGGAGACCGACCGCAAAGAGCAAGCCGGTCCGGGCGGGCTGCTGTTCACGATGATCGACGAGTTGAACAAGTACGCGCCGCGCGAGGGCTCCTCTCCGATCAAGGACGTCCTGCTCGACATCGCCGAACGCGGCCGCTCGCTCGGCATCATCCTTATCGGCGCTCAGCAGACCGCATCCGAGGTGGAACGGCGCATCGTGTCGAACTCCTCGATCAAGATCGTCGGTCGGCTCGACCCCGCCGAGGCCGGCCGCCCTGAGTACGGCTTCCTGCCCGCCTCGCAGCGGCAGCGCGCCACTCTCGCCAAGCCTGGCACCATGTTCGTCTCCCAGCCCGAGATCCCGGTGCCGCTGGCCGTCGAATTCCCCTTTCCCGCCTGGGCCACCCGTCTCTCCGAGGTCGCCGATCCCACCTTCACCACCAGCACTTCGCCTGCTGACTCGAACGCCGGTGGTGCGGCGCGACCGGACCCGTTCAGCAAGCTGCCCCAGACCCAGAGCGACTCGTGGTTCGACGATCCCGACGACGGGGCCATCGACGAGCCGCCCTTTTGACGTCCGCCGACGCGCTTTCAGATCACGCCTGACGCAATCCGCTGCGCTGCTTCAGCCATCCGAAAAGGACCGACCCGGTGAAGTTTCTCCACACCTCCGACTGGCATGTCGGCAAGACCCTCAAGGGCCGTAACCGGCTCGAGGAGCAGGCAGGCGTACTGCGTGAGATCACCCAGATAGCCGTCGGCAACGACGTCGATGCCGTCCTCATCGCCGGCGACCTCTACGAGAACGCCGCGCCCACCGCGGACGCCCAAAGGCTTGTCGTGCGCACCCTGCTGCAACTGGCCAAGCAGGACATCGAGGTTGTCCTGATCGCCGGCAACCACGACCACGGCGCCACACTCGAGGCCTACAAGCCGCTGATGGACATCGCTGGCATCCATGTCTATGGCCAGGCCCGCCCGGCCGCAAAGGGCGGCGTGCACAGCTTCCGCGCCAAATCCACCAACGAGCGTGTCAACGTCGCCGTTCTGCCGTTTCTCTCCCAGCGCTACGCCGTCCGCGCCGCGGAGATCATCGCCAATACCCCCTCGCAGAACGTCGGTGCCTACGACCAGCTCATCCGTGATGTTCTGGACAACCTGACAGGGGCTTTCACCTCCGACGCCGTCAACATCGTCATGGCCCACCTGACGTGCACCGGTGGCGTCTTCGGTGGCGGCGAGCGGGCTGCCCAATCGATCATGGAATACCACGTGCCCGCCGCTATTTTCCCCGTCGAAGCGCACTACGTGGCCCTGGGCCACCTGCACCGCCGACAGACGATCCCGGCCGCCTGCCCGGTGCACTACAGCGGATCCCCCTATGCGATCGACTTCGGCGAGCAGAACAACACCCACGTGGTCTGCCTCGTCGAAGCCTCTCCCGGAACCCCCGCGAAGATCACCGACATCCCGGTCACTGCCGGCCGCAGGCTGCGCACCATCGAGGGGACCGTCGCCCAGCTCACCGCCGACCACGCCGTCTACGGCGAGGACTACCTCCGGCTCGTGGTCACCCAGCCCGCCTACGCCGGCATGCGCGACGACCTGCTGGAAGCCCTTCCCAACGCCCTCGAGATCCGCATCCACCCCGACCATGCGAGCACCGGCGCCAAGGCGGGCATCGCCACCCACCAGCCGACCAAGACGCCTGCGCAACTGTTCTCCGACTACTGCCACAGCGTCGGCGTCAGCGACGACCGGGTCACGGCCCTGTTCAACCACCTGCACGACGACCTGACCCGCTCGACCGCCCGCTCCTGACCCAGCGGCCCTGACACCCGCTAGAAGGAATCCCTCAACATGCGCCCCGTTCGCCTGGAGCTCAACGGCTTCGCCGGTTTCCGCGCTCCCACCGTGGTCGACTTCACCGACGCCGACTACTTCGCCCTCGTCGGCCCCACCGGGTCAGGCAAGTCCACCGTTCTCGACGCCCTGACCTTCGCCCTGTACGGCTCGGCCTACCGGTGGGGCCGCAGCAACGCCATCGCCTACGCGCTCGCCCCCACGAGCAACCGATGCACGGTCTCGCTCACCTTCGACGTCGCATCCCAGCGCTACCAAGTCGCCCGCGAAGTCCGCCGCGTCGGCCAACAGATCCAGCAAAAGACCGTCAGCCTGGTGAAGTTCACCGACCCTACGGCGGTCGTCACCGACGCAGACGGGCCACAGCCGGAAGTACTGGCCGGAGAAATCAAGGAACTCAACGCCACCATCGAGCAGTTGCTCGGCCTGTCCTTCGACGACTTCTGCCAGTGCGTCGTCCTGCCCCAAGGCGACTTCGCCCGGTTCCTGTCCGCCAACGCCCGCGACCGGCAACAGATCCTGCTCAAGCTGCTCGGAGCCGCCCACTACGAAGGCATCGGCAAACGCGCCGGCGCCCAGGCGGCCGAAGCAGCCAAGGAGATCGAGGTCCTCACCGACCAACTGAGCCGGCACGCCGACGCCACCCCGCAAGCCGAGGCCGACGCCCAGGCCCGCCTGTCGGCACTGGGACAGCTGGCCGCCACCGTCGACCAGCTCGTGCCCCGCGTCGCCGAGGCACACTCCCGCGCCAGCGATGCCCAGGCACGTCTCGCCGCGCTGCGCACCGAACTCGCCCGGCTCACCCCCCTGCGCACCCCGGACGGTATCGAAGAGCTGCAGCGCCATGCTGTGGAGGCCCGGACAGCCGCCCACAAGGCCCGCGACGCCGCCGACGCGGCTGCCCAGACCCTGGCCGACGCCACTAAAGCCGCCCAATCCGGCCCGCAGCGCGCTGTCCTCAACATTGCCCGCGACCGTTACACCGAGAAAGCCGGCTTGGTCGGGCGCCGCGACGCAGTCATCGCGGCTGCACAGCGTGCCCGCCAAGAGCTGGCGCAGAGCGAGGAGCGGCTACGGGCGCTGGCAGACGCCGTCACCGAGGCCCGGCGCACCGCCGAGGAGACCCGCGGCCGCCGCGACCGGGTACAACAGGCGTACGCGGCATTGCAGCGTCGCCAACAGCTGCTGGCTCCCGTCCAAACCCCCGACGGCGTCACCGACCTGACCAGCCGGGCAGCGGCTCTGGCACGGCAGGCCGACGCCGCCGCCACCCAGCTGGCCGCAGCCCGCGACCGGCACAACCAGTCCGCTTCCGCGCTCACCGCCGCCGGCGACGGCAGCCGGCTCACCGAGGCGCGCGAGGTACTCGACCAGCTCCTTGACGTCACCAGCTCCCTCACCGACGCCACCAGCGAGCTGGATGACGCCGTGGAGGCAGCCGCCCAGGCCGACAGTGCGGTCACCGACGCGCAGGTGCGTCTCGACGCGGCCACGGCCGCCCTCGAGGAAGCCCGCACCCTCGCCGGTGCCGCCCAGCTACGCCCTCAGCTCCAGGTGGGCCACGCCTGCCCGGTCTGCGAGCAGAGCGTCACCACCCTCCCGCCGCCGCTGTCCGACCCGGCCCTGGCCGCCGCCCAGGCCGCGCGTGACGCTGCGGTCCGCGAACACCGTGACCTGCATTCCCAGCGTCAGGCCGCCACCACGACGGTTGCCGCCAAGCAGCGCGCCGCGGACACCCTGACCCAGCGGCGCACCCTGCTCGATGAGCGGCTGGGCACGCTGCTGCCCGATCGTCCTGCCGACACCGAACGCGACTGCGACGCCGACCGCGCCCATCTTGACGAACGCGCCGCAGCCCGTGACCAGCTGGTCGCCGCCGAGCAGCAGGCACGTGCCGCGGCACAGGAGGCCGAAGCCGCGCACACCTCCGCCACGGCGGCCGTCGCCACGCTGCAAAGGGAGATCGATCGCACCCGCAGCGACCTCCACACGCAGCTGGGCGCCCTGGCCGAACTCGACCCACCTGCCGTCGACACCCATGACGTGACCGCCGCATGGTCCGACCTGGAAGCGTGGGCCCAGGGCCAGAGGTCCACGGTGGAAAACGACCTCGCAGCCGCCCAGGCCGAGGCCGCCACCTCCCATCAGGCCCACCAGGACGCGACCGCCACGCTGGAAGCAGCCGAGCAAGCACACGCCACCGCCCACAGCGTCCACACCACCGCCGTCCAGCAGAGCGCAGCCGCCGACCACGCGCAGAGCGCCCTGACCGACCGCCTGAGTGAACTGCAGACGCTGCTGGACCAGGCGCCGCCCGCAGATGCACTGCCGGGCCTACTGGAGGAATGCGACCGCCTCGAAGCGGCCGTGGAGATCGCCACAGCCGAGGCAAGTCAGACACGCGAGGCACTCAAGGCGGCGGAGGCCGAACAGCAGCAGTGGCAGGCTCGCACCGCGACCGCCTGGTCCGAGCTGACCGCTGCCCGGGACGCGGTGGCGGCCCTCAAACCGCCGAGCCTGGACACCGACGACCTCGCCGCCGCCTGGGCCAGCCTGGCCGCCTGGGCCACCCGCGCGGCCGACGACCGGCAGGCCGACACCCTCCGCGCGCAAGCCGACGCCCACACCGCACACAGCGAAGCCGAGCAGCTCCTGGACCAACTGGAGGGTCTGCTGCGCGACCACGACCTGGATCCCCAAGACCTCGGCGACGGTCCTGGGCGCGCCACCCAGGCCCCCCGGGTGGTAGCGGTCGCAGCCGAGCGGGCCCGGGGCCGGGTAGAGATGATCCAGCGCAGCCTCGCCGACGCCGCCGCCATACAGGACAAGATCGGCAGCGCCCGCACCCAGCAACAGGTGGCCGCCGAGCTGGCCAGGCTGATGCGGTCCAACAAGTTCCCGCAGTGGCTGGCCGATTCAGCCCTCGACACCCTGGTCGCGGGCGCCTCGCAGTCGCTGCGCCGGTTGTCGGGTGACCGATTCGACCTCAGCCACCACAAAGGCGAGTTCTACGTCATCGACCACTCCGACGCCGACTCACAACGCTCGGTTCGCACCCTGTCCGGCGGCGAAACCTTCCAGGCCAGCCTGTCACTGGCGTTGGCTCTGTCCGACCAGCTGGCCGGCATGGGCGGCGCGACGAAGCTCGAGTCCATATTCCTCGACGAAGGATTCGGCACCCTTGATCCCGACTCGCTCGAGATGGTCGCCGACACCCTGGAGAATCTCGCCCAAGGGGAGCGGATGGTCGGGGTGATCACCCACGTCACCGGGCTCGCCGAACGGGTACCGGTCCGCTTCCAAGTACACCGCGACCCCCACACTTCCGTCGTCACCCGGGAAGGCACATGACAAGCACGGCACATGCGGCCCGGATGCGATTCCATGTCGACGGCTGGGACCCCACCTACGGCTCCAGCGTCGAAAACGCCGAGAACACCATCGGGGACTCGACCGCCAAAGTCATCCCCGACCTCGAACTCGCCCCGGCCGACTGGAAGCCCATCTCGACCTCCCACGTGCCCGACCCCGGCGCAGTCCTGTTCGTCGACGGCGTGCGCCGCGTCGAGGCCCGCATCTGGATCGAGCAGCCCCCGGCCGCCGAACAGGCCCCAAGCGCCAGCAACCACGCCGACGACGCCCAGATGGCACTATGCGCCTCCTATGCAGCTGGCACCGTGTGCTGCTGCCCCGACCGTGGCGCGCACCTGCTGACCATCGAATCCCGACGCGGCCTGTTCACCACCGCCACCAACGCCGTCGACGTGCCCACCACGGCCGGTACCTACCAGGCCAACATCACCTTTGACGACCAGGAAGAAAACCTTGCAGTGCTGCTCTCAGCGGCACTGCAACGCCGACTCGGCGACCTTGAAATTCTCGTCGCCGCCAACGCCCGCACTGCCCTGGCCAGCCACGGCGTCGCCGCCAACTCGGACCTGCTGGTGGTTGACGGCCCGCTGCGCGGCCGCACCCATCTGCCGCGAGCGCTGGGGCTCATCAAATCTCACCGCACCGCCTACCTGCCGCCCGACCTACACGCGATGGTCAGCGCCCTGGCCGCCGGCGAACGCACCCCGGTGTTCTTGATGGGCACCTCCTGGGACCGGCACGCCTGGTACCTACGCCTACCGTGTACGCCCGGCGCCCCGTGGGCCGGAATAGTACGGCTGGAATGCGCCGCCGACATCCCCACCCCGGAGGCGATCGCCTTGGCCAACCTCTCGCAACTGATACTGCCGCGATACGCCAGCTGCGAGTACAAAGACGCCCGGGCCCCCCAGAACCTGGTGCCGATCGCCGGGCTGGAGAGGGAACTGCGCCGCCGCCTGGGCAACCCTGCCCTACTCAGCAGGGCCCTACGCGTGGCAGCGGCGAGCTGAGCCGCAGTTCCTCGCATTTCCGCTCCGCGCCGCACCGACTGGCGCCTCCCGCACGCAGCGGACTGGCACCGCAAGTACCACCTGCTGCGCGCCCACCTCGCATCCGGCGCCGACCCCGCCGCACTCACCTGCGCCACCCTCTTGGCCGGGGTGAAGATCGGCTCCTGGCTGCACCGCCAGCTCACCACCTGGCCCACCCTCCACGGCCAGCAGCAACTGATGGCCGCCCTCGGCCTCACCCCCGACACCAACCCGTTCACCCCCGTCCGTCGCGCCCGCCGTACCTTCGAGGAGACCGTCCAGCTCCTGGAACTCTTCCTGCACCGCGAAGGCTGCATCCCTGCCGCCCGCGAGACGATCCGCGTCGACGGAGACACCGTCAAGATCGGCGCCTGGCTCGCCAAGGCCCGCACCAAGCACGGACGTCTGGTTCGAGGGGGAGTGGACAGCCGAGGACGCCGTTCCGGCCGTCCTGGTGGTAGAGGCTGCACACATGGCTACCTCGTGTCAGAGCCTGTGCTCTGCCGTGGGCGGACGTGAGCACGCAGGCCTCGTCAGTGCCGCCTGGCATGGTTCTGATCATGTTCGACGGACTTCATGACATCGACTGGGCGTCGATGGAGCACGCGTACGGCTCGGCCGAGTAGGTACCGGCGCTGCTGTGGGCGCTGCGCTCCCCGGACGCCGAGGAACGCCGCAAGGCTCTCGACCGCTTCTACGGCGCGGTTCATCATCAGCACTGCGCCGTCGACGGCTGAGTCGACGCCATCCCCGCCCCCGGCCCGCACGGCACCGCAACCTTCGATCTGATCGTCCGACCCGTCGACGTCGAGACCGTCGCCAAGGACGCCCCCGACGCGGTCATCACCTGCACCAGCGGCAACCCCCGGATCACCCACGAGCTGCTGACCGGCATACAGCCACGCGACCTGCTGCGCGCGACCGGCACCCTGCTCCAGCCGCCGGCACCTGGCGAGAACGCCCGTCTCACCCTCGACGCCCTTGAAGTCCGGTCCTGCGGGACATGGTGCTCGACAGGTACGGCGACTACTGCGTCATCTTCGACCCCGACCGCGACCAGATCCCCGTCTTCACCACGCTCGGGCAGTGGGTCGGCCTAGCGGACAACCCCGACACCATCGCCCATCTCATTGACACCCACGAACGCGTGAACGGCGGCGACACCTGATGGTCGCCACCACCGCTCAGGCCCGAACCGTCCTGGAGCGGTTCCCCGCCGGAGGCCCCCGCGGCTCCTGGCCGACCGAAGAGTGCGCCGCCGCCCAGCGCGCCCAGGGCACCAACGCTCAGGTCGTGATGGACCTGAGCACCGACCAGTTCCTCGTGGTCACCGACCCCACCACCAAGTAGGACCACCCCGGAGCGGGGGGGGGGGGGGGGGGCTGGGGGGGGGGGGGGGGGGGAGGTTTTGTTCCCTTCCCCCCCCCCAACAGGGGGTACTCCCCCACCAGGGAACCTGGGGTGGGTTAGGTTGGG